>NZ_WSRO01000002.1:6434464-6742500 GCF_009769735.1 Streptomyces sp. BA2
AGCGACGGGACTGGTGTGGCGGAAGTGAATGACGTGACGGAACCTCTTCGTGGCCGCGGAGAGGTAGAGAGTGAGGCCGCGTTCGCGGCCCTGCCCCTGCGGGAGGAATTCCGATGAACGCCGCCACCCCGCCCCGGGGAGAGGCCGAGGCCGCTGAACTGGCCCGCCTGCTGCCGGAGTCGGGCGAAGACGAGTGGGAACTTCCGCCGGGGCGTCACCTTCACCACAAGGACGTCCTGATGCACCAGATCGACCGAGACACCGCCGACGCACAGCAGGCCCCCGCCCCCGCATCGCCCCGCCGCGCGCTCCTGCGTCCCGCGGTGCTGATGCCGGCCGCCGCCGCGCTCGCGGTGGCCGGCATCCTGGCCGCCACGCTTCCCCTCGGTGACGGTAACGGCGACGGCGTACGCGACATGGGTGCCGGCCGGGGTGCCGCCCCTGGCGCGGCCGTCACTCTCGACCGGATCGCGAACGCGTCCCTGAAGTCCGGCACGAAGCCGGTGAAGGACAGCCAGTTCGTCTACACGCGCAGCCTCGTCCAGGGCAACGAGGGCAAGCTCGACGGCCCGGTGAAGCTCGGCACCCCGTACACGGAGGAGGTCTGGCTGAACCAGAACCCCGCCCCCGTCACGGACATCGGCATGAGCCGCGCGAGCGGCAAGGGCGCGCCGATGGCCGGGCAGGACCTGCCCATCGAGGCGTCCGCGGTGGACGGTTCCGATGACTCCGGTGCCATACCGGAGGGGCCCGACCGGCCGACGTACGACTGGCTCGCCTCGCTGCCCACCGACCCCGACGCCCTGCTGAAGAAGCTGTACGCCGAGACGCGGGTGATCGAGGGGCAGGAGACGAAGGCGCAGGCCGTCTTCGACCGGATCGGTGATCTGGTCGGCGGGTCGGTCATGCCGCCGGAGAACGCCGCCGCCTTCTACAAGGCGGTCGCGAAGCTCCCCGGAGTGGTCGTGGTGCCCGACGCGGTGGACGCGGCGGGCCGCCACGGGATCGGCATCACCATCGGGGAGTCGGCGTTCGCGACCCGCAGCGAATGGATCTTCGACAAGAAGACCTTCGCCTACCTCGGCTCACGGGGCTACATGACGAAGAACCACAAGCCGGGCGGCAAGCCGGGCAAGGCGGGCAACCCCGAGGTGCTCAACGGCAGCGTCGCGGTTCTGGAGCGTGCCGTCGTCGATCAGAAGGGCATGGAGCCCACCGGCGACGCCGACCGCGGCTGATCACGGTCCGCCCGGCTCGCCCGGCTTGCCCGCATCGCGCGCAGCAGCAGGAAGAGCAGCAGCCCGAAGGGTGAGAGGAGGATCGTCAGGACCAGGAGCGGCCCCATCAGGAGGGGGTGGATGCCCAGAGTTCCGGCAGGACGGGCAGCGCCATCGGCGCGGGTGGTTGGGGCTCGGAGGGCTCCGTACGTGCTGACGGCCGTGGTACCGCCGTCCGGTACGCCGACGCTGTGGGCGCCGACGATCGGGGAGGAGCCCCGCTCCTGACCGGGCGCCGGCCGGGTCATCAGGAACCCGATGGCGCAGGACGGCGATGAGCAGGGTGCCGAGCCAGAGGATGACGACGGTGAGGACGCGTCGGCGCGGTTGTACGGGGGCGACGGTGGGAGGCGCGAGGGGCCCGGCAAGGGAGCGGGCGGCCGGGCCGAGGTCTAGTCCCGGGCCAGCAACCGGCCGAGGGTGTCCTGGAGTTCGGCCTGTGCCACGCGTGCCGCCTCCTCCGCGTCCTTCGCCTCGACGGCCCGTACGAGGGCGGCGTGGGCGGCGTCCCCGTGGTTCGTCTCCTCGGTGCGTACGTCGATCAGGTCGAGGAGGTTGATCAGGCCCTCCCGCAGTACGGGGGCGAACTCCGCGAAGAGGTCCGTGAGGACGGGGTTGCGGGCCGCCGCCACGACTGCCGCGTGCAGGGCGATGTCGGCGTCGATGAACGCGGCGTCGCTCGCGGCTGCGGTGGCCCTGCGGCCTTCGAGCGCGTCGCGCATCGCCGTGATGTCCTCGTCGGTGCGCCGCATCGCCGCAAGGCGTGCCGCCTGCACCTCCACCAGCATCCGCACCTCGTACACGTCCGAGACCGCCGCGCGCCGCAGCCTCGTGGGCCAGTCGGCGACAGGTTCCGTCGCGATGACGAAGACGCCGGCGCCCTGCCGGGCCTTGACGAGCCCGGCCCCGGCGAGCGAGCGCAGTGCCTCGCGGACGGTGGAGCGGCCGATGCCGAGTTCCTTGGCCAGGGTCGTCTCGCCGGGCAGCTTGCTGCCGATGGGCCACTGGCCGCCGGTGATCTGTTCGCGCAGACGCTTGGTGGCCTGTTCGACCAGGGGGCTGGGGCGCAGGGAGCCGAGCGGCATTGCGGGGCCTAACTTGTCTGAGGAGTACTTGTCTGAGGAGCTGACGTGTGCCTAGTGTAGTCCCGTGATCTTCTGCGGTCTCCTCCTTCTCGGCTGCCGCGGCGGGGCCTGAAGCGACCGGCACCCCGCCGCGGGGTGCCGTGCTGCCGGTCGGCCCACCGACCGAGCCGAGAGGCCACCGTGAAATCCCCCGCGTATCAGTGGAACCCCCAGCGCCCGAGCCCCATGCCGCACCACCGCTACCGCCCCTACCAGCACCGGGTCGACGTCGACATCCCCTCGCCGGACCGCGGTTGGCCCGGTTCCCGTATCGAGCGCGCCCCCCTCTGGGTCCCCGTCGATCTGCGCGACGGCAATCAGGCACTCGCCGAGCCGATGGACCCCGCCCGCAAGCGGCGCTTCTTCGATCTGCTCGTCTCGATGGGGTTCAAGGAGATCGAGGTCGGCTATCCGTCGGCGAGCCGCGCCGACTTCGACTTCGTGCGCGACCTCGCCGCGCTCAGCGCGAGCGGCGGCATTCCCGAAGACGTCAGCATCGTCGTCTTCACGCCCGCCAAGCCCGACCTCATCGACCGCACCTTCGAGTCGATCGAAGGGCTGCCCCGCGCCGTCGTCCATCTCTACATCCCCACCTCGCCCGTCTGGCGCGACGTGGTGCTCGGGCGCTCGCGCGCACAGGTGCAGGGCGTCGTCACGGCAGCCGCCACCCACATGGCCCGCCTGGCCGACGCGCGGCCCGGCGCGGACATCCGGTTCCAGTTCTCGCCGGAGACCTTCAACCTGACCGAACCCGACTACGTACTCGAACTCTGCGACGGACTCACCGAGTTGTGGGACGCGAGCCCCGAACGCCCCGTCACCCACAACCTGCCGGCGACCGTCGAGATCGCGACCCCGAACGTGTACGCCGACCAGATCGAGTATCTGCACCGGCACCTCGCCCGGCGCGACTCCGTCATCCTCTCCGTCCACCCCCACAACGACCGTGGCACCGGCGTCGCCTGCGCCGAGCTCGCCGTCCTGGCCGGGGCCCAGCGCGTCGAGGGCTGCCTCTTCGGCAACGGCGAGCGCACCGGCAACGTGGACCTGGTGACCCTGGCCCTGAACCTGTACGCCCAAGGCGTCGACCCCATGGTCGACTTCTCGGACATCGACGCCGTGCGTGACGTCGTCGAGCACTGCAACCGGCTGCCCGTGCACCCCCGCCACCCCTACGCGGGCGACCTCGTCCACACCGCCTTCTCCGGAACCCACCAGGACGCCATCAGCAAGGGGTTCGCCCACCACGCCCGCCGGGCAGCCGAGTTGGGGGTCACGGAGCGCGAGGCGCCCTGGGACGTGCCGTACCTGCCGATCGATCCGGCGGACATCGGCCGCAGCTACGAAGCCGTCATCCGCGTCAACTCCCAGTCCGGCAAGGGCGGAATGGCGTATCTGCTGCAGACGCGGCACGGCCTCGACCTGCCGCGGCGCATGCGCCCCGACTTCTCGCGCGTGGTGCAGGAGGCCACCGATGACAGCGGTCAGGAGGCGAGCGCCAAGGAGCTGTACGAGCTGTTCCGCGCGACCTACGTCGCGCCAGGGCAGGGCGGTGGCGACGGCGGCGAGGTGGAGCTGAGCTCCTGGACCACCGACCGCGCACCGGACGGTGCCCACCGCTTCGTCTGCACCCTCCAAGTCGGTGACCGCACAGGGGACTTCGAAGGCGCGGGCAACGGCCCCCTGTCCGCGTTCGTCGAGGCGCTCGCCGCCGCGGGGATCACCGTCGACATCCTCGACTACTCCGAACACGCCACCGAGGCGGGCGGCGCCAGCGAGGCCGTCGCGTACGCGGAGTGCCGGGTGGGCGATGCCGTCCGCTGGGGCGCGGGCCTCGACACCTCCGTCCTGACCGCGTCCGTGCAGGCCGTGCTCGCCGCGGTGAACCGGGCGGGGGCCACGGAATGACCCCCGTCCTGCACGCCGACACCGTCACGGTCGTCCGCGAAGGGCGCCCCATCCTCGAAGAGGTCACCCTCACCGTCCGCCCCGGCGAGCACTGGGCGCTGCTCGGCGCGAACGGCGCGGGCAAGTCGACCCTGCTCAGCCTCTGCGGAGCCGTCACCCACCCCACGCACGGCACGGTCGAGGTGCTCGGCCGCCGCCTCGGCACCGTCGACCTGCGCGAACTCCGGTCGTACGTAGGTCATGTGAACCCGCGTCACCCGCTCCGCTCGCCTCTGCGCGTGCGCGAGGTCGTCCTCACCGGGCTCACCAACAGCGTGGAACCGCTGCCCCGTTGGCGCCCCACGCCCGAGCAGGAGCAGCAGGCCGACCGCCTGATCGCCATGCTCGGCCTCGCCCACCGCACGGACGCGCGCTGGCCGACGCTCTCCCAGGGCGAGCGCGGCCGGACCCTGATCGCACGCTCGCTGATGCCAAGGCCGCGGCTCGTCCTGCTCGACGAACCGGCCACCGGGCTCGACCTCGCGGGCCGCGAACGCCTCCTCGACAGCCTGGACACCCTGCGCGAGACCCACCCCGAACTCGCCACGGTCCTGGTCACGCACCACCTGGAGGAGCTCCCGGCCGGTACGACACACGCGCTGCTCCTGCGCGACGGGCGTGCGCTCGCCTCCGGCGCCGTGGACGACGTACTGACCGGCGACCAGATCAGCAAGTGCTTCGACCACCCGGTGCGGTTGGAGCGCACGGAGGGGCGGTGGAGCGTGCGGGCGGCGCGGCGCCCCCGCTGAGGTACGCGGAAGGGGCCCGGCACACGCGCGTGCCGGGCCCCTTCCGCGTCGCGTTCCCGCTACTTGTTCAGGCTCGCCCAGAACTCGTCGAAGGAGAGGCGCTTGTCCTTGTCGGCGTCCTTCGTGCCGATCACGGCTTCGGCCACCGTCTCGGTGACGTAGAAGTCTCCCATCTTCGCCATGGCCGACTTCCACTCGACCGCCGTGATGAAGCCGTCGCCGTCCGCGTCGAACTGCTCGAACGTCCTGCGCGCTTCCTCGATGTCCGCCACCGGATCCACCCCTTCTTGGTGCACTACTGACGGGGGTCAGGGTATCGGCCGTCCGAGGATGCGATCACAAGGAGTACGCCCATGGCCAGGACCTCTGCCGCGCTCGGTGCGATCCTCGACGCGGCGGCCCACGGGCAGTTCCCGCCGCCCGACGGCACCACCACCGTCGTGCCGCAGCCCCGCCACCGCGACGCGGGCGTCATCGCCTTCACCGCGCACTCGGTGGTCTTCACGGACGAGGACCCGGAGTGGGTGCACGCCACCCTCGCCGCGCTCGACTGCGATCCGCTGGCCGCCACGATGAACCCCCTGTTCCTCGCCGCCTTCCTGGAGCGGACGGGACGCGCGACGGACACCACCGACCTCCTGACCGTGGCCGACGCCCTGCCGGGGGCTGGGCCGGGCGCTCGCGCTCGCCGCCCGGCAGCTGGTGCCCGGCGGGGCCCCGGTGCGGGCGCAGCAGTCCCCGGGGAACGCCCGCAGCGTGCGGGCCTTTCAGGCCGCGGGGTACCGGCCCGTGGGCGCGGAGGCGCTGTTCGTCGCGCGGTGAGGGCTGCCGGTGGCCGGGGCCGGTGGCCGGTGGTCGTGGCCGCGGCTCAGCACTCGATGATGTTCACCGCGAGCCCGCCCCGCGCCGTCTCCTTGTACTTCACGCTCATGTCGGCGCCGGTCTCCTTCATGGTCTTGATGACCTTGTCGAGGGACACCTTGTGGCTGCCGTCGCCGCGCATCGCCATCTTCGCCGCGGTCACGGCCTTCACGGCCGCCATGCCGTTGCGCTCGATGCACGGGATCTGGACGAGGCCGCCGACCGGGTCGCAGGTCAGGCCGAGGTTGTGCTCCATGCCGATCTCGGCCGCGTTCTCGACCTGCTCGGGGGAGCCGCCGAGCACCTCGGCGAGTGCGCCCGCCGCCATCGAGCAGGCGGAGCCGACCTCGCCCTGGCAGCCGACCTCGGCGCCGGAGATCGAGGCGTTCTCCTTGAAGAGCATGCCGATCGCACCCGCCGCGAGCAGGAAGCGGACCACGCCGTCCTCGTCGGCGCCGGGGATGAAGTTCATGTAGTAGTGCAGGACCGCCGGGATGATACCCGCGGCGCCGTTCGTCGGGGCCGTCACGACCCGGCCGCCCGCGGCGTTCTCCTCGTTCACCGCCATCGCGTAGAGGGTGATCCACTCCATGGCGCGGGCCAGCGGATCGCCCTCGGCGCGCAGCTGCCGTGCGGAGTTCGCCGCCCGGCGGCGGACCTTGAGGCCGCCCGGCAGGATGCCCTCGCGGGACATGCCGCGCGAGACGCAGGACTGCATGACGCCCCAGATGTCGAGCAGCCCCGAGCGGATCTCCTCCTCGGTGCGCCACGCCTTCTCGTTCTCCAGCATCAGCGCGGAGATGGAGAGACCGGTCTCCTGCGCCAGGCGCAGGAGCTCGTCGCCGGTGCGGAAGGGGTGCTTGAGGACCGTGTCGTCCGGCACGATCGGGTTCTCGCCGGCCACCGCGTCGTCATCGACCACGAAGCCGCCGCCCACGGAGTAGTACGTCTTCTCCAGGACGAGGCCGCCCTCATGGTCGTACGCGAAGATCGTCATGCCGTTGGCGTGGTACGGCAGGGCCTTGCGGCGGTGCAGGACCAGGTCCTCGTCGAAGGCGAAGTCGATCTCGTGCATGCCGAGGAGGTTGATGCGGCCGGTGCTCTTGATCTGCTCGACGCGGTCGTCGGCGAACTCGACGTCGACCGAGCGCGGGGACTCGCCCTCCAGGCCGAGCAGGACCGCCTTCGGGGTGCCGTGGCCGTGGCCCGTCGCGCCGAGCGAGCCGTAGAGCTCGGCCCGTATCGCGGTGGTGTGGGCCATCAGGCCCTCGTTCTTGAGGCGGCTCGCGAAGATGCGGGCGGCGCGCATGGGGCCGACCGTGTGGGAGCTGGACGGGCCGATGCCGATCGAGAACAGGTCGAAGACCGAGAGGGCCACGAGAAACTCCAATGGTGGTTGGTAGACGCCGTTGTCTGCCGGGGTGGTGCAGAGAACTACGAAAGAGAACTGCAGGAAATATTTACGAGAGCGGGGCATGAGCCGGGGCACCGCACTCACTGTCTTCACTGTCCAGTGTGCGCGGTGCCCCGAAGAATCGTACGAAGGAAAGCGTACGAAACTGCTACAGGTTGGGGTACAGCGGGTGCTTGGCTGCCAAGGCCGACACGCGGGCCTTGAGCGACTCCGCGTCGAAGCCCGGCTTCAGCGCCTCGGCGATGACGTCGGCGACCTCACGGAAGTCGTCCTCCTGGAAGCCACGGGTCGCGAGCGCGGGCGTACCGATCCGCAGGCCCGACGTGACCATCGGGGGGCGCGGGTCGTTCGGGACCGCGTTGCGGTTGACCGTGATGCCGACCTCGTGGAGGCGGTCCTCGGCCTGCTGGCCGTCCAGCTCGCTGTTGCGCAGGTCGACCAGGACCAGGTGCACGTCCGTGCCGCCCGACAGGACGTCGACGCCGACGGCCTTCGAGTCGTCCTGGACGAGGCGCTCGGCCAGGATGCGGGCGCCGTCCAGGGTGCGCTGCTGGCGCTCCTTGAACTCCTCCGAGGCCGCGACCTTGAAGGAGACGGCCTTGGCCGCGATCACGTGCTCCAGGGGGCCGCCCTGGAAGCCGGGGAAGACCGCGGAGTTCAGCTTCTTCGCGAATTCCTTGCTGCGGGCCAGGATGACGCCGCCGCGCGGGCCGCCGAGCGTCTTGTGCGTGGTGGAGGTCACCACGTCCGCGTACGGCACCGGGTTCGGGTGCAGCCCTGCGGCGACGAGCCCGGCGAAGTGCGCCATGTCGACCCACAGGTACGCGCCGACCTCGTCGGCGATCCGGCGGAACTCCGCGAAGTCCAGCTGGCGCGGGTAGGCGGACCAGCCCGCGATGATCACCTTCGGGCTGTTCTCCTTGGCCAGGCGCTCGACCTCGGCCATGTCCACGAGACCGGCCTCGTCGACGTGGTACGCGACCACGTTGAACTGCTTGCCGGAGAAGTTCAGGCGCATGCCGTGGGTGAGGTGGCCGCCGTGCGCCAGGTCAAGGCCGAGGATCGTGTCACCGGGCTTGGCGATCGCGAAGAGGGCGGCCTGGTTGGCGGAGGCGCCGGAGTGCGGCTGGACGTTGGCGTACTCGGCGTCGAACAGATCCTTGATCCGGTCGATCGCGATCTGCTCGGTGACGTCGACGTGCTCGCAGCCGCCGTAGTAGCGGCGGCCGGGGTAGCCCTCGGCGTACTTGTTGGTGAGGACCGTGCCCTGGGCCTCCATGACGGCGACCGGAGCGAAGTTCTCCGAGGCGATCATTTCCAGGGTGGACTGCTGGCGGTGGAGCTCGGCGTCGACGGCGGCGGCGACGTCCGGGTCCAGCTCGTGGAGAGGGGTGTTGAGAAGCGACATCAGGTGGTCCCTAGGGGTCTTCGGGGGGCTTCAGCTGCCGGAGAACTCGGTGTACTCGTCTGCGGAGAGCAGGTCCTTCGGCTCCTCCGTGATCCGTACCTTGAAGAGCCAACCACCCTCGAACGGTTCGGAGTTCACCTTCGACGGGTCGTCCACGACGTCCTGGTTCGCCTCGACGACCTCACCGGTCACGGGGGAGTACAGGTCGCTGACCGACTTGGTCGACTCGAGCTCGCCACAGGTCTCGCCCGCGGTCACCGTCTCGCCGACCTCAGGGAGCTGGACGAAGACGACGTCACCGAGCGCGTTGGCCGCGTGTTCCGTGATGCCGACCGTCGAGACGCCGTCCTCGGCGCCCGAGAGCCACTCGTGCTCCTTGCTGTAACGCAGCTGCTGGGGGTTGCTCATGACCTGAATTCTCCTGTACGCGGGTGGGTGCTGCGGAACGGGAAAGATGTGCGTGGGGTCACTTCCGGGTTACCACGGAAGCGGCAGTGTCACTTCTGGCGCTTGTAGAACGGCAGAGCCACGACCTCGTACGGCTCGTGTGTGCCGCGGATGTCCACGCCCACGCCCTCGGTGCCGGGGGCCGCGTGCGCCGCGTCGACGTACGCGATGGCGATCGGCTTGCCGAGCGTCGGGGACGGGGCGCCGGAGGTGACCTCGCCGATGACCTGCTCGCCGGTGACCACGGAGAAGCCCGCGCGCGGGATGCGGCGGCCCGATGCGATCAGGCCGACCAGCTTGCGCGGGGGAGCGGTCTCGGCGCGCTCGGCGGCGGCCGCGAGCGCCGCGCGCCCCACGAAGGTGTCGGACTGCGAGGTCTTCTCGAACTTCACGACCCGGCCGAGGCCCGCGTCGAAGGGTGTCAGGTCCGCGGTCAGCTCGTGCCCGTACAGCGGCATGCCCGCCTCAAGACGGAGCGTGTCGCGGCAGGAGAGCCCGGCCGGGACGAGGCCGACGGGCTCGCCCGCCTCCATCAGTGCGTTCCACAGCTTCTCGGCGTCGCCGGGCGCGACGAAGAGCTCGAAGCCGTCCTCGCCGGTGTAGCCCGTGCGGGCGATCAGCGCGGGCACACCCGCGACCGTGCCGGGCAGGCCCGCGTAGTACTTCAGGCCGTCCAGGTCCGCGTCCGTGAGTGACTTCAGGATGCCGGGGGACTCGGGGCCCTGGACGGCGAGCAGCGCGTACGCGTCGCGGTCGTCGCGGACCTCGGCGTCGAAGCCGTCGGCGCGGGCGGTGAGCGCGTCGAGCACGACCTGCGCGTTCGAGGCGTTCGCCACGACCATGTACTCGGGGGCCTCGGCCGCACCGAGGCGGTAGACGATCAGGTCGTCCAGGATGCCGCCGTCCTCGGCGCAGATCATCGTGTAGCGGGCGCGGCCGACACCGATGGAGCCGATGTTGCCGACCAGCGCGAAGTTCAGGAAGTCCACGGCCTCGGGGCCGGTGACGGTGATCTCGCCCATGTGGGAGAGGTCGAAGAGACCGGCCTTGGTGCGGACGGCGACGTGCTCGTCGCGCTCGCTGCCGTAGCGGAGCGGCATGTCCCAGCCCGCGAAGTCGGTCATGGTCGCGCCGAGGGCGCGATGCACGGCATCGAGTGCGGTCAGACGGGAAGCGGTACTCATTCGTTGAACTCCCAGGGCATGACGGGCGAGGTCGATCCTCCCCATCTGTCATCGGAACCTGAGAGGTTCACCACGACCCGCTCGTACAGGAGGTCATGACTTGCACCTTGGGTGGAGCCGCCGGGCGGCCCGCTTTTCAGATGTGCCTCGCCCGCGCGGTACGGGGCCTGAGAGATTCAAGGGAGGGACTTGCTCCTTCGGCGCCCCGGTGCGTCATAGCGTCGTACGACGGCGACCGGGAACTCTCCCGCGCGGATTCAAACGGCCTGTATGGAGTTTGCGCGCACATCATTGCACGCGCTTCCGTCACAGGGCAGTGCCAGTCCCGTAATGCCCTTGTGCCGCATTACCTTCTCTTTACACTTGCCGGGGAAGCTGCGGTAAGCAGGTACGTGACCGCTATGGGGAGGCCGATCACGGTGCGCAGGACGAGTGTCTACGCGACCAATACAGGGGTGGCCCTGCCCAAACAGGCCGCCGCCCCCACCAGGGAGAGCTGCGGCCCCCTGCCGGCGGCCGTCGTCCGCGACCTGCGGCAGCGGACCGGCCACAGCCCGCACCGGCTCACGTACGGCGAGGGCGACCTGATCGTCGTCTCCGGGCTGCCGGGCAGCGGCAAGTCCACGCTGATGCGCAGAGCCGTCGCGGGCCCGCGCATCGACTCGCAGGACACCCGCGACCGCTGGGCCCGGCGCATGCCGAGCCTGCTGCCGTACGCGGTGTACCGCCCCCTGGTCCGCCTCGCGCACTACGCGGGCCTGCGCAGAGCCCTGCGCTCCGGCGAGGGAGTCGTGGTGCACGACTGCGGCACCCAGGCCTGGGTGCGCCGCTGGCTGGGCCGCGAGGCCGCGCGGCGCGGCACGACACTGCACCTGCTGCTGCTCGACGTGCCGCCGGACACCGCCATAGAGGGCCAGCTCTCGCGCGGTCGCGGCGTGTCGCGGTACGCCTTCGCGCGCCACCGCAGAACGGTAGGCAGGCTCGTCGGCGCCGCCGAGCGGGGCGACCTGCCGCGCGGCTGCGGCTCGGCCGTGCTCCTCGACAGGACGGCGGCCGGGGTGCTGCGGGGGATCGGCTTCGGGGGCTGAGCCGCCCGCCATGGGCCGCCCGCCACGGGCCGCCACGTTAGGGTCGTGCCGCAGGCAGAGCGGGACCGAGCAGGGGTTAGAAGAGATGGACATTCCGGCGCAGGCACACGCCCATCCCTATGGAGGATGGCCGGGCAACGAACTCGAAGAGGTGCTCGCGGCATCCCTCGGCACGCCCGGCGCACCCCACACATCCGCGGGGGCCCGCATCGTCGAGGTGCTCGGCCGCAGCCACGTCTGGGTCCCGCTGCCGAACGGCGGGGCACCGGACAGCGGCACCCTGGACCTGCCCACGCTGGAGATCGACGGCCAGGCATACGTCCCCGTCTTCAGCTCGGAGCAGCAGTTCCAGCACGTCACCGGCGGCCGGATGGGCTGCACCGTGGCGCCCGCCGTGGAGTTCGCGCGCGGCCTCCCCCCGCAGCTGGGCATCGCGGTCAACCCGGACGGCACGGTCGGTGTGCCGCTGCCGCCGCCCGCCGTCGCCGAGCTCTGCCGGTCAGGACGGACCCCGCTGGACGGCCCCGCGAGCGGCGGCCGCGTACGGCTCTTCGAACCGGACTGGCAGGAGGACCCGGTGGACTTCCTGTCCGCCGCCGCCCGCGAGTTCGAGGCCACCGGGGTCGTCCTGAGCGCCCGCCGCTGCCTGGCGAGCGTCGAGGGCGAGTCGCCCTCCCTGTTCGTCGGCGTCGAACTGACCTCCTGGGAGGGCAACGCGCGCGAGCTGCCGATGGAGGCCGTGGGCCGTGCCCTCGGCCACGCCCCGGTGTCCTGGCCGGTGAACCTGGTACTGCTCGACGTCGCCCAGGACCCGGTCGGTGACTGGATGCGCGAGCGGGTGCGGCCCTTCTTCGGCCGGAGCCCGGGCCTCGGCCAGGGCCCGGGGCACGAGCACGGACATGTGTAAGGACATGTGCAGGTACGTGTGTGAGGGTGCCGTACGTCAAGTCGGTGTCAGGATCGCCGCTTAAGCTGGTTTCATGACCCGGGTCCGGGTCAGCGGGTCATCGGGTCATCGCGAAGGGGCGGTTAAGGGTGAGTGCGTCGGGCACGGCTGCGGCCGGGCAGGTCGAGCACATGCTGCGCCAGGTGACACCAGGGCGCTATGACGCCTACGAGGCGCTCCTGCGGGCGCTCGCCGCCGACCAGGTGTGGATGCTGCTCTGGCACGGCCAGGCCGGATCCCCCGACGCCCAGTACGGGAACATGGAGGTCGAGGGCCTCGGGTACGCGCCGTGCGTGACCTCCGCCCAGGAGCTCTCCGCCAGTGGCTGGAACCGCTCGTACGAAGTGGTCAGCGGCGTCGACATCTCCCGCACCCTCTACCCCGACCACTACGGCCTCTGGCTCAACCCCCACGCCCCCGGCGGCGGCGTCGGCATCCCCTGGCTCGACCTGCGGCGCATCGCGTCCGGCCTCGACCTGCTGCCCGCGGGACCGCTCCGGCTCACCGAGCCTGCCATCGAGATCCCCCAGTTCTACGCCCTGCTCACGCAGAACGCCCACCGCACCCCCGCGGTCCGCTCGCTGCGCCGCGCCTGGGTGCAGCCCGCGCTCGGCGCCCCTTATCTGGCCATCGGCCTCGATGTGTACGACACCTCGCCCGCCTCGGTCGACGGGGTGCGCGCGATGATGCAGCAGTCGATCGCCGCCGTCCCCGACGGCCTGCCCGTGTCGACCGTCGCGATGTCCGACGGATACGACCCGGTAGCCATGTGGCTGCGCGCCAACGCGCGCCCGTTCTACGACCGCGAGGCCCAGCCGGCCCCGGCGCCCGCGGGCGGATACGGCTACCCCGCGCAGTACTGAAGCAGTACTGAAGCAGTACTGAAGCAGCGCTCAACCTGCCCTGACCGTCATGATGCCCGTTCTGATGGCAGAGGGACCCTATGGGCTCCTGTGGCACCTTGCGACCCAACTGCCCCGTGTTCGACCCTCGTTCACCTCCGTCCGGATAACGGAACACCTCGATCAGCATCACGGTTGCGCATCCATTCCCCGACAAGGCTGGTAACAGATCGCGACCCCGATGAAGACTCCCGCACCAGGGGCGCTTCGCCCCTGTGTACGACGGACTGATCACGTCGCTACAGCGGCAAGTGCGGGCCGGTCACCACCGGTTGAGAGGGGTCCCTGCCACGATGACGGCACCATTGCATGACACACCTGCGGACGCGGACCCGACAGCGGACGTCGCTCCCGCAGATGGTGCAGGGGTGAAGAAGGTCGAGGGGCGGTCCCTCAAGCAGATCGCCTGGAACCGCCTGAAGCGGGACAAGGTCGCCCTGGCCGGCGGCATCACCGTGCTCGTCCTGGTCCTTGTCGCCGTCTTCGCGCCCCTGATCGTCTCCCTCCTGGGCCACCCGCCCAACGAGTTCCATCAGGACGAGCTGGAAGACCTGACGAACCTGCCCAAGGGCGCGTTCGGCGGCATGAGTTCGGACTTCCTCTTCGGAGTGGAGCCGAACAAGGGCCGCGACGTCTTCAGCCGGATCGTCTACGGCGCCCGGATCTCACTGCTCGTGGCGTTCCTCGCCGCGGTGGTGGCCGTGGTGCTCGGCACCTTCTTCGGCATCATCGCCGGTTACTTCGGAGGCTGGATCGACGCGACGATCAGCCGGGTCATGGACGTGCTGCTCGCCTTCCCGCAGCTGCTCTTCGTGATCTCCCTGGTGTCGGTCCTCCCCGACGACCTGCTCGGGCTCACCGGCAGCGGCGTCCGCATCGCCGTACTGATCCTGGTGATCGGGTTCTTCGGCTGGCCCTACGTCGGGCGCATCGTCCGAGGCCAGACCCTCAGCCTGCGCGAACGCGAGTACGTGGAAGCGGCCCGCAGCCTCGGCGGCGGCCAACGGCACATCCTCTTCCGCGAGTTGCTGCCGAACCTGGTCGCACCGATCACCGTGTACGCGACGCTCATGATCCCCACCAACATCCTCACCGAAGCGGCGCTCAGCTTCCTCGGCGCGGGTGTACGCCCGCCGACCGCCTCCTGGGGCGGCATGCTCCGGGACGCGCTGGCGACGTACGAGCACGATCCGATGTTCATGGTCTTCCCCGGCCTGGCGATCTTCGTGACCGTGCTTGCCTTCAACCTCTTCGGTGACGGGCTGCGCGACGCCCTGGACCCCAAGGGAACTCGGTAAACAGCTCCAACTGGCTTGCCCCTGCCGCAGCGTCAGGTGGCTCTTCCCATGGTTCTCAAGGCAGTCAATGCCAAGGACCGCGAATCTCGGAGGATGCGAGAAATGCCCACAGGTTCCTCTAAACGACGGTTGACCGCAGGCGCGGCCCTCGTCGTAGCGGCGCTGGTGACCACCACGGCGTGCGGCGGCGGCAGCGACGACGAAGACAGCAAGGGCGCCGGCTACAACGCGGCCATCGGCAAGGTCGCGAACAAGTCGGCGAAGAAGGGCGGAACGCTCAAGTTCATCGCCAAGCAGGACCTGGACTCGGCCGACCCGCAGCGCGCGTACTACGGCATGACGTGGGACTTCATGCGGTTCTACACCCGCACGCTGATCACGTACGACACCAAGCCGGGTGCCGCGTCCAACAAGCTCGTCCCCGACCTCGCCGAGTCCACGGCGAAGATCAGCGACGACGGCAAGACCTACACGTACAAGCTGCGTGACGGCCTGACCTGGGAGGACGGCTCGAAGCTGACCTCCAAGGACATCAAGTACGGCATCGAGCGCATCTGGGCGACCAAGGTCATCACCGGTGGTCCCGGCTACCTGAAGTCGACGCTGGACCCGAAGGGCGAGTACAAGGGCCCCTACGAGGACAAGTCGAAGGACAAGCTGGGTCTGAAGGCGATCGAGACGCCGGACGACAACACCATCATCTTCAAACTGCCCAAGAAGAACGGCGACTTCGAGCAGATGCTCGCGATGCCGTCGGGCACCCCGGTCAAGCAGTCCGAGGACACCGGCGCCAAGTACACCCAGCGCCCCTTCTCCTCCGGCCCGTACAAGTTCCAGAACTACAGCGCGGGCAAGAGCATCACCCTGGTGCGCAACCCGAACTGGAAGAAGTCGTCCGACCCGGTCCGTCCCGCCCTGCCGGACAAGATCTCGGTCACCATCTCGGCGAACCTCGAAGAGAACGACAAGCGCCTGATGGAAGGTGACTACGACATCGACATGAATGGCACCGGCATGACCCAGTCGGGTCGTACCACCGCCATTCAGGACCACAAGGACAACGTCGACAACATGCAGACGGACTTCGTCCGTTACGTCGCCCTGGTGACCAAGACGAAGCCGTTCGACAACGAGGCCTGCCGCAAGGCCGTCTTCTACGCCACGGACTTCGCGAGCCTGCAGAAGACCCGTGGCGGCGAGGTCGCCGCCGGTGAGATCGCCACCAGCGTCTTCCCGAAGTCGATCAAGGGTCACGACGACTACGACCCGTACGGCATCAAGGAGCGCAAGGGCAAGCCGGACGTCGCCAAGGCGAAGGCTCAGCTCAAGGAGTGCGGCAAGCCGGGTGGCTTCTCGACCAAGATCTCGGCGCGCACCAACCAGCCGGGTGAGGTGGACGCCGCGACGGCGCTCCAGGAGCAGCTGAAGAAGGTCAACATCAACGCCGATGTCGACCAGATCGACGGCGCCGACTCCTCCAGCATCACCGGCTCTCCCTCGGTGGTGAAGAAGCGCGGCATCGGCATGACGATGGCGGGCTGGGGTCCTGACTTCCCGACCGGCCAGGGCTACGCCCAGCCGCTGTTCGACAGCCGCTTCATCAACGAGAACGGCAACTACAACGAGTCGCAGATCGACGAGCCGAAGATCGACAAGTACTTCGACGACGCGATCGGCACGGTCGACCCCAACAAGGCCGGTGAGATCTACACCGAGCTGGCCCACGAGATCGTCGACAAGGCCTACTGGATGCCCTTCATCTACGAGAAGAACATCAGCTGGCGTTCCTCGCGGGCGACCAACGTCTACTCGTCCGCCGCGTACAGCGGTCGCTACGACTACATCTCGATCGGCGTCAACGACGCGAAGTAGTCGGTAGCTGCCGCATCAACGTAGTCCCACCGCCGAATCCCGCCAGTCCGAAGGGCAGGTGATGGCCCCGGGCGGTGACCGGGACTCCTCACAAGGGGGTCCCGGCCACCGCCGGGCCGCGCACAGTGCTTGCTTATCTCATCCGGCGCCTGATCGCCGTTGTCGTCATGGTGCTGGTCGTACTGCTCGCGACCTTCACCGTCTTCTTCATGTTGCCCAAGTGGGCGGGACAGGACATCGCCGTCCTCTTCGCCGGCAAGTCTTCCGGTGCCGAGCAGCTCGCGGGCATCCGGATCAAACTGGGTCTGGACGACCCTCTGCTCGTCCAGTTCTGGGACTTCGTCAAGGGCATCCCGATGGGGCGTGACTACTCCAACGGGTCCGACGTGACCCACTGCCCTGCCCCCTGCTTCGGATACTCCTTCCGTACCGAGGCGCCCGTCTGGGAGACCCTCAAGGACGCCCTGCCCGTCACCGCGGCGCTCGCCGCCGGTGCCTGTGTGCTGTGGCTCGTCGCCGGTGTCGCCACCGGCGTGCTCTCCGCGCTCAAGCGCGGCACCATCTGGGACCGTTCCGCGATGATCACCGCCCTCGGCGGCGTCTCCCTGCCGGTCTTCTTCACCGGCATGATCGCGATGGGGCTCTTCGTCCACACGCTCGGCTGGGTGAAGATCGAGGACACCCTCACCACGGACGATCCGATCAACATCTGGCTCGAGACCCTGATCCTCCCCTGGATCGTGCTCGCGTTCCTCAACGCCGCCATGTACGCGCGCCTCACCCGCGCCACCATGCTGGAAGTGCTCGGTGAGGACTACATCCGCACCGCGCGCGCCAAGGGGCTCGGCGAGGCCGTCGTCATCAGGCGGCACGCGCTGCGCTCCGCCATGACGCCGATCCTCACCGTCTTCGGTCTCGACCTCGGCGTGCTCATGGGCGGCGCCGTGCTCACCGAATCCACCTTCAACCTGCCGGGACTCGGCCTGGAGGCGGTCAAGGCCATCAGCAACAAGGACCTGCCGGTGATCCTCGGCGTCACCTTGTGCGCGTCGCTCGCGATCGCCCTGGCCAACCTCGTCGTCGACCTTCTGTACGCCGTCATCGACCCGCGAGTGAGGCTGGGATGACCGAACTGCACAAGACCGGAGCGGCGGTCGGAGAACCCGTCGCTGATTCGGTCGCTCCCACCGCATTCCTCGAAGTACGCGATCTCAAGGTGCACTTCCCGACCGACGACGGCCTGGTCAAGTCCGTCGACGGGCTCAGCTTCCAGCTGGAGAAGGGCAAGACCCTCGGCATCGTGGGCGAGTCCGGCTCCGGCAAGTCGGTCACCTCGCTGGGCATCCTCGGCCTGCACACCGCCGGGCAGTACGGCAGCCGCAAGCCGCGCCTCTCCGGCGAGATCTGGCTGAACGGCACTGAGCTGCTCACCGCGGACCCGAACCAGGTGCGCAAGCTGCGTGGCCGCGACATGGCGATGATCTTCCAGGACCCGCTGTCCGCGCTGCACCCGTACTACTCCATCGGCAAGCAGATCATGGAGGCGTACCGGGTCCACCACGACGTGGACAAGAAGGCCGCCCGCAAGCGTGCCATCGAGATGCTCGACCGGGTGGGCATCCCCCAGCCGGACAAGCGGGTCGACAGCTACCCGCACGAGTTCTCCGGCGGCATGCGCCAGCGCGCGATGATCGCGATGGCCCTGGTGAACAACCCCGAACTGCTCATCGCGGACGAGCCGACGACCGCCCTGGACGTCACCGTCCAGGCGCAGATCCTCGACCTCATCCGGGATCTGCAGAAGGAGTTCGGCTCC
Source organism: Streptomyces sp. BA2 (assembly GCF_009769735.1). Taxonomy (NCBI): domain Bacteria; kingdom Bacillati; phylum Actinomycetota; class Actinomycetes; order Kitasatosporales; family Streptomycetaceae; genus Streptomyces; species Streptomyces sp. BA2. The sequence goes on from NZ_WSRO01000002.1 coordinate 6,452,798, forward strand.
GCGGTCATCATGATCACGCACGACCTGGGCGTGGTCGCCGAGATGGCGGACGAGCTGCTCGTGATGTACGGCGGGCGCTGCGTCGAGCGCGGCACCGCGGAGAAGGTCTTCTACGAGCCCCAGCACCCCTACACCTGGGGCCTGTTGGGCTCGATGCCGCGCATCGACCGCGAGGAGACCGACCGTCTCGTGCCGGTCAAGGGCTCCCCGCCCAGCCTGATCAACCTCCCCTCGGGCTGCGCCTTCAACCCGCGCTGCCCCTACGCCGACATCCCCAAGGACCAGATCACCCGCCGCGAGCGCCCCGACCTGCGCGAGGTCGAGCCGGGGCACTTCACCGCCTGCCACATGCCGCAGGACGAGCGCACCCGGATCTGGACCGAAGAGATTGCGCCGAAGCTGTGAAAGACGACACGAAAGATCAGTCGAAGGGCCAGGAGATGACGATCCCGGCGCAGACGAAGGGCGCTCCCGCGTCCGGCGAACCGCTGCTCAAGGTCGACGGCCTGGTGAAGCACTTCCCCATCAAGAAGGGGCTGCTGCAGCGCCAGGTGGCCGCCGTGCAGGCGGTCGACGGTCTCACCTTCGACGTACGTCCCGGTGAGACGCTCGGCGTCGTGGGCGAGTCGGGCTGCGGCAAGTCGACGATGGGCCGTCTGATCACCCGCCTGCTCGAACCGACCGCGGGCCGCGTGGAGTTCGAGGGCGTGGACATCACGCACCTGAACACCGCCAAGATGCGGCCGCTGCGCCGCGACGTGCAGATGATCTTCCAGGACCCGTACTCGTCGCTGAACCCGCGGCACACCATCGGCACGATCGTCGGTGCGCCGTTCAAGCTGCAGGGCGTCAAGCCCGAGGGCGGCCTGAAGAAGCACGTGCAGGAGATGCTGGAGCGGGTGGGGCTCAGCCCCGAGCACTACAACCGCTACCCGCACGAGTTCTCCGGCGGCCAGCGCCAGCGCATCGGCATCGCGCGTGCGCTCGCCCTGCGGCCCAAGCTGGTCGTGGCCGACGAGCCCGTCTCCGCCCTGGACGTCTCCATCCAGGCACAGGTGGTCAACCTCCTGGACGACCTCCAGGACGAGCTCGGTCTCACGTACGTGATCATCGCGCACGACCTCTCGGTCATCCGGCACGTCTCGGACCGCATCGCGGTGATGTACCTCGGCAAGATCGTGGAGCTCGCGGACCGCAAGGACCTCTACTCCACGCCGATGCACCCGTACACCAAGGCGCTGCTCTCCGCCGTGCCCGTGCCCGACCCCAAGCGGCGCGGCGTCAAGAGCGAGCGCATCCTGCTGCGCGGTGACGTCCCCTCGCCGATCGACCCGCCCACCGGCTGCCGTTTCCACACGCGCTGCTGGAAGGCGACGGAGATCTGCGCGAAGACCGAGCCGCCGCTGATCCCGCTCGCCTCCGGCCACCAGGTGGCGTGCCACCACCCGGAGAACGCCGAGGACCAGCAGCCGGGCGACACCAAGCTGCTGCAGGTCGCCAGGGAGGCGATCGACGTGGTGTCGGTGGTGAGCAAGGCGGAGGAGACGGCGGCTGCGGAAGAGCCGGCGCCGGCCGTGTCCAAGGACGCTCCTGAAGCGGAAGCCAAGGGTCAGGCGTCAACTGACAAGTAGCACCTGATGACTTGGTAAAAATCAGTCACCAGGTCATGTACACGCCCATACGGGAGAGTGCAGAGTCTGCGTGTCCGTTTCATCGGAACACGCGCGAAAGGGATGACTCATGGCACTCTCCCGTTCGGCACGTCTGGGGGCACTGGCCACCGCCGCCGCCTCCTTCTGCTTGATCGCCGCCGCACCCGCGCCGCACCCCGGCTCGCCCGGCGTCGGCGACCCGTACTTTCCGCAGCTCGGCAACGGCGGCTTCGACGTACGCCACTACGGCCTCGACGTGGCGTACAACCCCGGCACCGACCGCCTCGACGGCCGGACCACGATCACCGCGCGCGCCACCCAGAACCTCTCCTCCTTCGACCTCGACCTCCAGCAGCTGCAGGTGACGAAGATCGAGGTGAACGGCAGACGGGCGAAGTTCACGCGCGACGGCGACGAGATCCGCATCAGCCCGCGCGAGCACTTGCGCAAGCACAAGACGTTCACCGTGACCGTGACCTACGGCGGCGTGCCCGAGCCGCTGAGCGGCCCCATCGTCTTCGGCTCCGACTACGGCTGGATGAAGACCACCGACGGCGTCTTCGTCGCCTGCGAGCCCAACGCCGCGTCGACGTGGTTCCCCTCCAGCGACCACCCCTCCGACAAGGCCGCCTTCGACATCCGCATCAAGGCACCCAAGGGTCTGACCGGGGTCTCCAACGGCCGGCTCGTCGGCACGTACGACAAGGGCGGACAGACCGTCGCCCACTGGCGCGAGTCCAAGCCCATGGCGACCTATCTCGCGACCGCGACCATCGGCAAGTTCGACGTGAAGAAGGGCAGGACCCCAGGGGGCACCCCGATCTACGTCGCCATCGACCCCGTACTGGAGAACAGCAACAACGTCGACGTGTACGGCGTCACGGCCGAGGTCACCGACTACTGGTCGAAGCTGTTTGGCCCCTACCCCTTCGAGGAGACCGGGGCGATCGTCGACGACATGCCGCAGGCGGGCTTCTCGCTGGAGACGCAGACCAAGCCCGTCTACTCCGCGATCCGCAGCGAGTCGACCATCGCCCACGAGATCGCCCACCAGTGGTTCGGCGACTCCGTCACGCCCGAGAAGTGGAGCGACATCTGGCTCAACGAAGGCTTCGCGACCTACTCCCAGTGGCTGTGGAGCGAGCACAAGGGCACCCAGTCCGCCCGCGACGCCTTCCTCGCGGCCTACAACTCACGCCCCGCCGACGCACCCTTCTGGCAGACGGTCGTCGGTGACCCGCAGCGCGACACCATGTTCGCCTCGGCCGTCTACGTGCGCGGCGCGATGACGCTCCAGGTCCTGCGCGAGCGCATCGGCGACAAGGCGTTCTTCAAGCTGCTCCCGGCCTGGGTCCAGCAGAACCGGTACGGGAACGCGGAGACGGCCGACTTCATCCGGCTCGCCGAGAAGATCTCGGGCAAGCAGCTCGACAGCCTCTTCCGGACGTGGCTGTTCACGAAGGGCAAGCCGGCCCTGTAGTCCCGCGGTGCTGCCCTGGTGAGGCCCGTGGCGGCGGGCAGGTAAGAATGTCGCGTGATCCAGGATCTGTTCAGTCCCTCCGTCCAGCACGCGCTCGACATCGTCGGGATCTTCGTCTTCGCGATCTCCGGCGCCCTGCTCGCCGTACGCAAGAACTTCGACGTCTTCGGGATCGTCGTGCTCGCCGAGGTCACCGCGCTGGGCGGGGGGATCTTCCGTGACGTGGTCATCGGGGCGGTGCCGCCCGCCGCCTTCGTCGACCTCGGCTACTTCATCACGCCGCTGTTCGCCGCCGCCCTGGTGTTCTTCCTGCACCCGGAGGTGGAGCGCACGCAGCTCGCGGTGAACGTCTTCGACGCCGCGGGCCTCGGACTCTTCTGCGTCACCGGCACGACCAAGGCGTACGACTACGGCCTCGGCCTCACCGCGTCGGCGGCCCTGGGGCTCGCGACCGCGGTGGGCGGCGGCGTGCTGCGCGACATCATCGCCAACGAAGTGCCCTCGCTGGTGCGCTGGGACCGCGACCTGTACGCCGTGCCCGCGATCGTCGGCTCCGCGATGGTCGCGCTCTGCATCAACTACGACATGGTGAACGCCTTCACCAGCACCCTCGCCGTGATCACGACCTTCGTCCTGCGGCTGCTCGCGCTGCGCTACCACTGGCGCGCGCCGCGGGCCTGGCACCGGCGGTCGACGGCGGTGGAGGTGGAGGACGTCGCGTAGGCGAGGCTCGTGCGGACCCGGCTCAGCAGAAAAAGCTACCGCTCAGTAATTTCATGTTGTACGTTGCTGGCATGGCAGAGGCAGCATCCATACCGGCAGCGGTGCCCGCGAGCATCGGCGACAGCGAGTTCGACCGCGACACCGCGGTCACCCGGCGGGAGCCCGGCGTCTATGACATCGACCTCTCCGCGGGGTGGACGATCATCAACGCCGTCAACGGCGGCTATCTCCTCGCGGTCCTCGGCCGCGCGCTGGCCGACGCCCTGCCGCACGCGGACCCCTTCACCGTCTCCGCGCACTACCTGACGGCGTCCCACCCCGGGCCCGCCGTGATCCGCACGGACACGGCGCGCGCCGGGCGGACCCTGTCGACCGGGCAGGCCTCGCTCTTCCAGTACGACGAGGAGGGGCGCGAGGTCGAGCGGATCCGCGTGCTCGCCTCGTACGGGGATCTGGCGGGGCTTCCCGACGACGTCCGTACGACGGCCAAGGCGCCCGCGCTGCCGCCGATCGAGCAGTGCTTCGGGCCGCAGGACGCCCCGGACCACCGTCCTGTGCCCGGCAGCTCGGCGATCAGTGACCGGCTCTTCCTGAAGCTGGACCCGGCCACCCTGGGGTGGGCCCTCGGCGAGCCCTCCGGCAAGGGGGAGATGCGGGCCTGGTTCGGCCTGGCGGACGGGCGTGACGCGGATCCGCTGTCGCTGCTGCTGGCGGTGGACGCGCTGCCGCCGACGGCGTTCGAGCTGGGCCTCTCCGGCTGGGTGCCGACGGTGGAGCTGACGGTCCACGTCCGGGCCCGCCCCGCCCCCGGCCCTCTCCGCGTCTCGATCACCACGCGGAACCTGGCGGGGGGCTTCTTGGAGGAGGACGCGGAGGTCTGGGACAGCGCGGACCGCCTGGTCGCCCAGTCGCGTCAGCTGGCGCGGGTCCGGCTGGCCTGACCCCTGAACCGCCGCTTCGCGGCGGATCATTCCCGCCCACCCACCCGATTGCCCCGCGGCTGGATTTTCAGCCCGTCCGGCGTTTGAGGACGAACTCGGCGGAGCCGGTGATTGACGGCAACCAAGGCTCCCGAAAGGCCCCCGCGCCAGAGCGGGTTTTCGGGAAGGGGTGGGGTTGGGGACAAATCTCCCTACCCCACAAGCAGCACGCCCCCATAAGAAACCCCCGCCACCACCACCCACGCACAAAATCCAAGTGCCGCCACCCGCCCACCCGTTCGGGCGAGGGAGGGCAAGTCCACCGCCGAGCCCAGGCCGAACAACGCCGCAGCCAGCAGTAGTTCCTGCGCGTGCCCCGCCACGTCAAGCGCAGCCCCAGGCACCCACCCGGTACTCCGTACCGCCACCATCCCGATGAACCCCGCCACGAACAGCGGCAGCAACGGCGGCCTCCGCCTCCCCGCCCCGCGCGCAGCGGTCACGCGGGCCCGCAGCGAAAGCCCCACCGCCGCCACCAGCGGCGCAAGCACCGCCACCCGCATCAGCTTCACCAGAACCGCATCCCCCAGCGCCCCCGCCCCCGCGGTCTGCGCGGTGGCCACCACCTGCCCCACGTCGTGGACACTGGCCCCGGCCCACCGCCCGAACTCCGCGTCGCTCAGCCCCAACGGCCCCTGCAGCAACGGCAGTACGGCGATGGCGAGCGTCCCGCACAGCGTCACGAGCGCCACCGATACCGCCGCGTCACGCTCCTCGCTCTCGGTCACCTCACTGACCGCGCCGATCGCGGACGCGCCGCAGATCGAGTAGCCGGTCGCGATCAGGAGCGGCTGGTCGCCGGGCAGTCCCATCCGGCGGCCGAGCCACCACGTCCCGAAGAACGTCGCCGCCACCACCCCGAGCACCATCACCACCGTCGCCCAGCCGAGGCCGAGGACGTCGTCCAGGCTCAGCTTCAGGCCGAGCAGGACGATGCCGAGCCGCATCAGCCGCTTCCCGGCGAGGGAGAGCCCTGCCTTGCCCCGGCCGCGTACGACAGCGCGTATCCCCGGCACATGCGCCGCCGCGAGCCCGAGCACCACGGCCGCCGTCAGCATCGGCACCGCCGGGATCAGGGCGTGTGTCGCCCAGGCCACCGCGACACCGAGGGCCGCGAGAGCGAGCCCCGGCAGCGGGCGGGGGCCGGGAGGCGACACCGGAGAGATGTGCTGACGCTGCCCCAGAAGCGCCATCAGCGGTCGGCCGGCAGCTCGTACACCCGGCGCACGCTGGTGCCGAGGCGGGAGATGTCCGCGCCGTACACGTGGAGCGAGATCGCCCGCTCCGTCCCGCCGTTCCAGACCCGGTGGATGTCGCCGGGCGGCGCGAAACCGCACACTGTGCCCTGCCCGTTGACCAGGTCCTCGGTGGCGACGAGTCGGGCCGGGGCACCGGAGGACGCCGGTATCAGCCGGTAGCGCCGCTCGTGCTCCGCGCCCTCGTGGACGCCCGCGACGCACCAGGACACGTGGTCGTGGACCGGCGTCCGCTGGCCCGGCAGCCAGACGATGCCGACCACGGAGAAGCTGCCGTCGTGCTCGGCGTGCAGCAGATGCTGCCGGTAGCGCTCGGGATCCCCCTCGCGCTGCTCCTCGGTGAGGAGGTCGGCCGCGCCCAGATGCGGCGCGAGCCGTTCGCCGACCAGGTACGCCGTCAGATCCGGCGGAAGGCCCCGGCCGACGGCCTCGCGGACCCCGGAGACGAGGGCGTCGAGGCGCTCGGTGGTGCGGGACGCGCGGTACGCGGTGGTGGAGGCACTCATACTGGCAGCGTCTCGCCGCCGTTCCATCACGTCCAACGACAGTTTCTAAGCCGTTCTCCAACTCCCGCTTATAGATGGAGGTGATGGAGGTGATGGAGCGTGATGGAGCGGGATGGAGCGTTATGGGGCAGCCGGGCGGAGGCCGCGTGCCTCAGCAGCCCATCCGGTTCGCGGCGACCGCCTTCAGTTCCTCGAGTACCAGCGCCGTCGCGGGAATCCGCAGATGCTCCCGCAGCGCGTACGCCGAGACCTGCCGCCGTGACGCCGGATCGAGTGCCCGTCCCGTCACCTCCCGGTGGCGCAGGAAGTTGAGGACGAGCCCCGGCATCATCGCGATGCCGAGACCCTCGGCGACCAGGCTCTGGATGACGAGGTTGTCGTCCGTGGTGAAGGCGATGTCGGGCCTGAAGCCCTGCTCGGCGCATTCGTGCAGGAAGTTGGCGCGACAGCGCAGACAGCCCGCGATCCAGCGCTCTCCCGAGAGGTCGGCGAGCCTGACGGAACGGCGCCGGGCCAGCGGATGCCGGGACGGCAGGAGGACCGTCAACTGGTCCTCCATCAGCGGGATCTCCACCACCTCGTCCGGCACGTCCTCGTGCAGGCCGGGGTAGTGGAAGGCCAGCGTGACGTCGCAGTCGCCGTCCACCAGGCGCTGGAGCGACTCGGGTGGTTCGTTCTCCTGGAGTTCGACGCGTACGCCGGGATGGCTCGCCGCGAGCCGGGACAGCGCCTCGGGGATGAGGGTGGCGTTGGCGCTGGGGAAGGCGCAGATGCGGACGCGTCCGGTGCGCAGGCCCGTGATGGCGTTCATCTGCTGCTGGGCGGCGTCGATGTTGCCGAGGATGATCCCCGCGTGCCGGGACAGCGCCTCGCCCGCCTCGGTGAGGCGCATCCTGCGGCCGACGCGGGTGAACAGGACCGTGCCGACGGACCGTTCGAGCGCCTTCATCTGCTGGGTGATCGCGGGCTGTGTATAGCCGAGCGAGCGGGCGGCGGCGGAGTAGGAGCCGGTCCGGACCACTTCATGGAATGACCTGATGTGCCGGGAATCGAACACGCCTGAATCATAAGCATGATCCGGAGAGGGCCGACAGGCCATCCTTGACCGCGTGAAATCCGACCGGCTGCTCTCGATCCTGCTGCTGCTCCAGACTCGTGGGCAGGTCCCCGCCCATGAACTGGCCGACCGCCTCGAAGTCTCGGTGCGCACCATCTACCGCGACATCGACGCGCTCTCCGCCTCCGGCGTCCCGGTGTACGCCGAGCGGGGGCGGCACGGGGGCATCGCGCTCCTGCCCGGTTTCCGTACGGACGTCACGGGGCTCACGGCGGACGAGTCGCGGGCGCTGTTCATCCTGGCCGCGCAGGGCGCGCACGCCGCGCTCGGGCTCGACGCGGCGCTCGGCTCCGCGTTGCGCAAGGTCATGGCGGCGCTGCCCGCGCCGCACCGCCCCGCCGCCGAGCTGACGAGCCGCCGCATCCTCGTCGACTCGGCGCGCTGGATGCCGGGGCCGCGTGGATCGGATCCGGTCACCGTCGATCTCGACGTGTTGCAGGACGCCGTCTTCTCCGACCGGCGGCTGCGCCTGCGCTACCGGCACAGCGGCGACGCGGAGCCGCGCACCTACACCGTGGACCCCTACGGCCTCGTCTCGAAGGCGGGCGTCTGGTATCTGGTCGCCGACCGGCGCGGCGCCCCGCAGCTCTTCCGGGCCGACCGCGTGCAGGCGGCGACCTTGACGGACCTGCCCGTGCAGCGCAGGCCTGGTATCGAACTCACCGCTGTCTGGGGGGTGTTGAAGCGGCAGGTCGAGGACCGCCCGGTCGGCGTCGATGTGACGGCGCGGGTGGCGCGCGACCGGTTCGCCCAGTTCCTGCGCCTCAAGGGCCACTTCCTCAGCGTGCCTCCCGAGGATGACGGAGAGAGCGAGTGGATCACCGTCCGTCTCGGGTTCGGCGTCATCGGCGACGCCCGTACGCTGCTGCCGTTCGCCGCCAGTGTCGAGGTGCTCTCGCCGCCCGAGGTGCGCGCCGAGCTGGCGGAAGCCGCCGCCGCGGTCACCGGCCTGTACGAAGGAAGCGGCCCAGCTCGCCGGTGAGCTCGGCCGGCGCGTCCTCCTGTACGAGATGTCCCGCGCCCTCGATCAGGCGCAGCTCGGCGCCGGGGATCAGCTTGGCGAGCTCGTGGCCGCGCTCCACCGGGATCCAGGTGTCGTCCGTGCCCCAGCAGATGAGGACGGGCAGCGCCAACTCCCCGTAACGGCCCTGGACTTCATCGGTGAATCGCTGGTCGTTCTGCTCGATCTGCCGGTAGAACGCGGGCCTGCCCTCCTCCGTGGACCAGGGCTCGACCAGGCGGTCGAGCACCGCCGGGTGCAGGCCGCGGTGGCTCGCCGAACCGACGTACTCGCGCACGAGTGCCTCGTGCAGGGCGGGCGGCAGCTGGTTGAAGACGTCGGCGTTCGCGCCGAGCAGGCGGTAGGTGGGGGAGCCCCACGGTGCGAGCGCCACCGGGTCGACGAGCGCGAGGCGCTCAAAGCGGGCGCCGTGCAGGAGGTGGGCGCGCAGGGCGACGCAGCCGCCGAAGTCATGGGCCACGACGGCCGGTTCGTCGAGGCCCCAGTGCGCGAGGAGCTCGGTGAGGACGCGGGCCTGCGAGGCCAGGGTCACGTCCTGCCCGGACCGCATCTCGGACGTGCCGTAGCCCGGCAAGTCCCATACGTACACGCGGTGTTCGCGGGAGAGCGCGCGGGCCACGCCCCGCCAGACGTACGAGGAGAAGGGGGTGCCGTGGACCAGGACGACGGGCGGTGCGTCCGTGGCGCCCAGGGCGGTCCAGCGGACGGTGCCGGTCGGCCCTGCGAAGGTCTGGTCGAGCGTCCAGTCGCGGTCGGTCGTCATGACCGTAAGGCTAGTAGCTCCTTACGTGAGAGTCGAGGCCTGCCGGCCCGTGGGCTGCCTCGCGGTCACTGCTCGTCCAGCCAGTGGTGCCGCCCGAGCGACACCAGCCTCAGCTGCCGACGTGCACTGGCCGCCACGCGTTCCTCGGCGTCGGGCGCCGCCTCCAGGAGCGCGGACGCCGTCATCACCATGTGGTCGACGTACATCCTGGCCAGCATGAGGAGATCGTCCTCGTCCCATCCCGCGGACTGGGGCTCCTGGGCGAACTGGTCCTTCACCTCCTGTGCGAACAGGGTGAGTTGGTCGCCTATCGCGGACCGTACGGCCTGCACCCCGCCGTGCTGCTCGCGCGCGATGAAGCGGACGTGCGCGGGGTGCGTGCGCACATAGGCGACGATCAACTCGACCGTGGCCGCGATGCGTTCCTCGCCGTCGCCGGTCGCCGCGAGGAGGGCGACGAGCGTGGTGTGCAGGCTGCCGAGCGCCTCCTCGACCAGGGCCACACCCAGGTCGGCCATGTCGCGGAAGTGCCGGTAGAAGGCGGTGGGGGCCACGCCCACGGCACGGGTGACCTCGCGCAAGCCCAGGCTGCTCAGGCTCTGCTCCTCGAGCAGCTGGAGCGCCGCGTCGAGGAGTGCCTGCCGGGTTTTCTGCTTCTGGGCCTGCCGGATGCCGAGGGTGTGACTCATGCCATGCAGTTAACAACTGTTCTCCGGGATTGGAAAGCCGGAGAGGAGGTACTCTGAATTCGGTGAACAGTTGTTACCACAAGCGTTCACCGAAACCCTCACATGAGAGGTGACCCATGCTGTTTCTCGTAGCCGCCCTCCTGCTGCTCGGTGTCGCCATGGGCTCCGTGGCCCACGCACCGCTCCCCGTCTCCCTCGTCGCCGCCGCCGTCATCGGCGTCTGGCTCATGGTGTTCGCGGTCCGCGAGCGACACTCGCGCCGCCACTCCTGAGCGCCATCATCACCGGTCCGCAACTGAGCCGTACGGCACGCACCTGAAAGGAGTCGCACCATGGGACTCACCGCCACCGCCCCCCGGTCGAAGGCCACCGCATCTACCGACCCCGTCGTCCCCACCGGCCGGCGTGACACCGACGGCATGGCCGTCGCCTCGTTCGTCCTCGGACTGCTCGGGCTGCTCGTCCTGAACATCTTCCTCGGGCCGATCGCGATCGTCCTCGCGAGCATCGCGCTCCTGCGCGGGACCGGCCGAAAGGGCCGCGCGCTGCTCGGACTCGGGCTCGGCGTGGCCGATCTCGTCGTCCTCGCCGTGCTGATGGCCATGGACAACACCGTGTCGTGGGGTCTCGCGGGCTGACACCGCTTGGACGCGGGGCCCCGCGGGGCTCGTAGAATCGTGCCCACCATGGCCTACCTCGACCACGCAGCGACCACTCCGATGCTCCCGGAGGCGATCGCGGCGATGACCGCCCAGCTCGCCGTCACCGGCAACGCCTCCTCACTGCATGCCGCGGGTCGCCGGGCGCGACGCACCGTCGAGGAGGCCCGCGAGACGCTCGCCGAGTCGCTCGGCGCGCGCCCCAGCGAGACCGTCTTCACCGCGGGCGGCACCGAGGCCGACAACCTCGCCGTGAAGGGCCTGTACTGGGCGCGGCGCGATGCCGAGCCCGCGCGGACCCGGGTCCTCGCGAGCCCCGTCGAACACCACGCCGTCCTCGACGCCGTGCACTGGCTCGGCGAGCACGAAGGCGCCACCGTCGAGTACCTCCCCGTCGACGCGTACGGCCGCGTGCACCCCGAAGCCCTGCGCGAGGCGATCGAGCGCGACCCCGACGACGTCGCCCTCGCCACCGTCATGTGGGCCAACAACGAGATCGGCACCATTCAGCCGATCCGTGAACTGGCCGATGTGGCAGGGGACTTCGACATCCCGCTGCACGCCGACGCCGTGCAGGCGTTCGGCCAGGTGCCCGTCGACTTCGGCGCGTCCGGCCTCGCCGCGATGACCGTCTCCGGACACAAGATCGGCGGCCCTTACGGCATCGGGGCGCTGCTCCTCGGCCGCGAGTACAGCCCCGTGCCCGTCCTGCACGGCGGCGGGCAGGAGCGTCATGTGCGCTCCGGGACGCTCGACGTGCCCGCGATCGCCGCGTTCGCCGTGGCGGGGAAGCACGCCGCCGGACAGCGCGAGTGGTTCGCCCGGGAGATCGGCGCCCTGCGGGACGATCTGGTATCCGCCGTGCGCGCGCAGGTTCCCGGCGCGATCCTGGGGGGAGACCCCGTCGACCGGCTGCCCGCGAACGCGCACTTCACCTTCCCCGGCTGCGAGGGAGACTCCCTCCTGCTGCTGCTCGACGCCCAGGGCATCGAGTGCTCCACCGGCTCGGCGTGCACGGCGGGCGTGGCCCAGCCGAGCCACGTCCTGCTCGCCACCGGCACCGACCCCGACCTGGCCCGCGGCACGCTGCGCTTCTCCCTCGGACACACCTCGACGGAGGCCGACGTGGCCGCGGTAGCCCAGGCGATCGGCCCGGCGGTGGAACGGGCGCGGACGGCGGGCCTGAGCTGAGTCCGGGACACATGGTTGGTCCCTGTTTATCCCGGTAGGTGACGCAGGTAACGCTGGACTGTGCTGATTCCGCCCCGAGTTGATGCCGGTTTCAGCCGCTATAGGCCGGACAGGCGCAGCAGCGGGCTACGAGGCCCACAGCCCGCCGATCTATGCTTGCCGCTCGCGAGTCCGCTCCGCGCGTTCGGGGCTGCACGACACCCCCCTCTTCGGGGCTGCACGACAACCCCCTCATGGAGTTCACATTGAAGGCGAACCTCCGCTCTCGCATCGCCGCGCGGCTCGGACGCATGTATCTCTCCCGGATCCAGAAGAACGGGATCAGCGCCTCCACGATCTCGCGGCTGCCCGAGCCCCTGCTCGCGCCGATGCGCCGCGACGGGCTCGACCCGGTCGCCCGGCTCACCGAGCACCAGGCGGAGCAGCCGATATCCAAGGTGCCGCTGCCGTTCGGCATGGACGCCTGGGTGGTCACCGGCTACGACGAGGTGAAGGCCGTCCTCGGCGCGACCGAGGGCTTCAGCAACGACTTCACGAACCTCGCGGGCAACGCCGGTGTGGTCGAGGAGCAGAACCCCGGCGGCCTCGGCTTCAGCGACCCCCCGGTCCACACGCATCTGCGCCGCATCCTCACGCCCGAGTTCACGATGCGCAGGCTGCGCCGCCTCACGCCCCGGATAGAGGCCATCGTCGAGGAGCGGCTCGACGCGATGGAGGCCGCCGAAGGGCCCGTCGACCTCGTCCAGGCGTTCGCGCTTCCGATCCCCTCGCTGACGATCTGCGAACTGCTCGGCGTGCCGTACGAGGACCGGCACGACTTCCAGCAGCTGGCCATGGAGCGCTTCGACCTCTTCGGCGGTGCGACCGCTCCCTTCGGCGCCATATCCGCCTCGCTCTCCTACTTCAGGGACGTCGTCAAGAAGCAGCGCGAGAACCCGGGCGACGGACTGCTCGGCATGATCGTGAAGGAGCACGGCGACACCGTCGACGACGAGGAGCTGGCCGGCCTCGCCGACGGCGTCCTCACCGGCGGCTTCGAGACCACCGCCAGCATGGTGGCCCTCGGCTCCCTGCTCCTCCTGCAGAACCCCGGGACCGCTGCGCGGCTGCGCGAGGACGACGCGGCGGCCGCCCCCTTCGTCGAGGAGGCGCTGCGCTACCTCACCGTCGTGCAGGTGGCCTTCCCGCGGTTCGCCCGCGAGGACATCGAGATAGCCGGGGTGCGCATCCCCAAGGGCGACCTGGTCCTGTGCTCTTTGAGCGGCGGCAACCGCGACGCCAAGTACACCCCCGACGGCGGCGGCTTCGACCCGCACCGCAAGGCCTCCGGCCACCTCGCCTTCGGCTACGGCATCCACCGCTGCATCGGCGCCGAACTGGCCCGCATGGAGCTGCGCGCCGCCTACCCGGCCCTGGTCAGGCGCTTCCCCGAGATGCGGCTCGCGGTCGCCCCCGAGGAGCTCGCCTTCCGCAAGCTGTCGATCGTGTACGGGGTGGAGTCGCTGCCGGTGCACCTTCGCTAGCGGCGGCGGGGGTCACCCGAGGGCGGTGCGGGCCTTCCGGACCAGCCGTATGTACCGGTCCCAGTCCCAGTGCGGCCCCGGATCCGTGTGGTCCGTGCCCGGCACCTCCACGTGCCCGACGATGTGCTCCCGGTCCACCGGGATGTCGTACCGCTCGCAGATGCCCGCCGTGAGCCGCGCCGACGACTCGTACATGGCGTCGGTGAACGAGGACTTCTTGTCGACGAAGCCCTCGTGCTCGATGCCGACGCTCCGTTCGTTGTAGCTCTTGTTCCCCGCGTGGAACGCCACGTCCAGCTCGCGGATCATCTGGGCCACGTGGCCGTCCTTGCGCACCACGTAGTGCGCCGCCGCGCCGTGCGCCGGGTCCTTGAAGACCCTCAGCGCCGTCGCGTACCCGCCCTGCACCACGTGGATGACGACCATGTCGATTCCGTAGTCGTCGGGGCGGTCCGCTCGGCGCCAGTTGTAGTCGGACGCGGCTGTCCACTGCGCGCCCTTGGCGTCGACCTCGCCCTCCTTGCGCTTCTTGACGACGCCGGGCAGCCGCCACCACAGGCGGCCCAGCTCGTCCGATGCGAGCGCGGCCGTGCCGGCGGCCGCCGCGGCGCCGCCGATCAGGAGCGTCCGGCGGTTGACGCCCCGGCGCCCCCGCCCCCGCTCCGCCGTCGTGTCCTGTTCTTCCCCCATGTGATCGTCAACGCTTACTCACGGGCACCTGGTTCCCGCGGGCCCGTACCCTGTTAGAGCTATGACTGAGAACCGGACCCCGCAGCGCCCCCGCCCCCTTCGCGTACTCGCCGCCATGTCGGGCGGCGTGGACTCCGCCGTCGCCGCCGCACGCGCCGCCGAAGCAGGGCACGACGTGACCGGAGTGCACCTGGCACTCTCGGCGAACCCGCAATCGTTCCGCACGGGCGCGCGAGGCTGTTGCACCATCGAGGACTCCCGCGACGCCCGCCGCGCCGCGGACGTCATCGGCATCCCGTTCTACGTCTGGGACCTGGCCGAGCGGTTCCGCGAGGACGTGGTCGAGGACTTCATCTCCGAGTACGAGGCGGGGCGCACCCCCAACCCGTGCCTCCGCTGCAACGAGAAGATCAAGTTCGCGGCGCTCCTGGACAAGGCCCTCGCGCTGGGCTTCGACGCGGTCGTCACCGGCCACTACGCCACGGTCGTAGTGAACGACGACGGCACGCGCGAGCTGCACCGCGCGTCGGACATGGCCAAGGACCAGTCGTACGTCCTCGGTGTCCTGGACGACCGCCAGCTCGCCCACGCCATGTTCCCCCTCGGTGACACGCTCACCACCAAGGAGGAGATCCGCGCGGAGGCCGAGGAGCGCGGCCTCGCCGTCGCGAAGAAGCCCGACAGCCACGACATCTGCTTCATCGCCGACGGCGACACCCAGGGCTTCCTCGCGGACCGCCTCGGCAAGGCGGAGGGCGACATCGTCGACGCCGAGGGGAACAAGCTGGGCACCCACGAAGGTGCCTTCGGCTACACCATCGGCCAGCGCAAGGGCCTGCGGATCGGCACCCCGGCCCCCGACGGCAAGCCGCGCTACGTCCTGGACATCTCCCCGGTGAACAACACCGTGACGGTCGGCCCGGCGGCCGCCCTGGACGTCACCGGCCTGACGGCCATCAAGCCCCGCTGGTGCGGCGCGGCCCCCTCAGGCCCCGGCACGTACACCGCGCAGCTGCGGGCGCACGGCGGCGAGACGCCGGTCCGCGCGGAGCTGGTCGACGGCTCGGAGCTGCGGGTCTCCTTCGACGAGCCCGTACGCGGCGTGGCCCCCGGCCAGGCGATCGTGCTCTACGACGGCACGCGCGTGGTCGGCTCGGCGACGATCGCGACGACGGAGAGGGCCACGGCGGCGGCCTAGGCCCTCTCCTGCCGGTGCGGGTACAGGGCTACTCCGCTGCTTCTACTTCGTAGAAGCAGAAGTGGTCCTTGATCTCGGCCACCGCGTCCTTCGGCTCGGGGTACGCCCACACCGCGTCCTTGCCGTCCTCGGCGCCCGGCAGCGACCAGTAGGACGCCGTGCCCTTGAACGGGCAGTAGGTCGTCGTGTCCGACGGGGTCAGGAGGCCGGTGCGTACGTCCTCCGGGGGGAGGTAGTACCGCACGGGATAGCCGGTCTCGCGCAGCAGCAGCGGGCGTCGGGTCTCGGCCACGACCTGGCCCTCGCGCACCACCCGTACGTGGTCGGTGCCCTGCTCGATGGTGATCTTGTGTCCTGCTGTCACCGTGGTCTCCTTCCGTGAGCGGCCGCGTCCCACCCAGTCTGTGCCGGATCGTACGGTGAAGCCATGAATATCTGTGTCTTCCTCTCCGCCGCCGACCTCCCCGACCGCTACACCCGCCCCGCCCGCGAATTCGCCGAACTGCTCGGCAAGGGCGGACACACCCTGGTGTGGGGCGGTTCGGAGAGCGGCCTGATGAAGGTCGTCGCCGACGGTGTGCACGAGGCGGGCGGAGGGCTCGTCGGCGTCTCCGTGGACTTCCTCGCCGCCAAGGCCAGGACCGTCACCGCGCCCGACGAGATGGTCATCGCGCGCGACCTCGCCGAGCGCAAGGCGCTGCTCCTGGAGAAGGCCGACGCGATCGTGATCATGGTCGGAGGCACGGGCACGCTGGACGAGGCCACCGAGATCCTCGAACTGAAGAAGCACGGCAAGCACACCAAGCCCGTGGTCCTGCTCAACTCGGCAGGCTTCTACGACGGGTTGAAGGAGCAGTTCCAGCGCATGGAGGACGAGGGCTTCCTGCCGGTGCCGCTGACCGGTCTCGTCTTCTTCGCCGAGGAGCCGGTCGGCGCCCTCGCCTACCTGGAGGAGTCCGTGGGCATGCGCTGACCTGCATCTGCCGGGGAGTGCGACGATGGACGCATGGCAACACATGTGATCACCGGAGCCGGCTCCGGCATCGGCGCGGCCGTCGCCCGCCGCCTCCACGCACGCGGCGACGCCCTCGTCCTGCACGCACGCGACGCGGGCCGGGCCAAGGAACTCGCGGCGCAATTCCCGGGCTCGGACACGCTCGTGGGCGACCTCTCCGACCCGGACAAGCTCTCCTGGGCCTTCGGGCATCAGTCGCTGCCCGACCGGGTGGACTCCCTGCTGCACATCGCGGGCGTCGTCGACCTGGGCCGGGTCGGCGACCTCACCCCCAAGTCCTGGCGCCACCAGCTCAACGTCAACCTCATCGCCCCCGCCGAGCTGACCCGCCACTTCCTGCCCCAACTCCGCGCAGCCCAGGGCCACGTGGTCTTCGTCAACTCGGGCGCGGGCCTGAGCGCCCACGCCGACTGGTCCGCCTACGCCGCCTCCAAGCACGGCCTCAAGGCCCTGGCCGACTCCCTGCGCGCCGAGGAGCACGCGAACGGCGTCCGCGTCACCTCCGTCTACCCGGGGCGCACGGCGAGCGCCATGCAGGCCAAGGTCCACCAGCAGGAGGGCAAGGCGTACGACCCCTCCCGCTTCATCGACCCGGAGTCGGTCGCCACGGCGATCCTGATGGCCGTCGACCTGCCGCGCGACGCGGAGGTCAACGACCTGACGGTGCGGCCGGGACAGTGAACGCGTTTCGTTGGGGCCCGGCCACCGGCATCGGGTCCATGCCCGGCGGCGACGCCCGCGAGACCGCGAAGACCGTCACCGGCAGCTTCGAGGACTTCCCGTATCTGGCGGAGCTGCCCGCGCGCGGGCCCGGCGCCGACATGATCGGCCGGACGGCCGGGATGCTGGTCGAGCTCTACGCGCGCGTGGAGCCCAGCGGCTGGCGGATCGGCGACCGGCCGGGACGGGACACGCGCCGCGCCAAGGCATGGCTCGGCGAAGACCTCGATGCCCTGGAGGAGTTCACCCAGGGGTACGAAGGGCCGGTCAAGGTACAGGCCGTCGGGCCGTGGACGCTTGCCGCCGCCCTGGAGCTGAAGAACGGCGAGGCCGCGCTCTCCGACCCCGGCGCCTGCCGTGACCTGGCCGGATCGCTCGCCGAAGGCCTGCGCGCCCATCTCGCGGACGTACGCCGCCGGATCCCCGGCGCCCAGGTGGTGCTCCAGCTCGACGAGCCCTCGCTCATGGCCGTGCTGCGCGGGCACATCAAGACCGCGAGCGAGTACCGCACGCACCGCGCCGTGGACCGGCAGCTCGTGGAGAGCACCCTGCGGGAGGTGCTCGGTGTGCACGACGGGCCCGCCGTCGTGCACTCCTGCGCGCCGGACGTGCCGTTCGCGCTCCTTCGCCGAGCCGGCGCCGACGCGATCTCGTTCGACTTCTCGCTGCTCACCGAGCGTGACGACGAGGCGATCGGTGAGGCCGTCGAGGCCGGCACGAAGCTCTTCGCCGGTGTCGTGGCGGGCGTGGAAGGACCATTGTCAGACCCTGCCGGTAGCGTCATGGGTGTCAGGACGTTGTGGCGCAGGCTGGGGCTGAATCCGGGTTCACTCGCGGAGTCGGTCGTGGTCACTCCGTCGTGCGGGCTCGCGGGGGCTTCTCCCGCGTACGCCCGCGCGGTGCTCGCCCACTGCGCCCGGGCGGCGAGATCACTCGCGGACAACCCTGAGTAATTGGGTATGACGTAACGGGAGGACGAAACGGTGGCTGTCGAACAGCAAGGCTCTGTGCCCGCCGAGGCACGGGATCAGCATGCCCAGCTGGCCGAACAGATCGAGGAGCACCGCTTCCGGTACTACGTGAACGACCAACCGGTCGTCAGTGACGCCGAGTTCGACAAGCTCCTTCGCTCGCTGGAGGCCCTGGAGGACGAGTACAGCGAGCTGCGCACGCCCGACTCGCCCACCCAGAAGGTCTCCGGGGCGTACGAGACCGAGTTCACCTCCGTCCAGCACCGCGAGCGCATGCTCTCCCTGGACAACGCCTTCGACGACGCGGAGCTCGCCGCCTGGGCCGACCGCGTCGCCAAGGAGGTCGGCACCAGCGACCACCACTTCCTGTGCGAGCTGAAGGTCGACGGCCTCGCCGTGAACCTCACGTACGAGGACGGCAAGCTCACGCGTGCGGCCACCCGCGGCGACGGCCGCACGGGCGAGGACATCACGCCGAACGTCCGCACCATCGCGGATATCCCGGACCGCCTCAAGGGCGAGAAGATCCCCGCCCTGGTCGAGATCCGCGGCGAGGTCTTCTTCCCCATGGAGAAGTTCGAGGAGCTGAACGCCCGCCTGGTCGAGGCCGGCGACAAGCCCTTCGCCAACCCGCGCAACGCGGCGGCGGGTTCACTGCGCCAGAAGGACCCGCGCGTCACCGCGACGCGCCCGCTGCACATGGTGGTGCACGGCATCGGCGCCCGCGAGGGCTTCGACATCGACTGCCTCAGCCACGCCTATGACCTCCTGCACGAGTGGGGCCTGCCCACCGCCCAGCACAACAAGGTGGTCCAAGGACTCGACGGCGTACGGGACTTCATCACGTACTTCGGCGAGAACCGCCACTCCGTGGAGCACGAGATCGACGGCGTCGTCGTGAAGCTGGACGAGATCCCGCTCCAGGGGCGCCTCGGTTCGACCTCGCGCGCCCCCCGCTGGGCGATCGCCTGGAAGTACGCCCCCGAGGAGGTCAACACCAAGCTGGTGAACATCCGCGTCGGCGTCGGCCGCACCGGCCGCGTCACGCCGTACGCCCAGGTGGAGCCCGTCACGGTCGCGGGATCCGAGGTCGAGTTCGCGACCCTGCACAACCAGGACGTGGTGAAGAAGAAGGGCGTCTTCATCGGGGACACGGTCGTCCTGCGCAAGGCGGGCGACGTCATCCCGGAGATCCTCGGCCCCGTCGTCGATCTGCGCGACGGCACCGAGCGGGAGTTCGTGATGCCCTCCGAGTGCCCCGAGTGCGGGACCGCGCTGCGGGCGATGAAGGAGGCCGACATCGACCTCCGGTGCCCCAACGCCCAGTCCTGCCCCGCCCAGTTGCGCGAGCGTCTCTTCTATCTGGCGGGCCGCAAGAGCCTGGACATCGAGAACTTCGGGTATGTCGCCGCGGCCGCCCTGACCAAGCCCCTTGAACCGTCCGAGCCGCCGATCCTCGACGAGGGCGACATCTTCGACCTCACCATCGAGCGGCTCCTGCCGATCAAGGCGTACGTACTGGATCAGGACAGCGGTCTGCCCAAGCGGGACCCGAAGACGGGCGAGGAGAAGATCGCCACGGTCTTCGCCAACCAGCAGGGCGAGGCCAGGAAGAACGCCCTCTCCATGCTGGAGAACATCGCGGCGGCCAAGGAACGCCCGCTAGCGCGGGTCATCACGGGCCTGTCCATCCGCCATGTGGGCCCGGTCGCCGCGGAGGCGCTGGCCCGCGAGTTCCGGTCCGTCGACCGGATCGAGCAGGCCACGGAGGAGGAACTGGCCGCTGTCGAGGGTGTGGGCCCGACCATCGCCGCATCCCTGAAGCAGTGGTTCGAGGAGGAGTGGCACCGGGAGATCCTGCGCAAGTGGCGGGAGGCCGGGGTCCGCATGGAGGAAGAGGGCGGAGGAGAGGATGAGGGGCCGCGTCCCCTCGAAGGCCTCACCGTCGTCGTGACCGGAACGCTGGAGCACCACACGCGGGATGGCGCAAAAGATGCGTTGCAGAGCCGGGGAGCAAAGGTGACCGGTTCCGTTTCGAAGAAGACAGCTTTCGTAGTAGTGGGTGACAATCCTGGATCGAAGTACGACAAGGCGATGCAGTTGAAGGTTCCGGTTCTCAACGAGGAAGGCTTCGCCGTCCTGCTGGAACAGGGGCCGGACGCGGCAGCGGAAGTCGCGCTTCCGACCGAGGAGTAGCGGTTGAAGGCCACCCGTTCAGCGCATACCAGATGCATACGGGTGGCCGGGTCGCATTCGGGCAACCGTTGTGGACCGCTGCCCGTAGAAGCCTTCTGCGGCCTACTGTTGAGGTGTGCGCCTGCCGTGCCCCGCTGCGATTGGGGTATCCCCTGCTCATCGGGAGCACGGGGAAGGAGTTTCAGACGCGGCTGACTTCTGGAGCGAGTCCGCGTGGCGTGGGCACCGCCGGCTGTGAGAGGGACGGGAATGGAACCGACCGAGAGCGCCGCACCGGACTCCCGGCTGCGCGCGCGCCTGCGGCGCGGACCGGGCGCGTGGCTCAGCGGACGCGGAGCGGCACGGGAGACACGCGAGGCGCGCGAAGCCGAGAACCGGCGCCCCGCCCCGAGCACCGCAGTTGAGCGCCGTGAACGGGCATGGAGCACCGTCGGCGGGTACGGCACGCAGGAGCTCGGCGTGGGCGAGACCGCGGGCGGCCGGGACGCGGGGCCCTGTTCCACGCAGACCGGGGTCGAGGGGCGGCGCAGGCCGCTCTGGCGCGGCGCCGAGGCGCACGGCCCCGACGATCCTTCCGGCGAGCGCGACCCCTGGCCGGTGCTTCCGGTTGTCGTCGTGACGATCGCCGCGGTGGTGCTCGGCACGGGCTTCTTCCACGCCTTCACGGGACGCGGCGCACTGTTCCCCTCCGGCACGGTCGGCTGGTCCCTCGCCGTCCTCACGGGGCTCATCGTCGGCCACCTCGTCGCGCTCGGCCGCGACCGCTGGTGGGGCGGCACGGGATCGGGCGGCGCGCTGACCGTCGCCGTGCTCCTGCTGTACGGCTGGGTGCCCGCCGGAATGGTCAGCCTCACCGTCGTCGTCCTGGTCGGCGTCGCGCGCCGCCACCGCTGGCGCCAGGGCATCCTGCACGGCGCGGTCGACATCCTCGGCATCGGCGCGGGCGCGCTCGCCATGGCCGCCTTCGGCACGGCCCCGTCGACGGAATCGCCCTGGCTGCCCGAGACCTGGGACCTGTACTCGGCCCCCGAGGTGGCGCTCGCCGCCGCCGCGTACCTCGTCGTCACCCGCGTCCTGCTCTGGTACGTCCACGCGCCGCGCACCGGAGCACTGCCCACGGTCACCCGCACGGCCCTGGTCCGGCAGGGCCTCGTCGGCGTCGCGCTGCTCGGCATCGCCCCGCTGATCTGCGTGGTCGCCGCCTCCACGCCCATCCTGCTCCCGCTCTTCGCGATCCCCCTGGTAGCGCTCGACTCGACGCTGTGGATCGCGCGGGCCAGGGCCGAGGAGCAGCTGCGCGACCCGCTCACCGGCTTGCCCAACCGCCAGTGGCTCCTGGAACGGACCTGGACGGCCCTGGACGACGCCGAGCGGATCGGGGCGCGCTCCGCCCTGATGCTGATCGACATGGACCGCTTCCGGTCGGTGAACGACACCCTCGGCCACCTCGCGGGCGACCGTCTGCTGCTGCAGATCGCCGACCGGCTGCGGCTCGCCCTGCCGCGCGGTGCGGAGGCCGCGCGGCTCGGCGGCGACGAGTTCGCCGTCCTGCTGCCGGTCGCCGACTCCACGACGTCCGCCACCCGCGTGGCACGCTCGCTGGTCGCAGCCCTCGGCTCACCCCTCGACCTCGACGGCCTGACGCTGGTCCTGGAGGCCAGCGCCGGACTCGCCGTCTTCCCCGACCACGCCATGGACGCCGAGGGTCTGCTGCGCCGCGCGGACGTCGCGATGTACCAGGCCAAGCGCGACCGCACGGGCGTCGAGGTGTACGAGTCTAAGCGGGACTCCAACACCCCTGACCGGCTCGGCCTGTTGGGCGATCTGCGCAGGGCGCTCGACGCGGGTGATGTCGAGCTCCACTACCAGCCCAAGGTCCAGTTCGACGGGCGGGTCGCGGGGCTCGAAGCACTGGTGCGGTGGGTGCATCCCGAGCGCGGGAAAGTGCCGCCGGACGAGTTCATCGCCATCGCCGAGTCGTCCGGTCTCATGCCGCACCTGACGGAGTACGTCCTGGAGACGGCGCTCTGCCAGGTGGCGAAGTGGCAGGCGATGGGGCTCAAGGTCCCCGTCGCGGTGAACGTGTCACCGCGCGACGTCCACACCCCCGGCTTCGCGGGCGCGGTCGCCGCACGCCTGGCCCGGCACGGGGTCCCCGCGGGAGCGCTCCAACTGGAGATAACGGAACACGTCCTCCTCGAGGACCCGCAGCGGGCCGCGGACACGCTGGCAGGGCTGACCGGCCACGGCGTCAAGATGTCGCTCGACGACTTCGGCACGGGGTACTCGTCCCTGGTGCACCTGCGGCGCCTGCCGGTGAGCGAACTGAAGATCGACCGGTCGTTCGTGGCACGCCTCGCCGTCGACAACGAAGACGCGGAGATCGTCCGCTGCACGGTCGACCTCGCGCACTCCCTGGGGCTGCTCGTCGTCGCCGAGGGCGTCGAGGACGACGAGACGTGGGAGCGGTTGCGCGACCTGGGGTGCGACGCGGTGCAGGGCTGGCTGGTCGCCGCCGCGATGCCGCCGGACGAGACCACCGCGTGGCTGCGGGCCCGGGGCTCCCGCGGATGGCGCCGGCCGGCGGATGTCGCCGCCGAGGAGGCGGCCGCCGCGGCGCAGGCCGAGGCCGAGGCCGGGGCAGAGGCCGGGGCCGACATCGCGAAGTAGCCGGGCGCGGACCCCCGGGGGAGCGGCCGGGCCCCCGCCGAGGGAATCCGTTTCACGTGCACGGGGTGTGGCCCCATAGGATTGGGGCCACAAACCACACACTCACCCCCAGAGGATCGCCGCATGCCTGGCATTACGCGCGAGGAGGTCGCCCACCTCGCCCGCCTAGCACGTCTTGAGCTGAAGGACGAGGAGCTCGACCACTTCGCCGGACAGCTCGACGACATCATCGGCGCGGTCGCACGCGTCTCCGAGGTCGCCGACCAAGACGTACCGCCGACCTCCCACCCGCTGCCGCTGACGAACGTCATGCGCGCGGACGAGGTCCGTCCGTCGCTCACCCCCGAGCAGGCGCTCTCCGGAGCCCCGGCCCAAGAGCAGCAGCGTTTCAAGGTGCCGCAGATCCTGGGGGAGGACTAACCCACCATGACGGACAGCAAGATCGACATCATCAGGCTCACCGCCGCCGAGATCGCCGCGAAGGTCGTGTCCGGCGAGCTGACCGCCGTCGAGGTCACCGAGGCCCACCTCGCCCGCATCGAGGCCGTCGACGAGAAGGTGCACGCCTTCCTGCACGTCGACCGCGAGGGCGCCCTCGCGCAGGCCCGCGCCGTCGACGCCAAGCGGGAGAAGGGCGAGAAGCTCGGCCCGCTGGCCGGTGTCCCGCTCGCGCTCAAGGACATCTTCACCACCGAGGGCATCCCGACCACCGCCGGATCCAAGATCCTCGAAGGCTGGATCCCGCCGTACGACGCGACCCTCACGCGCAAGCTGAAGGAAGCCGACGTCGTCATCCTCGGCAAGACCAACATGGACGAGTTCGCCATGGGGTCCTCCACCGAGAACAGCGCGTACGGCCCCACCGGCAACCCGTGGGACCTCACCCGCATCCCCGGCGGCTCCGGCGGCGGCTCAAGCGCCGCCCTCGCCTCGTACGAGGCCCCCCTCGCCATCGGCACCGACACCGGCGGCTCCATCCGCCAGCCCGCGGCCGTCACCGGCACGGTCGGCGTCAAGCCGACGTACGGCGGCGTCTCGCGCTACGGCATGGTGGCGTTCTCGTCCTCCCTCGACCAGGGCGGTCCCTGCGCCCGCACGGTCCTGGACGCAGCCCTCCTGCACGAGGCCATCGCCGGGCACGACCCGCTCGACTCGACGTCCATCGACGCCCCGGTCCCCGCGGTCGTCGAGGCCGCGCGCAACGGCTCCGTACAGGGCATGCGTGTCGGTGTCGTGAAGCAGTTCGCGGGCGAGGGCTACCAGGCCGGTGTCGTCCAGCGCTTCCAGGAGTCGGTCGCCCTGCTCAAGGAGCTGGGCGCCGAGGTCGTCGAGCTGGACTGCCCGTCCTTCGACCTGGCGCTCTCCGCGTACTACCTGATCGCGCCCTCCGAGTGCTCGTCGAACCTCGCGCGCTTCGACGCCATGCGGTACGGCCTGCGCGTCGGCGACGACGGCACGAAGTCCGCCGAGGACGTCACCGCGCTGACCCGCGAGGCCGGCTTCGGAGACGAGGTCAAGCGCCGCGTCATCCTGGGCACATACGCCCTGAGCTCCGGCTACTACGACGCGTACTACGGAAGCGCCCAGAAGGTCCGCACCCTGATCACGAAGGACTTCGAGAAGGCCTTCGAGCAGGTGGACGTGATCGTCTCGCCCGCGACGCCGACCACCGCCTTCCCGATCGGCGAGCGCGCCGACGACCCGATGGCGATGTACCTCGCGGACGTGTGCACCATCCCGTCGAACATGGCCGGCAACGCCGCCATGTCGCTGCCCTGCGGTCTCGCGCCGGAGGACGGCCTGCCCGTCGGTCTGCAGATCATCGCCCCGGCCATGAAGGACGAACGCCTTTACAAGGTGGGCGCTGCCGTAGAGGCCGCCTTCGTGGAAAGGTGGGGTCACCCGCTGCTTGAGGAGGCACCGTCACTGTGAGTCCCATGACTGCCAAGGCCAAGGGCTTCAAGAAGTCCAAGCCCGGCGCGTACCTGTCGATCGCCACGACCGCCTTCGGCGCGGTCTCCGTCGTCAAGCAGGCCCGTATGGCCCGCAAGGACAACGACACGCTCCGGCTCATCGACGCCGCTGTCTCCGCCGCCGCCATCGCCACCGGCCTCGCTCTGCTCCTTCGTGAGCTGAAGAAGCTCGGCGACGACGACGTCCTGCTGGGTTGAGAGGGAAAGTTTCACCGTGACTGTCACGACTGACCTGGTGTCGTACGAGGAAGCCCTCGCGACGTACGACCCCGTCATGGGCCTTGAGGTCCATGTCGAGCTGGGCACCAAGACCAAGATGTTCTGCGGCTGCTCCACCGAGCTCAAGCAGGGCGCCAACAGCCAGACCTGCCCGACCTGTCTCGGCCTGCCCGGCGCGCTGCCGGTCGTCAACGAGATCGGCGTCGAGTCCGCCATCAAGATCGGCCTCGCGCTGAACTGCGAGATCGCCGAGTGGTGCCGCTTCGCCCGGAAGAACTATTTCTATCCGGACATGCCGAAGAACTTCCAGACCTCTCAGTACGACGAGCCGATCGCCTTCAACGGCTATCTGGACGTCCAGCTGGAGGACGGCGAAGTCTTCCGCGTGGAGATCGAGCGCGCCCACATGGAGGAGGACACCGGCAAGTCCACGCACGTGGGCGGCGCGACGGGCCGTATCCACGGCGCCTCGCACTCGCTCCTGGACTACAACCGCGCGGGCATCCCGCTCATCGAGATCGTCACCAAGCCGATCGAGGGCGCGGGCGAGCGGGCTCCCGAGGTCGCCAAGGCGTACGTCGCCGAGCTGCGCGAGGTCATCAAGGCGCTCGACGTGTCCGAGGCCCGGATGGACAAGGGCCAGATGCGCTGCGACGTGAACCTCTCCCTGCGTCCGCACGGGCGCGTGGAGTTCGGTACGCGCTCGGAGACGAAGAACGTCAACTCGCTCCGTTCCGTGGAGCGTGCGGCGCGGTTCGAGATCCAGC
The DNA here is from genome assembly GCF_009769735.1 of Streptomyces sp. BA2. Classification (NCBI taxonomy): domain Bacteria; kingdom Bacillati; phylum Actinomycetota; class Actinomycetes; order Kitasatosporales; family Streptomycetaceae; genus Streptomyces; species Streptomyces sp. BA2. The sequence continues at coordinate 6,478,777 of NZ_WSRO01000002.1, forward strand.
GTCACGCCGCCGTCCTGAACGGCGGCGGAACGATCGTCCAGGAGACCCGTCACTTCCACGAGGACGACGGCTCCACGACGTCGGGCCGCATCAAGGACAACGCCGAGGACTACCGGTACTTCCCGGAGCCCGACCTCGTCCCCGTCGCCCCGGCCCGTACGTGGGTCGAGGAGCTGCGTGCCGGTCTCCCCGAGATGCCGCGCGTGCGCCGCAACCGCCTCCGCGAGGAGTGGGGTGTCTCGGAGCACGACATGCAGTCGATCCTGAACGCCGGTGCGGTCGACCCCATCGTCGCGACGATCGAGGCGGGCGCCGACGCGGCTGCCGCGCGCAAGTGGTGGATGGGCGAGATGGCCCGCAACGCCAACGAGACGGGCAAGGCCCTGGACGAGCTGCCGGTCACGCCGGTGCAGGTCGCGCGGGTCGCCGAGCTCGTCGCCAAGGGTGACCTGAACGACAAGCTGGCCCGCCAGGTCTTCGAAGGCGTCCTGGCCGGCGAAGGCACGCCGGACGAGGTCGTCGAGAAGCGCGGCCTGAAGGTCGTCTCGGACGAGGGCGCGCTGTCCACTGCCGTGGAGGAAGCGATCGCCGGTAACCCCGGGGTGGCGGACAAGATCCGCAGCGGCAAGGTCGCTGCGGCCGGCGCGTTGGTCGGTGCGGTCATGAAGGCCACCCGCGGCCAGGCGGACGCGGCCCGCGTCAAGGAACTGATCCTGGAGAAGTTGGGCGTGGAGGGCTGAAGCCTCTCGCCAGTACGGCCTGAACCGCCGCTTCGCGGCGGATCTTTCCCGCCCGCCCACCCGATTGCCCTGGGGCCATCGAGTGGGCGGGCGGGGTGCTGTTCGTCCCGCCGCACCATCGCAAGCCCCGGGCCCCGGAGCCTCCCCTGAACACCCTCACCGCCGAGATCCTCTCCGTCGGCCTGCTTCTCGCCGTGCTCGCGTTCGCCGTCATACGGCCCAGACAGTGGCCCGAGGCCGCCGCCGCGCTGCCCGCCGCCGGGATCGTCGTGGGGGTCGGGGCCGTCTCGCCGCGGCATGCGCTCGCCGAGGTCGAGAGTCTGCTGCCCGTGGTGGGGTTCCTTGCCGCCGTGCTTGTGCTCGCTCGGCTCTGCGCGGACGACGGGCTCTTCGCCGCCGCAGGGGATCTGGTGGCCCGGCTCTGCGGTGGGCGGACGAAGGCGCTGCTCGGCGGGGTCTTCGCGGTGGCCGCCGCCGTCACCGCCGTGCTCAGCCTCGACGCCACCGTCGTCCTGCTCACCCCCGTCGTCCTCGCCACCGCCGCCCGCGTCGGGGCGAGGCCGCGGCCGCACGTCTACGCCACCGCCCACCTCGCCAACTCGGCCTCGCTCCTGCTGCCCGTCTCCAACCTCACCAACCTCCTCGCCCTCACCGCCAGCGGGCTGAGCTTCACGCGGTTCGCGCTGCTCATGGCGTTGCCGTGGGTGGTTGCCATGGGTATCGAGTACGTGGCCTTCCGGCGGTACTTCGCCGTCGATCTGGACGCGGGCGCCCTTGAGCCCAAGGAGACCGAGCCGACCGCCGTGCCGGTCTTCACCCTGGCCGTCCTCGGGCTCACGCTCGCCGGGTTCGTGGTGACCTCACTCGCGGGCCTCGAACCCCTGTGGGCCGCCCTCGCGGGGGCCGCCGTCCTCGCGAGCCGTGCGCTGCTGCGACGGCGTACGAGCGCCACCGCACTCGTCCGCTCCGCGAACCCCCTCTTCTGCCTGTTCGTGCTCGCGCTCGGCATCGTCGTCAAGGCGGTCGTCGACAACGGCCTCGGCTCCGGCATCGAGTGGCTCCTGCCGGACGGAGCCTCGCTGCCCGCGCTGCTCGCCGTGACGGCCGTCGCCGCCGTGCTCGCCAACCTGATCAACAACCTGCCCGCGATCCTCGCCCTGCTGCCCTCCGTCGCCCCCGCGGGCCCTGGCCCCGTCCTCGCCGCCCTGATCGGCGTCAACATCGGCCCGAACCTGACGTACGTCGGCTCGCTCGCCACCCTGCTGTGGCGCCGCATCCTCCACGACCACGGCACGGACGCCGAGTTGGGGACCTTCACCCGCCTCGGCGTGCTGACCGTGCCCCTCACACTGGCGGCGTCGACCGTCGCGCTCTGGGCGGGGCTGCTGATCGGCGCCTGAGCCCCAGGCATCCGTTCATACCGACTTCGTCCCCAAGTCTTCACACGGATACCGGACTTCACTAGCGTCCCGCCGAGTAGGTCAATGGATCAGCGGAGAACCATTGGCCGTCGACTGGAGGTCGTTACGTGTCCCCGGAGATTTCCCGCAGGCGACTGATGGCAGTCGGCGGTGGCGCGGTCGGCGCCGCCGCCGTCGGATCCTTCCTGCCCCCGTCGTTGCAGCAGGCACTGGCGCAGGACCGGCACAAACCCGGCAGCGGCGGACTCGACTCGATCGAGCACGTCGTCATCCTGATGCAGGAGAACAGGTCCTTCGACCACTACTTCGGCGCCCTGCGCGGCGTACGCGGCTTCGGCGACCGCAACGCCGTCCGGCTCCCGAGCGGCAAGTCCGTGTTCGAGCAGCCGGGCGTGCTGCGCACCGTCATGCCCTTCCCGGTCCGCGAGGCCGCGGCGGCGCAGAAGAAGGACCTGCAGTACATCGGCGCCCTCGACCACTCCTGGAGCGGCGGCGCCAAGGCCTGGCACGACGGCTGGATGGACGGCTGGATCACCGCCAAGACCGCGGCGACCATGGCGTACTACACGCGCGACGACATCCCGCTGCACTACGAACTCGCCGACACCTTCACCGTCTGCGACGCCTACCACTCCTCCATCCACACCTCCACGAGCCCCAACCGCAACCACCTGTGGAGCGGCAAGACCGGCTTCGAGGCGGACGGCGGCCGCGCCGTCGAGAACGACGCGTACGACGAGGGCAAGCACCCCGGATACGACTGGGGGACGTACGCCGAGCGCCTGGAGAAGGCGGGCGTGAGCTGGCAGACGTACACGGAGTGGGAGAACTTCACCGACAACCAGATCGAGTTCTTCACCACCTTCAAGGCCATCGCCCGCAAGGTCCTCGCCAAGACCGGCCTCACCTTCATGGAGGCCTTCTACGCCAAGGTGCGCGACGCCAAGGACGACGCCGAGCGCGAGAAGCTGCTCGCCACCCTGGAGGAGGGCGTCGCGACCCTCACGAAGGCGGAGAAGTCGCTGTTCGAACGCGGCCTTCGGCGCGTGCCCACCGGCAAGCTCGCCGAGGAGTTCGCCAAGGACGTCGCGGGCGGCAAGCTGGCGAAGGTCAGCTATCTGGTGCCGTCCGCCCTGGACTCCGAGCACCCCAGCGTCTCCTCGCCGATCCACAGCGCGACCATCGTCTACAAGGTCCTGGACGCCCTCGCCTCGCACCCCGAGGTCTGGCGGCGCACCGCCGTCTTCATCAACTACGACGAGAACGACGGCTTCTTCGACCACGTCCCGCCGCCCGTCCCCGGCGGCGAGAGCGACGAGGCGAAGGAGGAGCGCTGGCAGGGGCGGCCGACCGGCCTCGGCGTGCGCGTGCCCATGCTCGTCGTCTCGCCCTGGACCGTCGGCGGCTACGTCTGCTCCGAAGTCTTCGACCACACCTCGGTCGTGCGCTTCCTGGAGAAGTGGACCGGCATCGAGGAACCCAACATCAGCGCCTGGCGCCGCAAGGTCACCGGCGATCTCACCGGCGCCTTCGACTTCAGACGCGGCCACCGGCAGCCCGAGGTGGAGCAGCCCGGCGCCATCCCGGAGTTCAGCGGCCGCTGGTCCCCGCAGCCGCCCCTGAAGCAGTCCATGCCGGTCCAGGAGCCGGGCACCCGCCGCGCCCGCCCGCTGCCCTACCAGCCCGACGCGTACGTGAAGCGGGGCGAGAGCGGTGCTCTCTCGGTGCGGCTGCGCAACGGCGGACGCTCCAGCGCGCACTTCGCGCTCTATCCGTACGCCGGTGAATTCACGGCCCCGCTCCACCAGGACGTCGTACGCGAGGGCTCCTGGACCGTTCCGGTGCCCGAGGACGCGTACGACTTCACGGTCACGGGGCCGAACGGCTTCCGGCGCGAGTTCGCGGGCGGCAAGGACGGCGGCGCGCAGCTCGCCTCCGCGATCACCCGCCGCGAGATCCACCTGACCCTGGCCAATCGGGGCCGCAAGGAACTCGTCTTCACCGTCAAGCCGCTCGGATACGTGGACGAGCACGACGTCAGGAGGCGCACGAGGGTCGTGCGCGTCAAGGCGGGCAGCAGTCGCACGATCGCCTGGCACACGGCAGACGAGCACGGTTGGTACGACATCCAGGTGACGGTCACGGGTGAGCCCGTATTCCGACGGCGTCTGATGGGGCACATAGAGAACGGACGCGCGAGCGTATCGGGCTGAAGCCACAGTTCTCAGGGTGTGCGAGGTTCCGATGGGGCCTCGCACACCCTTTGTGCTCTTGTGAGGAAGCCCACGAACCGGACCAACGATCTCCAGGCCCTGTCAAAGTGTCTTTGGCGCTTTTGTCATCGCTCATACGTTCTTTGCGGGCTGTTCAGGTCATTCAAGACGGTTCCCGATAAAGATCCACGAACCACATCAGGGAGCCGGTCAGTGGCAGCACTCGCACGGTGGTGTGTGAAGCACCGCCTCCTCGCAGTACTGCTCTGGCTCGTCGCTCTTTCGGGCGCCGCGAGCGCCGCGGCGCTCGCCGGATCCTCGTACTCGAACGACTACGAGGTTCCGGGCACCGAGTCCGGCCGTGCGACCCAGCTCCTGAACGAGGGCTTCGAAGGTCTCGGCGGCGACAGCAACACCGTCGTCTGGAAGACCGAAGCGGGCACCACCGTGCGCGCGGCGGACGTCGAGCAGACGATGACCGACACCCTCGACAAGATCGAGGACATGCCCGCCGTGGCCTCCGTCAGCAGCCCGTACGAGGGGAGCGGCGCCGCACAGATCAGTGACGACGACCGCATAGCGTACGCGAACGTCACCTTCCGCGAGCAGGCCGACGACATCGACAAGGCGGACGCACAGGCACTCGTCGACACCGCGAAGGCCGCCGATTCGGACAGCCTGGACGTCGAGCTCGGCGGCAGCGCCGTCGCCCTCACCGAGTCCAAGAGCGCGCAGACCGCCGAGATCGTCGGGGTCGCCGTCGCCGCCGTCGTGCTCTTCCTCGCCTTCGGCTCGCTCGCCGCGTCGATCCTGCCCATCGCCACGGCGCTGGTGTCGGTCGGCACGGCCTACGCCGGCATCGTGCTGCTCGGGCACGTCATGACCGTCGCGGACTTCGCCCCGATGCTGGGCACGCTGATCGGGCTCGGCGTCGGCATCGACTACGCGCTCTTCATCGTGACCCGCCACCGCAAGGGCCTCAAACAGGGCCTGCCGGTGGCCGTCGCCGCGGAACGCGCGGTCGCCACCACCGGGCGCGCGGTCGTCTTCGCGGGCGCCACCGTGTGCATCGCGCTGCTCGGCATGCTCATCCTGCGGCTCAGCTTCCTGGGCGGCGTCGCGATCGCGGGATCGCTGACCGTCCTCCTCACGGTCGCCGCGTCCGTGACCCTGCTGCCCGCCCTCCTGTCCTGGATCGGACCGCGTGCGCTCAGCCGCCGCGAACGCCGCGCCCTGGCCGAGCACGGCCCGGCCCCGGAGCTGCCCACCGGGCTCGCCGCCCGCTGGTCCGCCTTCGTGGAGCGGCACCCGAAGCTGCTCGGCGTCGTCGCCGTCGCCGTGATGGCGCTGCTCGCGCTGCCCACACTCTCCCTCCACCTGGGCACCTCCGACCAGGGCAACAACCCGGCGTCGGCCACCACACGCCAGGCCTACGACCTGCTCGCGGACGGCTTCGGCCCCGGCGTGAACGGCCCCCTCACCCTCGTCACGGACGTCGAAGGAGCGGGCGACCGGCTCGCCCTCACCAACCTCGTCCCCACACTGGAATCGACCAAGGGCGTCGCCTCCGTCAGCCCCGTCACGTACGACACCGACGGCACCGTCGCCCACATCACCGTCGTACCGGACTCGTCCCCCCAGTCCGAGCGGACCAGCGATCTCGTCGACCGGCTCCGCGACGACGTGCTGCCCATGGCCGAGGCCGACACATCGCTCGACCTGGCGGTGGGCGGTGTCACGGCGAGCTACGACGACTTCGCGGAGATCATCGTCGGCAAGCTGCCGCTCTTCGTGGGTGTGGTCATCGGCCTCGGCTGCGTCCTGCTGCTCCTTGCCTTCCGGTCCATCGGCATCCCCCTGAAGGCCGCCGCGATGAACGTGGCCGCGGTGGCGTCCGCCTTCGGGGTCGTCGTCGCGATCTTCCAGTGGGGCTGGGGGAGCGAGCTGCTCGGCCTCGGCTCGGCCGGACCGATCGAGCCTTTCCTGCCCGTGATCATGGTGTCCGTACTCTTCGGGCTCTCGATGGACTACCAGGTCTTCCTGGTCAGCCGGATGTACGAGGAGTGGCTGGAGACCGGCGACAACCGGCGGGCCGTCCGCGTCGGCCTCGCCGAGACGAGCCGCGTGATCAACTCAGCGGCCGTGATCATGATTTCGGTCTTCCTGGCCTTCGTCCTGAGCGGCGACCGGGTCATCGCGATGTTCGGCATCGGCCTCGCCGCCGCGGTCGCGCTCGACGCGTTCGTCCTGCGTACGTTGCTGGTGCCGGCCCTCATGCACATGCTGGGCGGCGCCAACTGGTGGCTGCCGCGCGGCCTCGACCGCTGGCTGCCGCGCATCAGCATCGAGCCGCCGGAATGTCGTTCGAGTACGGCCGTCGTGAGTGCGAGGATCCGGGGGCAACGGGACGCGCGGGACGGCGCGGACGTGGTGCCGGACGGAATGAAGGAGCGGGATGTTCGCGATATCGCTGGGCGAGGGCGCTGAGCTGAGGCCCATCGAGCCGTGGCAGGCGCAGGAGTTCCTCACGCACGTCGAGCGTGCGCGGGAGTACGCGGGGCCTTGGGTGCCCCTGACCGTACGGGCGAAGGACCTCGAATCGGCGCGGGAGCTGCTCCAGATGTTCGCCGACAGGCAGGCCGCCGACACGGGGCGCCTGTACGGCATCTGGCTCGATGACACACTCGTCGGCGGTGTGCTCTTCCGGATCTTCGACACGGCCACGGAGAGCTGCGAGGTCGGCGTCTGGCTTGAGCCTTCGGCCGCCGGACGCGGTCTGATCACCAGGGCGAGCCGGGTCCTCATCGACTGGGCGGTGGACGAGCGCGGCATGCACCGCGTGGAGTGGATGGTCTCGACGGCGAACGACCGCAGCAAGGCGGTGGCGAAGCGGCTCGGGATGACCAAGGACGGGGTGCTGCGGGAGTGCTTCCCCTGGCAGGGGGTGCGGCACGACATGGAGGTGTGGTCGGTGCTCGCACCGGAGTGGCGGAAGGCGCGCGAGGCTCGTCAAGGCGCCGAAGCGGCTCGTTAAGAAAGCTCTCAGACTCCGTCCGTACGGTGCGGGGCATGGGAACTAAGACAGAGGACGAGATCGCGGCCGAGGCGGCCGCAAAGCCCGCAGAGCCGGAGGCCGCGGACACCGCCGACACCACGGACGCCGCGAAGGCGGACGCCGTCAAGGTGGAGAAGACCGCCCCGGCCGATGACGCCGTCGAGGGCGACGACGCCGATGACGCCGACGAGCTCGTCGTGGTGGACGAGGTCGCTCCGGCCAGGTCCACCGGCGTGTTCCAGGGCGCCGCGGCCGTCGTCTCCGCCGCTCTCGGTGTGATCGGCCTGTCCGGCGGCTGGCTCGGCACGGTCGCCGCGGCCCGCTCGAACATCGTCGGTCAGCTCGAGACCAAGCAGTCGGCGAGCGTCGCCGACCAGATCCAGGCCCTGTACGGCGACTCCTGGCAGGTCACGGCGCTGATCGCCGGAGCCTTCGCGCTCGCCGCGCTGGTCGTCGGGTTCGTCGTCCTGGTCAGGCCCGCGTTCGGCGCGCCCGACCAGGTACAGGCACCGTGGATCAAGTCGGTGGCCTGGGCGGGTGTCGCCCTGGGCGTCATCGGCCTGCTGCTGGCCATCGCCAAGTACTCGGACCTCATCTACGGTCTTCCGTCGACGAGTTGATGGCAGCCCCACCGGCGTTCTGAGCCTTAGGGGGGTGGGAGAGGCCTAAGGGCCTCTCCCACCCCCCTAAGGCATTTTGCCCCCTCAAGATGCGGCACTCTCCCGATGTGCCGCCCCTCCCTGGCAGACGAAAGTAGAGGTCAGAAGGAAGTCAGCAGCCAGCAGAAGCCAGGGAGTTCCCATGTTCGAGTACGAGATGCACCAGCTGCGCGCCGCCGAGCTCATCCGCGAGGCCGACCGCCGCCGTCTCCTGCGCGAAGCCCGTGAGGCCAAGGCGGAGCGCGCCGCCCGCCGCTCGGCCCGCCACGAAACCGAGGGGCGGGTGAGTACCAGCCAGCGGAGAAGCCGCTTCACCCGGGCCGCGTGATGGGGGAGACGGCGGCGACAGAAGCGCCTGTTTCTGCCCTCGGGATATTCGCTGCCACCAAGCACTCACCCTGTGCGATGCTCACCGCTGTGGAGACCAGGTCCGTAAGCCCCGTGTTCGTCGGCCGCTCCGACGAGCTGGGCGTACTGAACGACGCACTCGCCCGTGCCAAGGGGACGACCCCCGGCACGGGCGAGCCGCAGGCGTTGTTGCTGGGCGGCGAGGCGGGCGTCGGCAAGACCCGCCTCATCGAGGAGTTCACCGCGGCGGCCCGCGCCGAAGGTGCCGTTGTCGCGCTCGGCGGCTGCGTCGAGATCGGCGCGGACGGCCTCCCCTTCGCCCCGTTCTCCAGTGCCCTGCGCTCCCTGCGCCGCCAGCTCCCCGACGAGGTGGACGCCGCGGTCGCCGACCAGGAGGGCGAGCTCGCCCGGCTCCTGCCCGAACTGGGCGAGGCACCGCAGCGCCGCAGGGGCACCGACGCACAGCACGACGAGGAGGGCATGGCCCGCCTCTTCGAGCTGACCGTCCGCCTCCTGGAGCGCCTCGCCGCCGACCGTCCGGTGGTCGTCGCCCTGGAGGACCTGCACTGGGCCGACGCCTCGACCCGGCACCTCCTCGCCTACCTCTTCCGCACGCTGCGCAGCGGCCGCCTCGTCGTCGTCGCGACCTACCGCGCCGACGACATCCACCGCCGCCACCCGCTGCGCCCGCTCCTCGCCGAGCTCGACCGCCTGCGCACGGTGCGGCGCATCGAACTGTCCCGCTTCAGCAAGGTCGAAGTGGCCCGGCAGATGGCGGGCATCCTCAGCGCCGAGCCCGAACCGTCCCTGGTGGACGACATCTTCGACCGCTCGGACGGCAACGCCTTCTTCGTCGAGGAGCTCGCGGTCGCCTCGCACGGCAGCAGCTGCGCGAGCCTCACGGACTCCCTGCGCGACCTCCTCCTCGTACGCGTCGAGGAGCTGCCCGAGGACAGCCAGCGGGTGGCAAGGATCGTCGCGGAGGGCGGCTCGAACGTCGAGTACCCCCTGCTCGCCGCGGTCGCGGGGCTCGCGGAGGACGACCTGATCGAGGCGCTGCGGGCCGCGGTCGGCGCCAACATCCTGCTGCCGTCACCCGACGGCGACGGCTACCGCTTCCGGCACTCCCTGGTGCGCGAGGCCGTCGGCGACGATCTGCTGCCCGGTGAGCGCTCCCGGATCAGCCGCCGCTTCGCCACGGTCCTCGAAGCCGACCCCTCCCTCGTCGCCGCCGACCAGCGCGCCGCCCGCCTCGCCAGCTACTGGTACCACGCGCACGACGCGGCGAAGGCGCTCCCCGCCGTCCTGCGGGCCTCCGTCGAGGCCCGCCGCCGCTATGCGTACTCCGAGCAACTGCGCCTCCTCGAACGGGCGATGGAGCTGTGGGACGACGCCCCCGAGGACATCCGCCTCGAACTGCGCCCCCTCGACTACGCCGAGGTCTACCCTCCCTGCGGCTGCGACCCGGCGACCACCCCGCTGCGCTACCTCGACCTCATGGCGGAGGCCTCCGTCGCGGGCCGACTCTGCGGGGAGCGGGAGCGCGCCCTGAAGATAACCAAGCGTGCGTTGCGGCTCCTTGCGGACGAGGACGATCCGCTGCGCGCGGCCTGGTTCTGGATCCAGCGCTCCCGGCTCACCTCGACGCTCGGCCGCGGCGACGGCTGGGCGGAGATCGCCACCGCGCAGGAACTGGTCCGCGGCCTCCCGCCGTCCGAGGTGCACGCCGAAGTACTGACCAACGTCGCCTCCTGGGGCATGCTCCACAACCCCGGAGCCGAGACCCTGGCGTCGGCCCAGCGCGCCGTCGAGTACGCCCGGATGGTCAAGGCCGAGGAGACCGAACTCAATGCCCGGCTCATCCTCGGCGGCCTCCTGGTCGACGCGGGCGACGTCGAGCAGGGCTTCGCCGAGATGTACGCGGTCAGGGACCGGTGCGTGGAGCCGCCGGGCCTGGTCTCCCGCATCCCGCACATCCACGTCAACCTGCCGTCCGTGCTCGAAGGCGCGGGCCGCTCGCTCGAATCCCTGGAGGTCGGCGATCAGGGCCTCGCGCTCTGCCGGAAGTACGGCCTCACGGACACCGAGAGCTGGGTCCAGGCCAACAAAGCGGAGTCCCTTTTCTCACTGGGCCGTTGGGACGAGGCGGTCGAGGCCTCCGAGGCGGCCCGCCGTGGTGCGCTCAGCGTCAAGCCGCGGGGCGGTGCCGCCCTGCAGCTCGCCTTCATCGCGCTCGGCCGGGGTGACTTGGCCGAAGCCGCCGCCCAACTGGCCACGGCCCGCGGTCACTACGGCTCGCACGATCGCATGCCGCAGTACTTCCTGCCCATGATCCACGCCGCCCTCGGCATCGCGGGGGCCGACCCCGACCGCGCGTCGGGCGTCGCCGCGGCGCGCGCCGAGCTCGAACAGGCCCTGGCCAAGGGCTTCCCACCCAGCACTCAGCGCTACACCTGGCCCCTGCTGCTCGCCGCTGCCACCTCGGAGGCCGATACGCGCGGCCTGCCCGCAGCCGAGCCCGGCAGGGCCGATGCCATCGACAGCATCCGCCGAGCCGCGAGGCGCCTCCCCTCGCCCATGCCGGTCTGGGTCGCCTACGAGAAGTGGGTCCGCGCCGAACTCCTGCGCGCCGAGGACCGCGACACCCCCGCCGACTGGTCCGCCACGGTCACCGCGCTCGAAGCCGTCGACCGCCCCTACGACTTGGCCCGCGCCCGCCTCCGGCTCGCCGAGTCCCTCCTCGCGACCTCTGCCGGCGTGGGCGCCGAAGCGGATCGTGAGCGCGCCGCCGGGCTGCTGCGGCAGGCCCGCGAGGTCGCCGAGCGCCTGAGGGCCCGGCCCCTGGCCGACTCCGTCGCCGGACTCGCCCAGCGCGCCCGCCTGACCCTGAACGACGACGACTCCGCGATCCCTCACCTCACCCCGGTCGACCCCGCCGAAGCGCTCGGCCTCACCAGCCGGGAGCGGGACGTGCTCCGCCGCGTCGCCGCGGGCCGCAGCAACCGCCAGATCGCCGAGGAGCTCTTCATCTCCCCGAAGACGGCGAGCGTCCACGTCTCCAACATCCTCGCCAAGCTGGGCGTCGCCGGCCGGGGCGAGGCGGCGGCCCTGGCCCACCGCCTGCGCCTGTTCCCCGCGGAACGCGCACAGTCCGCCGGCTGACCTGCGCTTTCCCGGCCCCGGTGGGTTCCGCAGGCACTCGCTTACGCTGGTAGGAGGAACCCGGCCGCCAGGAGGCGCAGTGTTCAACCCGATCGAGCTTTTCCAGCCCGGCCGCAAACACACGCACGACGAGCAGAAGCGGCTGGAGCTGAGCCGGGTCGACGTTGCCGACGGCGACCCGGGCCGCGGCCCGATAGACCTGACCTCCGGCAAGGTGGTGGTGAGGGTGCCGCAACAGGCTGCCGCCCTGGAGCCAAACCCGACCGCCGCAGCCGCCGCAGAGCCCCCTACCACCACCGACACGCCCCCGGCCCCCGCAGCGGCCACCGATCACGACCGTTAGCCCGCGCTGGGGCAGCGAGCCCGAGCCCGGACGCCGGTAGGAGCCCCCTACTTCACCGTCACCTCGAGAATCCTGTCGTCCCCCTCCTCCGGGGTGCCCCGGGAATCGGTCTCGTTCGTCACCAGCCACAGCTTGTCCCCGCCCGCGGCGACCACTGTGCGCAGGCGTCCGTGCTCCTCCTTCAAGAAGGACTGGGGCTCCACGGTGCCCTCCACTCCGCGGACCGGGATGCGCCAGAGGCGCTCGCCGCGCAGGCCCGCCATCCAGACGGAGCCCTCGGCGTAGGCGATGCCGCTGGGGGAGGCCTCCGAGGTCTTCCACTGGGCCACCGGGTCCCGGAAGCCCTCCTTGCCGCCCTTGCCCTCCACCTCGGGCCAGCCGTAGTTGTCGCCTGCCTTGATCTCGTTCAGCTCGTCCCAGGTGTCCTGGCCGAACTCCGCCGCCCAGAGCCGCTTCTCCTCGTCCCAGGCCAGGCCCTGCACATTGCGGTGGCCGTACGAATAGACAGGGGAGTCGCCGAATGGGTTGCCGGGGGCCGGATCGCCGTCCGCGGTCAGGCGCAGGATCTTGCCGCCCAGTGACTTCTTGTCCTGGGCCAGACCGGTGTCACCTGTCTCGCCCGTGCCCGCGTACAGCATCTTGTCCGGGCCGAAGGCGATCCGGCCGCCGTTGTGGACCACGCCCTTGGGGATGCCCTTGAAGACCGTGTCGGGCGCGCCCAGCTGCTGGCCGGAGGGCTTCTTCTCGTCGTACAGCATGCGGGCGATGCGGTTGTCCGACTCGGTGGTGAAGTACGCGTAGACCATGTGGTCCGATGCGTACGAAGGAGAGAGCGCCAGGCCCATCAGGCCGCCCTCTCCGGCGGGGGAGACGCCGGGGACCGGGCCCAGTTCGGTCTTCTTTCCCGTCTTCCCGTCGACGCGGGTGATGGTCCCCTCGTCGCGTGAGGACACCAGCAGGTCCCCACCCGGGAGCGGCGCGAGGCCCCACGGCGACTTCAGGTCCTCGGTGAGTGTCTTGGTGACCGACGCCGATCCCTCTTTTGGCGGGGCGTCGCCGGCGCGCGGTTTTCCCGTGGGTGTCCCGTCCGACTTCGCGGGGCTCGACTCGGCGCTCTTTCCATTGTCCGGCGCGTCTGAGCCCCCGGACGAGCAACCGGCCGTGAGCACAAGGGCGGCGGCAGCCAATGCGGCTGTGACAGCAGGTCGTTGCACGATCAGGTTCCCTTCGACGCAGCGCTTCTACTGTTCATACACCGCTCGGTCCCCACAGGTTCCCAACCCCGCTTCACGGACCCGCGGGCGTCGTCATTCCCAGGATCCCATCGCCGAAGGCAGCGCCGCGATCTCCGCCAGGTCCGCCCCGGTCAGCCGTATCGACGCCGCCCCCGCGTTCTGCACCGCCCAGCGCTCCCGCTTGGCCCCGGGGATCGGCACCACATCGCGGCCCTGCGCGAGCACCCAGGCGAGCGCCACCTGCGCCGGGGTCGCCCCGTGCCGCTCGGCCACCCGGCGCAGGCCCACCACCAGCGGCTGGTTGGCCGCCATCATCTCGGCGGTGAAACGGGGATGCCGGGCCCGCACGTCGTCCGGCTCGAAGCCCTGCCCCGGCGTCAGCGTCCCCGTGAGGAAACCGTTCCCCAGCGGCATCGCCGCCAGGAAGCCGACCCCGCGCGCCGCACACCACGGCAGCAGCGTCTCCAGCGCCTCGCGCGACCACACCGAGAGCTCGGCCTCCACCGCGCTGACCGGGAAGACCTGCTGGACCCGCTCCAGCTGCCGGATCGTCCCCTCGTGCAGCCCTCTGCCCTCGCGCCGCGATGCACGGGCCCCCACCGCGCACAGCCCGAGCGCCCGCACCTTCCCCGCGGCGACGAGCTCGGCCATCGCGCCCCACGTCTCCTCGACGGGCACCTCGGGATCGGCGCGGTGCAGCTGGTACAGGTCGATCGTCTCGGTCTGCAGCCGCCGCAGCGACGCGTCGCAGGCCCGCTTCACATAGCCGGGGCGGCCGTTGGCGACGATGTGCTGCTCACCCACCAGGAGCCCGCACTTGGTGGACACGAAGGCCTCGGCCCGCCGCTCCTTCAGCGCCCGCCCCACAAGGAGCTCGTTGGTGAACGGCCCGTACATGTCCGCCGTGTCCAGCAGGGTCGAGCCCTGGTCGAGCGCGGCGTGCACGGTGCGCAGCGACTCCTCGCCCCGCTGCCGTGAGCCGGTGTACGCCCAGCTCATCGGCATGCAGCCGAGCCCGACCGCACCCACCCCGAGCGCTGCCGCGCCGATCGTCCTGCGGTCCACCTGGCCGTGCCCTCCCACCTCATGTCCGAGCGGCCCCCAACGTAACCTCTGGCTCCGCCTGCGCGGCGTGCGGCCTCCGCGCATTAGCCTCCTGACCATGACGACCGATGTGTGGCTCCCCTATGCCGCGGACGAGATCGAAGGCCTGCCCGGAGCAGCCGAAGCCGGGCTCAACTACCGCTTCTGGGACGGCGGCCCGGACTTCCCCGCGGACCCGGCCGACTGCGTGTTCTACGCCGTGCCCTATATGAAGGGTGCGGAGACCTCCGTACGGCCGCTGCCCGAGATGACATCCGTACGCGCCGTACAGACACTCACCGCGGGCATCGACCACGTCGAGGCCGGGCTCAAGTTCCTCGCGCCCGGCGTGCAGTTGTGCAATGCCAAGGGGGTGCACGAGGCCAGCACGGCCGAGCTGACGCTCGCCCTGATCCTCGCGTCACTGCGCGGCATCCCCCGATTCGTGGAGGGGCAGCGGCAGGAGGACTGGCGGTCCGGGTTCTATCCGGCGCTCGCCGACAAGTCCGTGCTGATCGTGGGGTACGGATCGATCGGATCGGCCATCGAGGACCGGCTCGCCCCCTTCGAGTGCGCGCGGGTGGCGCGCGTCGCGCGCTCTGCCCGTGCCACGGAGCGCGGCCCCGTGCACCAGCTCGCCGAACTGCCGGCGCTGCTGCCCGAGGCCGACGTGGTCATCCTCTCCACGCCCCTCACCGACGCCTCTCGTGGCCTGGTGAGCGGCGATTTCCTGGCCCGCATGAAGGACGGCGCCCTGCTCGTGAACGTCGCGCGCGGCCCCGTCGTCGACACCAAGGCGCTCCTGGCCGAACTGGAGAGCGGCCGGATCACCGCCGCCCTCGATGTCACCGACCCGGAACCGCTGCCCGCAGGTCACCCCCTGTGGCAGGCTCCTGGAGTGCTCATCAGCCCCCACGTGGGCGGATCGTCCTCCGCCTTCCTGCCCCGCGCCAAGCGCCTGCTCGCCGCGCAGCTGACCCGTCACGTCGCCGGGGAACCCCTCGACAACGTCGTCCTGACAACCGAGTAGCGCACCGGCCCGGCCAACCCACTGTCACTCAGGGACCGTTCGAGCACACTCCGCACCTGGTTGTGTGCGCCCCGTGTTCACAACTCCGTCGACAGTCACGGAGCGTAGAGAAGCTATGTCGCTGAGTGACGAGACTGGTGTATCGTCCCGACAGGGGATGCGCCGTGGACAGTTCGTCGGCGCCGGGGACGAGACATCAGACGCGAGGGGGGCGACGGGCGATGTACGGCCAATGGGCGAACCATCCGACGCGGCGAGGCCGCCGGCGACGACTCTCACGCGCACCGGCTCACAGCCGGACGCGCGACGGCTTCGCACCCGACGTCCCGGGGCCGATCAGTCACGGGAGGCGGACGGACACAGGCGCGGCATGGATCAGGGCGGCGCGGTGAGCACCCGTCCGTCACCCGCCACCGCCCTGGAGGGCAGCGGAGGTCTGACGGCGTCGATGCCGCCCGGCGCTCCCCTGACCCGGCGCCCCGGCTCCGGCGGCGGCGCGGGCCTGGTCTCGCAGATCGCGCTCCTCGTGGTCTGCGGCGGGTATGCCACCGGCGCCGCTTTCGGCTGGGGATCGACCCGGGCCGCCCTGATCATGGGTGACTTCGGTCTGAGTCTCGCGGCGGCGGCCGCCGCGGTCTCCTGTTTCCGCTACTCACGCACCCGCCGAAGCCGCTTTCGACCCGCATGGCTGCTGTTCGCGCTCTCCTCCGCGATGGCGGCCCTGGGCAACGGCGTATGGGGCTGGTACGAGGTCGTGCTCGAGCAGCCGGTGCCAAGTCCCGGCCTCGCCGACCTGTTCTTCCTCTGCTTCGCGCCGCCCGCCATCATCGGCCTGCTCGTGCTCGCCAAGCGCCCGGTGACCAAGGCCGGTTGGGTCTGCCTGGCGCTCGACGCCTGGCTCATCGGCGGCTCACTGCTCACACTCTCCTGGAGCCTGGCGCTCGCGCACACGGCACAGTTCGAGGGCCAGAGCGTCGCGCACGCCGCTCTCTCGCTCGCCTATCCGCTCCTCGACATCGCGCTGGTCAGCATGGTCCTCGCGCTGCACTTCAGACGGTCCTCCGCGAACCGTACGGCGGTGAACACGGCGATCGGCGCCCTCGCGCTGACCGTCATGTGCGACGCGATGTTCACCTCGCCCCTGCTGCACGCCAGTTACCGCTCGGGGCAGATGCTGGACGCGGGCTGGTTCGCCGGCTCACTGCTCCTCGCGTACGCACCCTGGGCGGCGCCCTGGCACCGGCACGGGGACGACGCGCAGCAGCACGCGCGCGTGCGGCACGACGAGGCCCCCAGGGACGCACGGGCCACCGCCACCCGGCCGATCGCCGGGTCGCTCGCCGCGCTGACGCCCTATCTCGCCGCCGCTGTCTGCACGTTGGGCATTCTCTACAACGTGCTCAGTGGCCGCAGCGTCGACGAAGTCGTGCTCTTCACCGCGGGCACGGTCGTCCTCGCCCTCGTCGTGCGCCAGGGCATCATGCTCCTGGACAACATCACCCTCACCCAGGAACTGGCCCAGAAGGAGAACCACTTCCGCTCCCTGGTGCAGGGTTCGAGCGACGTCATCATGATCGCCGCTCCGAACGGCATACTCCACTACGTCAGCCCGGCCGCCTCAGGGGTCTACGGCCGCGACGCCGAGGAGCTCGTCGGCTCCGAACTGGCCTCGCTCATGCACCCCGAGGACCTGGGCCGTGTCGTCCACGAAGTGCGCAGATTCCTCACCGCGAACCCCGTCGAAGAACCCACGACCCGTATCGAGTGCCGCTTCAAGTCCGGTGACGGCGACTGGCTGAACGTGGAGTCCACGGTCAACCGCCACCAGGGCGGTCTCATCTTCAACAGCCGCGACGTCACCGAACGGGTGCGTCTCCAGGCGCAGTTGCAGCACAACGCCGAGCACGACCCGCTCACCGACCTGCCCAACCGCGCCCTGTTCACCCGCCGGGTCGGTCAGGCCCTCACCGGCCGCAGGGTCACCGACCGGGGCACGGCCGTGCTCTTCATCGACCTGGACGGCTTCAAGGCGGTCAACGACACCATCGGCCATCAAGCGGGGGACGAGCTCCTCATCCAGGCGGCCCGCCGCCTTCAGGAGGCCGTCAGGTCCGGGGACTGCGCGGCCCGGCTTGGCGGCGACGAATTCGCCGCGCTCATCGTGGGTGACGGCACCCGCGACCAGGCCGCGCGCGAGCAGCACATCTACGAACTCGCCGACCGTCTCAGAATCACCCTCTCCCAGCCCTACGCGATCGACGGCAACGACGTGCGCGTGGCGGCGTCCATCGGCGTGGCCTTCGCCGAACCAGGCATAGGAGCGGGCGAGTTGCTGCGCAACGCCGACCTCGCGATGTACCGCGCCAAGGCCGCGGGCAAGGGCCGCGTCGAGCTGTACGCCCCCCAGATGCAGGCCGACGTCGTACGCAAGGCGGAGCTGGCGACGCGGCTGCGCACCGCCCTGCACGACGGCGAGTTCGCGCTGCTCCACCAGCCGGTGGTCTCCCTGGACGACGGACGCATCACCTCGGTCGCCGCCCAGGCGCGCTGGCGCTCGGCGCAGGGCATCCTCTTCACGCCCGCCGAGTTCCTGCGCGTGGCCGACAGCTCGGACGCGCAGGAGGGCGCCCGCACCGCCGAGCTCGGCCGCTGGATGATCGAGGAAGCCGTCCAGCAGGCCGCCGAGCGCGGGCGTACGGGCCATGCGACGCCCGTCGCCGTCCGCATCAGCGCGCGGCGCCTCCTGGACCGCTCCATGCCGCTGGGCTCCATCGAGGCGCTCCTCACCCGGTACGGCCTGCCCTCCGGGGCGCTCATCATCGAGCTCGCCGACAGCGACCCCCGGGTGTCCCTGGACGACCTGGAGCGCCGTCTCACCTCCCTGCGCAGACTCGGCGTACGCATCGCCCTTGACGGCTTCGGGAGCGGCTATGCCGCCATCACCGCACTGCGGCGGCTCCCCGTCGACGTACTGAAACTGGACCGCAGTCTCATCGAGGGCGTCGTCGAGTCCGCGCGGCTGCACAAGATCACCTCTGGTCTGCTGCGCATCGCCACCGATCTGGGGCTGCTCTCGGTGGCCGACGGCGTCGACCTTCCGGAGCAGGTCATCGCCCTGCGCGCGATGGGCTGTACGCACGGCCAGGGCATGGCGTTCTCCGGACCCCTCGACGAGTACCGCCTGCGCCGTGCGCTGTCGCTCGGGCAGTATCCGGTGCCGCACGGGCCCGCGGAGCCGGTGCTCGCGGGCGGCCCGCCAGTGGCGTACGGAGGAGGTGTCGAGTCCTTCGCCCGCTCACATAATGAGACCCCCATCCCACCTACTTGACAGGCACTGTGCGCCGGGGAGAGGGTCAGTGCCATGCGCACCCGAATTCTCGTACTTGGAAAGCGCGTCGGCTGAAGCTGGGACTCACCGGTCCGAACACCGGAATCCCGCACCCGCTCCGACGCGCTCCCCTCGCTTGCCTCACGGCACGAGGGGTTTTTTGTTGCACCGGCACCCGCCAAATCCCCGCAAACACCCCGCAAAAACCCTCAGCTTCGAGAAGAGAATGCCGATGACCGAGCAGGCCACCGGGGCCCACCATCCGCAGCCGCGGCCCCGATCCTCAGGACAGCAGTCCGCCCCCGTCGAGCACGTCACGGGTGCGCAGTCCCTCATTCGTTCTCTCGAGGAAGTCGGGGCCGACACGGTATTCGGCATTCCCGGCGGCGCCATCCTTCCCGCGTACGACCCGATGATGGACTCCACCCGCGTCCGTCACGTCCTGGTCCGTCACGAGCAGGGCGCAGGCCACGCCGCCACCGGTTACGCGCAGGCCACCGGCAAGGTCGGGGTGTGCATGGCGACGAGCGGCCCCGGTGCCACCAACCTCGTCACGCCGATCGCCGACGCCCACATGGACTCCGTGCCCATGGTCGCGATCACCGGCCAGGTGGCCTCCAAGGCGATCGGTACGGACGCCTTCCAGGAGGCGGACATCGTCGGCATCACCATGCCGATCACCAAGCACAACTTCCTGGTCACCAAGGCGGAGGACATCCCGGCGACGATCGCGGAAGCCTTCCACATCGCCTCCACGGGCCGTCCAGGGCCCGTCCTGGTCGACATCGCCAAGGACGCACTCCAGGCGCAGACCACCTTCCAGTGGCCGCCGACCCAGGACCTGCCCGGCTACCGCCCGGTGACCAAGCCGCACGCCAAGCAGATCCGCGAGGCCGCCAAGCTGATCACCTCCGCCAAGCGGCCCGTCCTCTACGTGGGCGGCGGCGTTCTGAAGGCCCAGGCCACCGCCGAGCTGAAGGTCCTCGCGGAACTCACCGGAGCGCCCGTCACCACCACACTGATGGCGCTCGGCGCATTCCCCGACAGCCACAAGCTGCACGTGGGAATGCCGGGCATGCACGGAGCGGTCACCGCCGTCACCGCGCTGCAGAAGGCCGACCTGATCGTCGCCCTCGGAGCCCGCTTCGACGACCGCGTCACCGGCAAGCTGGACAGCTTCGCGCCCTTCGCGAAGATCGTCCACGCCGACATCGACCCGGCCGAGATCGGCAAGAACCGCGCCGCCGACGTGCCGATCGTCGGAGACGCCCGCGAGGTCATCGCCGACCTGATCCAGGCGGTCCAGGCCGAGCACACCGCGGGCCAGCAGGGTGACTACACCGCTTGGTGGAAGGACCTCAACCGCTGGCGCGACACCTACCCCCTGGGCTACGACCAGCCCGAGGACGGCTCGCTCTCCCCGCAGCAGGTCATCGAGCGCGTCGGCAAGCTCGCCCCCGAGGACACGATCTTCGCGGCGGGCGTCGGCCAGCACCAGATGTGGGCCGCCCACTTCATCGACTACGAGAAGCCCGCCACCTGGCTCAACTCCGGCGGCGCCGGAACGATGGGGTACGCGGTCCCGGCCGCGATGGGCGCCAAGGCAGGTCAGCCCGACCGCACGGTCTGGGCGATCGACGGCGACGGCTGCTTCCAGATGACCAATCAGGAACTGACCACCTGCGCCCTGAACAACATCCCGATCAAGGTCGCCATCATCAACAACGGCGCCCTCGGCATGGTCCGCCAGTGGCAGACGCTGTTCTACAACCAGCGTTACTCCAACACCGTGCTGCACGCGGGCCCGGAGGGCGACACTCCGCCCAACAAGGGCACCCGCGTCCCGGACTTCGTGAAGCTGTCGGAGGCGATGGGCTGCGTGGCACTGCGCTGCGAGCGCCCCGAGGACCTCGACAAGGTCATCGCCGAGGCCAACGCCATCAACGACCGCCCCGTCGTGGTCGACTTCATCGTCCACGAGGACGCCCAGGTCTGGCCGATGGTCGCAGCGGGCACCTCGAACGACGAGGTCATGGCCGCCCGCGGGGTCCGCCCCGACTTCGGCGACAACGAAGACGACTGAGACCGAGAGCGAAAGAGAGACCACGAGTCATGTCCACCAAGCACACGCTCTCCGTCCTGGTCGAGAACAAGCCCGGTGTCCTCGCCCGGATCACCGCCCTGTTCTCGCGCCGCGGCTTCAACATCGACTCCCTCGCCGTGGGCGTCACCGAGCACCCCGACATCTCACGCATCACCATCGTCGTGAACGTCGAGGATCTGCCGCTCGAACAGGTCACCAAGCAGCTCAACAAGCTCGTCAACGTCCTGAAGATCGTCGAACTGGAGCCGGCCGGCGCGGTGGCGCGTGAACTGGTTCTGGCCAAGGTCCGCGCCGACAACGAGACGCGCTCGCAGATCGTCGAGATCGTCCAGCTGTTCCGCGCCAAGACCGTGGACGTCTCGCCCGAGGCGGTCACCATCGAGGCCACCGGATCCAGCGACAAGCTGGAGGCGATGCTCAAGATGCTGGAGCCCTTCGGCATCAAGGAGCTAGTCCAGTCCGGCACCATCGCGATCGGCCGCGGCTCGCGCTCCATCACGGACCGCAGCCTGCGCGCGCTCGACCGCTCGGCCTGAACCGGCCTGAACGCGTCACCGGTCCCGCCCGTATGGCGAGACCTGAAAACTTTCTTCCCCCCGCCCGCCGTACGGTGGGTCGCAACACCAGCACACATAGGAGATTTCCAGTGGCCGAGCTGTTCTACGACGACGACGCCGACCTGTCCATCATCCAGGGCCGCAAGGTCGCGGTCATCGGATACGGCAGCCAGGGCCACGCCCACGCGCTGTCGCTCCGTGACTCGGGTGTCGACGTCCGCGTCGGTCTGCACGAGGGCTCCAAGTCCAAGGCCAAGGCCGAGGAGCAGGGCCTGCGCGTGGTGACTCCCTCGGAGGCCGCCGCCGAGGCCGACGTCATCATGATCCTGGTGCCGGACCCGATCCAGGCCCAGGTCTACGAGGAGTCCATCAAGGACAACCTCAAGGACGGCGACGCGCTGTTCTTCGGCCACGGCCTGAACATCCGCTTCGGCTTCATCAAGGCCCCCGAGGGCGTCGACGTCTGCATGGTCGCCCCGAAGGGCCCGGGCCACCTCGTCCGCCGTCAGTACGAGGAGGGCCGCGGCGTTCCGTGTATCGCGGCCGTCGAGCAGGACGCGACCGGCAACGGCTTCGCGCTGGCTCTCTCGTACGCCAAGGGCATCGGCGGCACGCGTGCGGGCGTCATCAAGACGACCTTCACCGAGGAGACCGAGACCGACCTGTTCGGTGAGCAGGCCGTGCTCTGCGGTGGCACCGCGGCGCTGGTCAAGGCGGGCTTCGAGACGCTGACCGAGGCCGGCTACCAGCCGGAGATCGCGTACTTCGAGTGCCTCCACGAGCTGAAGCTCATCGTCGACCTCATGTACGAGGGCGGCCTGGAGAAGATGCGCTGGTCGATCTCCGAGACCGCCGAGTGGGGCGACTACGTCACCGGACCGCGCATCATCACGGACGCCACCAAGGCCGAGATGAAGAAGGTCCTCACCGAGATCCAGGACGGCACGTTCGCCAAGAACTGGATGGACGAGTACCACGGCGGTCTGAAGAAGTACAACGAGTACAAGACCCAGGACGAGAACCACCTCCTGGAGACCACCGGCAAGGAGCTCCGCAAGCTGATGTCTTGGGTCAACGAAGAGGCCTGAGGCATTCCGGAAGCGCCGGAGGGAGTGATCTCCCTCCGGCGTTGTCCACCTCGTCCAGCCACGGACGAGTGATCCTTCCGCGGAGGCGTAAGACACCCGTCAAGACGCCACTACACTGCTTTCAACAAACGCGTCAGGCCCACAGCGTCGTGCGTCTTCCACGCGGCTAGCACCCTCCACCGCATGCGGCCGTCGGGACGGCCGTCCGCATTGGACTTGTGAGGACTCACGTGAGCACTGCTGCCAACGGCAAACCGGTCGTACTCATCGCTGAAGAGCTGTCGCCCGCCACTGTCGACGCCTTGGGCCCGGACTTCGAGATCCGTCAGTGCAACGGCGCGGACCGCGCCGAGCTGCTGCCCGCCATCGCCGAGGTCGACGCGATTCTGGTCCGCTCCGCGACCAAGGTCGACGCCGAGGCCATCGCGGCCGCCAAGAAGCTGAAGGTCGTCGCCCGCGCGGGCGTCGGTCTGGACAACGTGGACGTGTCGGCCGCCACCAAGGCCGGCGTGATGGTGGTGAACGCCCCCACCTCGAACATCGTCACCGCCGCCGAGCTCGCCTGTGGCCTGCTCATCGCCACCGCCCGCAACATCCCCCAGGGCAGCCAGGCCCTCAAGGCCGGTGAGTGGAAGCGCTCGAAGTACACCGGCGTCGAGCTCGCCGAGAAGACCCTCGGTGTCGTGGGCCTCGGCCGCATCGGCGCCCTGGTCGCCCAGCGCATGAGCGCCTTCGGCATGAAGGTCGTCGCGTACGACCCGTACGTACAGCCCGCGCGTGCCGCGCAGATGGGCGTCAAGGTCCTCACGCTCGACGAGCTGCTCGAGGTCTCGGACTTCATCACCGTGCACCTGCCCAAGACCCCCGAGACGGTCGGTCTGATCGGCGACGAGGCCCTGCACAAGGTCAAGCCCGCCGTCCGCATCGTGAACGCCGCGCGCGGCGGGATCGTCGACGAGGAGGCGCTGTACTCGGCGCTCAAGGAAGGCCGCGTCGCGGGCGCCGGTCTGGACGTGTACGCGAAGGAGCCCTGCACGGACTCCCCGCTCTTCCAGTTCGACCAGGTCGTCTGCACGCCGCACCTCGGTGCCTCGACGGACGAGGCGCAGGAGAAGGCCGGTATCGCCGTCGCCAAGTCGGTGCGCCTCGCCCTCGCAGGCGAGCTGGTCCCGGACGCCGTGAACGTCCAGGGCGGCGTCATCGCCGAGGACGTGCGTCCCGGTCTGCCGCTCGCCGAGAAGCTCGGCCGGATCTTCACCGCCCTCGCGAGCGAGGTGGCGGCCCGCCTCGACGTCGAGGTGTACGGCGAGATCACGCAGCACGACGTGAAGGTGCTCGAACTGTCCGCGCTCAAGGGCGTGTTCGAGGACGTCGTCGACGAGACCGTGAGTTACGTGAACGCGCCTCTCTTCGCCCAGGAGCGTGGCGTCGAGGTCCGCCTCACCACGAGCTCGGAGTCCCCGGACCACCGCAACGTCGTGACGGTGCGCGGCACGCTGACCGGCGGCGAGGAGATCTCGGTCTCCGGCACGCTGGCCGGCCCCAAGCACCTGCAGAAGATCGTCGCCATCGGCGGGTACGACGTGGACCTGGCGCTCGCCGAGCACATGGTCGTCCTCCGTTACGCGGACCGTCCCGGTGTCGTCGGCACCGTCGGCCGTGTCCTCGGCGAGGCGGGCATCAACATCGGCGGCATGCAGGTCGCTCGCGCTGACGTCGGCGGGGAGGCGCTCGCCGTCCTCACGGTGGATGACACTGTGCCGCAGGCGGTGCTCAACGAGCTGGCCGAGGAGATCGGTGCGGAGTCCGCTCGCGCGGTGAACCTCACGGACTAGTCGCCCCGCGGCTTCGGCTGCCGGTTCGTCACCGGCTGCGCCGAGTTCGTCCTCAAACGCCGGACGGGCTGGAGATACGCTCCAGCTCCTCCGGCGTTTGCTTTGCGGGCTCAGACCGCCGCAGTGTCACCGACGCCAGTACCGCCGACGCGACCAGCAGCGTCGCCCCCGCGAGCGCAGCAACATGCATGCCGCTGGTGAACGCCTCCCGTGCGGCGGCGGTCAGCGCGGAAGCGGCCTTGTCCGGCATGTGCTGTGCCACCGCGAGCGCGCCGCCGAGTGTCTCGTGGGCCTCTGCCGGGGCCGCGTCCGGGATCTCGCCCCGGTAGACCGCGTTGCCGATGGAGCCGAGCAGCGCCATGCCGAGCGCGCCGCCGAACTCCTGGCCCGTCTCCAGGAGCGAGGAAGCCGAGCCCGCCTTCTCCGCCGGGGCCGAACCGAGGGCGAGGTCGGTGAGCTGTGAGCCGACGACCACGGCGCCGCAGGCGAGGAGCCCGGCGGCGGTGAGCACCGTCCACATCGAGTCCGTGCCGGTCAGGGTCAGCAGGCCGTACCCGCACGCCGAGATGACGAAGCCGGCCGAGACGACGTGGGCGCGGTTCATCCCCTTCTGGACCAGGGCGGTGGCGACCGGGGCGGCGAAGCCGATGAGTACGGAGGGGAGCAGCGCCCACAGCGCGGCCTCCAAGGCGCTCTTGCCGAGGACCGACTGCAGATACTGCGTGGTGAAGTAGGCCGAGCCCATCATCGCGAGCGTGGAGATGAGGTTCAGGAGGACCGCGGGGGCGAAGCCGCGGCCGCGGAACAGCGCGGGGGAGATCAGCGGGGAATCCGTGGTGCGCTGGCGGTGGACGAAGAGGGCGGCGAAGACGAGACCGACGGCGAGCGAAGCCACGTACGTGGTCTCCAGGCCCTCGGCGGCGATCTCCTTGATGCCGTAGACGACGGGCAGCACGGCGGCCATGGACAGCGGCACGCTCAGCAGGTCGAAGCGGCCCGGCGCCGGGTCCTTGAACTCCGGGATGAGGACCGGCGCGAGGACCAGGAGCATCACCATCGCGGGCAGGTTGACCAGGAAGACCGAGCCCCACCAGAAGTACTCGACGAGGATGCCGCTCATCACCGAGCCGAGCGCGATCCCGGCGACCATCACGCCGGACCAGATGCCGATCGCCTTCGCGCGCTGTCCGGCGTCGCGGAACATCGTGCGTACGAGGGCCATCGTGGACGGCATCAGGGTCGCGCCGCCGATGCCGAGGACCGCGCGGGCGGCGATGAGCAGCTCGGCGCTGTTGGCGTAGGCGGCGGTCAGGGAGGCCACGCCGAAGGCCGCCGCGCCGAACATGAGCAGCTTGCGGCGGCCGATGCGGTCGCCGAGCGACCCCATCGTCATGAGCAGCCCCGCGAGCACGAACGCGTAGATGTCGAAGATCCACAGCTGCTGGGTGCCGCTCGGCTCCAGGTCGGCACTGACCGCGGGTACCGCGAAGTAGAGGACGGAGACGTCCATCGAGACCAGGAGCAGCGGCAGCATCAGGACGGCGAGAGCGGTCCACTCCTTGCGGCCCGCGCGCTCCGGGACCGCCGAGTTCGCTTGTTCGTGCGTCGATTTCGTCATGCCGAGGACTGTACGGACGTCCTATACGCTTGTCTAGTACGGGTGTGTAAGACGCACGTATGGGACGGGCGTATGGATCGGGAGTAGGCTGGCCCGCATGGGACACCGTGATGATCTGCTCGAAGGCGCCAAGCGCTGCCTGCTGGAGAAGGGCTTCGTGAGCACGACGGCCCGCGACATCGTGAAGGAGTCGGGGGCGAACCTGGCTTCGATCGGGTACCACTACGGCTCGAAGGACGCGCTGCTCGTGGAGGCCTTCGTCGCCCTCGTCGAGAAGGCCGGCGGCGGCTTCGACGAACCTCCCGCCGGGGAGAGCGGCGCGAAGGGCGGCTCGCTGGAGCGGTTCGAGCAGGTCTGGTCGAACATCCTGCGCGGGTTCCCCGAGTCCCGCTCCATCTGGATGCTGACCTTCGAGGTCATCACGCAGGGGGAGCGCCTCGCCGGAGTCCGTGACCTGCTGATCAAGGCGCAGCGGGAAGGGCGCAGCGGGCTCGCCGCGGTGTTCACCGGGATCGAGGAGAGCGTCATCCCGGACGACGTGGTGGAGAACGAAGGCCGTTTCTACGCGACGCTGCTCAACGGCCTGATGGTGCAGTGGCTCTTCGACCCGGAGTCGGCGACCACCGCCGAGCAGCTCACCGAGGGCATGCGGCGTGTGATGAGGCGGGCATCAGAGGCCTGAAACGCCGGTGGTGCGGGCGGCGTCGTGCCGCCCGCACCACCGTGGAGATGCGTGGAGATGCGTGGAGATGCCTTCAGATCAGGCGCCGATGCCCCACTTGAGGCACGCCTCGGGGACATAGCCCTTCACGTTCGTGCCGTTCGTGATGCCGTACTGCCACTTGGTGCTCGTCTTGCCGCACAGCGTGTACTTCTGCCCCGTGATCGACTTGCCGTCGTTGCAGAGGAAGCCCTTCTTGCCCTTGTTCCACTGACCCTTGGCGGTGGCGTTCACCTTCGCGTGGGTGCGCACCTTCACGGTCTGCTTGGCGGGAACGTTCGTGAGGCCGTTGAGGCAGCTGGGAGCCGCGGCGGCGGACACCGGCGCGGAGGGCGTCTGCGCCACGGCGGTGCCGCCGGTGAGGGTGGTGCCGACGAGGGCGGCAGCGGCGACGGCGGGTCCCAACAGCTTGAATTTCATTGGTTGTTCGTTCTCCCCTGTGGAGTTGCGTGAGTGGTCGGGGGAGACGCTATCCCGTCATGATCACGCCGGCCGCCTTCTGTAGCCGTGCCCTTACAGTCGTGACGCTTTCAGGACCATGTGCAGAAGGAGGCGGTCCTCGCCGTCGTCCAGGTCGAGGCCCGTGAGCTGCTCCACGCGCGAGAGGCGGTAGTAGAGCGTCTGGCGGTGGATCCCCAACTCCGCCGCCGTGCGCCCCGCTTGGCCCGCGCAGTCGAGGAACACCTCCGCGGTGCGGGCGAGTTCGCGATGGGCGGGGGAGAGCAGTGCGCGGGCCACCGGGTCCTCGGCGGCCTCGGCGGGCAGGGAGGTGAGCAGGCGGTAGGGGCCCACGTCCGCCCACTGGGCCACGGGGGCGAAGCGCGGTTCGGCGCGGGCCGCGCGGGCCGCCGTCGACGCCTCCCACCAGGCGGCGCCGAGCTCGTCGAGGCCGTGGCGGGCATTCGCGATCCCCGCCGCGGCGCCCTTCGCGGACTCCAGGAGCCGCATGGCCGCCGACACCGCCGGGGTGGGTACGTCGGGCGAACGCAGCCGGACCAGGATCGCTAGGCTCTGGCCCGCCGTGCCCCACGGGACCGTGCACAGGGCGGTCGCTCCCTGCACCGTACGGACCGAGGGGGCGGAGTCCGGGTCGGCGGAGGGCCAGGGGGCGAGGCAGACGACCGCGTGCAGGCCCTCGCCGCGCGGGCCGAGCGCCGTGCGCAGATCGGCCACGGCCATGTCCCGCTGCCAGCCACGCTCGGCGGTCAGTACGGCCCGGAACTCCCGGGTCAGGTCGGCGCCCGCCTGCACCTCGTCCGCGAGCAGCGCGCCGATGCGGGCCGCGACCTCCATGGCGGCGGTCAGCTGCGCCTCCGTGGGCCCGGGATCGTCGTCGAGCAGCCATACGTACCCCAGAGCGAACCCCCGATGCCGTACGGGAAGGCAGATCCGCCCGCGGTAGACGCCCGCCTCCGGAGTGGGCGGAATGCGGACCGGGGCCGTGGCGCGGGTGATCCCGAAGCTCTCGAACCAGGTGCGCACTCCGGCCGTGGAGCGGCGCGTGAGGATCGAGCGGGTGCGCACCGGGTCCAGGGCCGCCGCGTCGAAGTCGCTGTCGCCGCTGTCGTGCGCGCCGAAGGCGATCAGCTCGAAATCGCGGTTCTCCAGTGTCGCGGGGGCGCCGAGCAGGGCTGAGATCTCGTCGACCAGTTCCTGGTAATCGCCTTTCACGCTGTCCATTCTGACGTAGTTCGCCCCTGCCTTCAGACAGATGTCTGAGATCCAGGGCACGGATGCGTGACAGCTGTCGATGGCCCCGGATCGGAGGGATCCTTAAGTTTCACGGTGGTTCTCCGTGCCGTACCGGTTCGTTACGCATATCCAGGTACGGCCCCGTTCTACTCTCCGTGGAGGTGCCCGTGCTGGGTCCCGTGATCCTCGCCGCGTCGCGCAGCGACCAGATGCGCCGTTTCGTATCGGCGGCCCCGGGCACCAAGCAGGTCGTCGCCCGCTTCATCGCCGGTGAGACGGTCGACCAGGTCGTGCCGATCATCACGGACGCCGCCGACAAGGGCCTCGAGGTCACCCTCGACGTCGTCGGCGAGGACATCACCACGCCCGAGCAGGCCGCCACCGCACGCGACGCCTACCTGGACCTCGTCGAGCGCCTCAAGGACCTCGGCCTCGGCACGAAGGCCGAGATGTCCATCAAGCTCTCCATGTTCGGCCAGGCGCTCGAAGGCGGCCACGAGCTCGCCCTCGCCAACGTCCGCCCGGTCGTCCGCGCCGCCGCCGCGATCGGCACCACGGTCACCCTGGACGCCGAGGACCACACCACCCTCGACTCGATGTTCGCCATCCACGAGGAGCTGCGGAAGGACTTCCCGCAGACCGGCTGCGTCATCCAGTCCTACCTCTTCCGCACCGAGGACGACGCCCGCCGCCTGGCCGCAGCCGGCAGCCGCGTACGCATCGTGAAGGGCGCCTACAAGGAGCCCGCCGAGGTCGCGTACCAGGACAAGGCGGAGATCGACAAGGCGTACGTCCGCATCATGCGCATCCTGATGGAGGGCGACGGATACCCGATGATCGGGTCCCACGACCCGCGCCTGATCTCCATCGCACAGGAGCTCGCGCGGCGTGCGGGGCGCAAACTGGATGAGTACGAGTTCCAGATGCTGTACGGCATCCGCAGCGACGAGCACCTGCGGCTCGCGGCCGAGGGCCACCGGATGCGCGTCTACACCGCCTACGGCACCGACTGGTACGGATACTTCATGCGCCGCCTCGCGGAGAAGCCGGCCAACCTGCTCTTCTTCGCCCGCTCCATCCTCACCAAGGGCTGAGCTCCCTTCCCCCGACCCCCCTTAAGGAGATACGGAACTCATGGACGCTGTGACCCAGGTCCCCGCGCCGGTCAACGAGCCGGTGCACGGCTACGCACCCGGTTCGCCGGAGCGTGCCCGCCTCGAGACCAAGCTCAAGGAGCTCTCCGAGAACCCCATCGAGCTGCCGATGACCATCGGTGGCGTCAAGCGCCTCGGTGGCGGTGAGCCCTTCCAGGTCGTGCAGCCGCACAACCACAAGTCCGTCATCGGCAACGGCCGCGGCGCCACGCAGCAGGACGCCCAGGACGCGATCGACGCCGCGCTCGCCGCCGCCCCGGCTTGGCGCGCGATGGCCTTCGACGATCGCGCCGCGATCATCCTGCGCGCTGCCGAGCTGCTCTCCACGACGTGGCGCGAGACCATGGCCGCCTCCACGATGCTCGGCCAGTCGAAGACCGCCCAGCAGGCCGAGATCGACACTCCCTGTGAGCTGATCGACTTCTGGCGCTTCAACGTCAAGTACGCCCGTGACCTGCTCGCCGAGCAGCCCCCGGCGAACTCGACCGGCGTCTGGAACCGTCTGGACCACCGCCCGCTCGAGGGCTTCGTCTACGCGATCACGCCGTTCAACTTCACCGCGATCGCGGGCAACCTGCCGACCGCCCCGGCCCTCATGGGCAACGTGGTCGTGTGGAAGCCGTCCCCGACGCAGACGCACGCCGCCGTGCTGCTCATGCAGCTCCTGGAGGAGGCCGGTCTGCCCAAGGGCGTCATCAACCTGGTGACCGGTGACGGCAAGGCCGTCTCCGAGGTGGCCCTGACCCACCGCGACCTGGCGGGCATCCACTTCACCGGCTCGACCCCGACCTTCCAGCACCTGTGGAAGACGGTCGGCGAGAACATCGCCAACTACCGCACCTACCCGCGCCTGGTCGGCGAGACCGGCGGCAAGGACTTCGTCGTCGCGCACCCCAGCGCCGACCGCGCCGTCCTCAAGACGGCCCTGACCCGTGGCTCCTTCGAGTTCCAGGGCCAGAAGTGCTCCGCCTCGTCGCGTGCGTACGTCCCCGCCTCGATCTGGAACTCCGGCTTCAAGGAGGAGTTCGCGGCCGAGGTCGACGGCATCAAGATGGGCGACGTCACGGACCTCTCCAACTTCATCGGAGCGGTCATCGACGAGCGCGCGTTCGCCAAGAACAAGGCGGCCATCGACCGCGCCAAGGCGGACGACACCTGCACGATCGTCGCGGGCGGCACGTACGACGACTCGGTCGGCTACTTCGTCCGTCCGACCGTCGTCGAGTGCTCGGACCCGGCCAACGAGGTCTTCACGACCGAGTACTTCGGCCCGTTCCTGGCGATCCACGTCTACGAGGACGACAAGTACGAGGAGATGCTGACCCAGATGGAGTCGGCTTCGGACTACGCCCTGACGGGTTCGGTCATCTCCAACGACCGCGCCGCGGCCGCGTACACGATGGAGAAGCTCCGCTACGCGGCGGGCAACTTCTACATCAACGACAAGTCGACCGGCGCCGTCGTCGGCCAGCAGCCCTTCGGCGGCGGCCGCGCGTCCGGCACCAACGACAAGGCGGGCGCCCCGCAGAACCTGCAGCGCTGGACGCTGACCCGCGCCATCAAGGAGACGCTGGTCCCGCCGACGGACTACAACTACCCGCACATGGGCTAGTCCCTCCGGGGCCTTCGTGCCCCTCCCTGAACCCCGCCTCCGACCTGGGCCCCACCCCGGTCGGAGGCGGTGTTGTCTCCCGGTTCAGGGCAGGCGCCGGGTCAGGAAGTCGTCGATGAGCCCGCCGATCTGCGCGGCGTGCGTCTCCAGGGCGAAGTGCCCGGCGGGCAGCAAGTGGACTTCGGCCTCCGGCAGATCACGGAGGAAGGCGAGCGCGCCCTGCGGCACGAAGATCTGGTCGTGGGCGCCCCAGGCCGCGAGCAGCGGGACCTGTGAGGCGCGGAAGTACTCCTGGAAGTCGGGGTACAGGCCGATGTTGCTGCCGTAGTCGCCGATCAGGGAGAGCTGGATCCCGTCCTGGCCTTCGCGGGCCATCAGCGCGGCGTCGTGGTGCCAGGCGTCCGGGTTCAGCAGGCTCTGGTCAGGAACCCCGTGCGTGTACTGCCACTTGATGCCTTCCAGGGAGCGGATCTCCCGTACGGGCGCGGCGGTCTTCTCGTTCGGGTCGCCGATGTACGCGAAGACCGGTGCCCACGCCTCGGTGCCGAGGCCCTCCTCGTACGCGTTGCCGTTCTGCGTGACGATCGCGGTGACGCGCTCGGGGTGCGCGAGCGCGAGGCGCAGGCCGATGGGGGCGCCGTAGTCCTGGACGTAGAGCGCGAAGCGGGTCAGGCCCAGCTGCTCGGTGAACTCGGCGGTGATGTCGGCGAGTTCGGCAAAGGTGTACGTGAAGTCCTGCGCGGACGGGGCGGCGGAGCGGCCGAAGCCGATGTGGTCCGGGGCGATGACGCGGTAGCGGTGGGCGAGGCGCGGGATGAGGTCGCGGAACATGTGGGAGCTGGTGGGGAAGCCGTGCAGCAGGAGGAGGACCGGGGCGTCGGCGGGGCCCGCCTCGCGGTAGAAGATCTCGTGGCCGCGGACGGTGGTGGAGCGGTGGTGGGTGCGGTGGGTGCGGGCCTGCGGCGAGTTGCTCATCTCTAACCCCTCAAGTGCGTTTTGGTGGTTGCGATGAGGTGAGTAGAGCACGCGCATGCCTAACTGGTCAATGTGTGTTGAAGAGTTAGAGGGGTTGGGAAAGTCGGTGGGGGGTCAGCGGCTCGCGCCCGTCGCCGCCGTGATCACTTCGTTCAGGACCTCCCGCGCCCGCAGCAGGTCCGCCACCTGGCGGTCGATCCTGGCCCGCTCCTCGGTCAGCTCGTCCACCAGCCAAGGCGTCGCCGTCTCCGACGGGCCGCCGTCCTGGTCCCGCATGCATGGCAGCAACTGCACGATCTTCGCGCTGCACAGGCCCGCCGCGAACAGCTCCTGGATGTGGACGACCCGGTCCACCGCCGCCTCCGGGTAGTCGCGGTGGCCGCCCGCCGTGCGGTCCGCGTGCAGCAGGCCCTGCGTCTCGTAGTAGCGCAGGGACCGCTCGCTCACAGCGGTACGCTTCGCCAGCTCGCCGATCCTCATGTCACGCGTACCTCCGCACTTGACGTACCTCCGGACTTGAATCTGACACCGGTGTCAGCTTCTACCGTTCCGGCATGACGAACACATCGCTTCTCGCACCGTATTCCGCCGGCCCCATCGGGTACCTCCCGAACCGCATCGTGATGGCCCCCATGAGCCGCCACCGTGCCACCGATGACGGCACCCCGCTGCCCGTGGTCGCCGACCACTACGCCCAGCGCGCGAGCGCGGGCCTCATCGTCACCGAGGGCATCTGGCCCGCGAGCAGCGGCCAGAGCGACTGGCGGATCCCGGGTCTTGAGACCCCGGCCCACATCGCGGGTTGGCGCGCGGTGACCGAGGCGGTGCACGAGGACGGCGGCCGGATCTACGCGCAGCTCATGCACGGCGGCCGCAAGGGCCACCCCCTGGCGCGGATCGACGGTGATCTCCCCGCGGGACCGTCCGCCGTGCTCGTCCCGGGCCGTGTGCATGTGAGCGGCGGGCGCAAGGCCGATCCGGTCGTTCCGCGCGCCATGACCCGCGAAGAGATCCACGCCGCGGTGCGCGACCACGTGACCGCGGCGCGCAACGCCATCGCCGCGGGCTTCGACGGAGTCGAACTGCACGGCGCCAACAGCTACTTGATCCACCAGTTCCTCGCCGACAACACCAACTTCCGCGACGACGAATACGGCCGGAACTCGATAGCCGACCGCATCCGCTTCGCCGTCGAGGTCGTACGCGCCGTCGCCGACGCCATCGGCGCCGAACGGCTCGGCCTGCGCCTCTCACCGGGCAACCCGCAGTTCGAGATGGCGGAGGCGGACCCGGGCCCCGTCTACCGCGCCCTCCTGGACGAGCTCGACGGTCTCGGCCTCGCCTATCTCCACCTCACCGACAACGACAGCTACCCGGCCCTCACCGACCTGCGCCCCCACTGGCACGGCACCCTCATCGCCAACGTCGGCGAGAACGGCGACCCGACGACCCGCGAGGCGGGCGAGGCGGTCCTCGCGCAGGGCCTCGCGGACCTCGTCTCCTACGGGCGGGCCTTCATCTCCAACCCCGACCTGCCGGAGCGGTTCGCGGTGGGCGCGCCGCTCCAGGAGATCGACGCGGCGCACCTCTACACGCACGGGGCCGAGGGCTACACGGACTATCCGGCCCTCGACCGGGAGCTGGTGTCCGCTCAGACCTCCACAAGCACCTGATCAAGCGATTTCCGTACGAGATCGGGGACCTGGCAGTCCTGCGCCGGATAGCCCACGGGGATCACCGCGAACGCCTTCTCGTTCTCCGGGCGGCCGAGCACCTGCGAAAGGAACCGCATAGGGCTCGGCGTGTGGATCAGTGCGGCGAGGCCCGAAAGGTGCAGCGCGGACAGCAGCATCCCCACCGCGATGCCGACCGACTCGTCCACGTAGTAGTGCTTGTGCTTGGTGCCGTCCTCGCCCAGCCAGTACCGCTGCTGGAAGACGACGACGAGCGCGGGCGCGTCCGTCAGATGCGGCTTCACCTCGTCCGTGCCGAGCGGGCGCAGGGCGGCGAGCCACTCCTCGCCGAGGCGCCCGTCGTACGAGACGCGCTCCTCGTGCTCGGCGGCCTCACGGATGCGGCGGCGCACCTCCGGATCCTGGACGAGGACGAACGTCCACGGCTGCTGGTGCGCGCCGGACGGCGCCGTCGCCGCGCACGCGATGGCGTCCCGCACGACCTGCGGGGGCACGGGGTCCGGCGCGAACTGCCGCACCGTGCGCCGCTCCCGCATCCGCGTGCGCAACTCGGCTGCCTGCGCCAGGGATTCGGACTCGGGCATGCGCTCGGGGCGGTAGGGCACGGAGCGGTAGGGCTCGCCGTGGATGGGGGTCCAGGGCCGTTCTGCGGTCTCGTCAGCCATGCTCACGAGTGTGCCCCGGTCAGCTCCATCCCGTCACGATCAATGAGAGCCCGATCGTGAATCCGCCACCCAGGAGGGCCAGATACAGCCCGTAGAACCTGCGCAGGCGGTGTACGAGGAACCCGAAGCCCCCGAAGGCGAGGCCCACCGTGAGGGTGCGGGAGCCGCGGGAGAGTGCCGAGTGGGCCAGCCAGTCCTGCGGCGCGATGTCGGCGCGGCCCGCCTCGCGTGCGTACACCTTGAAGGGGATGCCGTTCCAGGGCTGGTGGCGTACGGCCGCCGCGCCTTCGGTGGCGAGTTCGGCGCGTACCTCCGCGCGCATCCGGTCCGTGGTCAGCGGGTGCGGCAACTGCACGCCGGAAGCGGCCAGTTGGAGGGCCAGGAGCCCACCCGCCAGGCTGCCCGCGAGCGCCGTGAGGGACAGCTTCAGGGCCCGGCGCGGCAGCGCCACGCAGGCGATCCCCAGGAACAGCTCCGGCATCAGGGGCCAGCTC
Organism: Streptomyces sp. BA2; assembly: GCF_009769735.1. Taxonomy (NCBI): domain Bacteria; kingdom Bacillati; phylum Actinomycetota; class Actinomycetes; order Kitasatosporales; family Streptomycetaceae; genus Streptomyces; species Streptomyces sp. BA2. The sequence goes on from NZ_WSRO01000002.1 coordinate 6,513,603, forward strand.
AGGGCCTCCGCGAAGGCCCAGAGGAAGCCCGCCGCGAGGCCCCAGCGGGAACCGATGACAGCGGCGGTCCGCCTGCGCGCGACGGAGTCCTTGAGAGGCTCTCGCGCCGTACGCCGATGAAGTTCCGCCACCGCGTCCCGCGCGGTCTCCGGGGTGGTGTCCGGGGGCAGCGGGGCGCCGATGCGGACCCGTACCAGGGTGGGGCGGAGCTTGCCGTGCTTGGGCAGGAGGCGGGCCGTGCCGTCGATGGAGACCGGCACGATGGGTACGTCCGCCTGCCGGGCGAGGACCAGAGCGCCCTTGTGGAAGGCGCCCAGTTCGCCCGCCCGCGCGCGGGTTCCTTCGGGGAAGAGGGCCACGGCTCCGCCCGCGCGCAGGGCGTCCGCCCTGGACAGCAGGTCGTCCATGCCGCCTCCGGTACGGCGCACGGGGAACCCCGCGGCGAGGCGGCTGCAGATCCGCTTCCGCCAGGGGGAGGCGAACCAGTAGTCGGCGGCTGCGCCTATCGCCGGGGCGTGGCGGGCGTCCAGTGCCGCGAGCAGGGCGGCGGTGTCCGCGTGGGACGAGTGGTTCGCCACGACCACGCAGCCACCGGGCGGGAGCTGACCGCGCCGCTCGACACCTCCGGTGAGGGTGAGCAGGGTCCACCAGAGGGCACGGCGCAGACGGGCCGCGCCCCGCTTCGGGCGCCGTCGGTCACCGGCTCCGCCGAGTTCGTCCTCAATCGCCGGACGGGCTCGATGTGCCGAGCCGGCCCTCGTACGCACCCTCACAGCGTCACCACCATCGTCAGAAGCAGAGCGACCAGCAGCGAATCGATCCGGTCGAGCAGCCCGCCGAACCCCGGCAGCCAGCTGCCCGCGTCCTTCACACCCGCCTCGCGCTTGACCATCGACTCCAGGAGATCCCCGAGTACGCAGCCGACGAGTACCGCGGCCCACAGCACCAGGGAGAACGCGCCGACCGCGGCCAGCGCGGCGGCGGTCGCGGCGGCGGCGCCCATGACCCCCGCCCAGGTCTTGTTGGGGGAGAGGGGCGAAAGGGGCCGGGACAGGAGCCCCCTGCGGCCGAGGGCCGTGCCCCCGCACCACGCCCCCACGTCCCCGAACGCCACCGCGACGCCCACCGCGACGGCGGTGTCGCCGAGCAGCACGAGCCCGCTCAGCGAGACGGGAATCCAGAGCAGCCCGAACACGGTCCGGCTCGCCCGCGTGAAGCCCTGCGCGGAGTCCCCGGAGAAGAGGGCCACCCCGGCGGCGGCGACGAGCAGCACACCGGCCGCCCGCAGATCAAGGGCGGCGGGCACGCCCCAAGCAATCCCAGGCACCGCTACAGCGGACACCGCGAGCACGGCCCGCTCTCCCCGGGGCAGCCCCGTCATCCGCGCGTACTCACCCACGGCGACCACTCCGAGCCCCGCCGCGAGCGCGAACGCCCCCGCCCGGCCAAGGAAGAACGCCCCGAGGAAGAGCGGCGCGGCCAGCGCCCAGGTCCGCCACCGCTTACGCAGCTCGCCCCGCATCCGCACCCGGGAGGGCAACGCGGCGACGGCCACTCCACCCACACCGAGCACCCCGGCAACCACGGGCAGGGCCCGCCCGGCGACCTCACCGACGACGACCGCGGCGCTCATCGTCGGCCCTCCGGGTGAGCCTGGCCCAACTCCCGCCACAGTCGCGCGAGTCGAACCCCCACCGTGAGTGCCGAGCCCGCGGCGATCACCACGAGTACCGGGACGGCCCACCCGGAAGCCGCCGCCAGGACCACCAGGGCGCAGCGCTCCGTCTTGCCGACCGGGCCCCCGTTCAGGCGGGGCGCGCCCGCTGCCGTGCCCGCGAGCGACACCCAGGAAGGGAGCGTCGCCGCGAGGCCCGCCGTCGCCACCAGCCACAGCGGGGCCAAGGTCAGGAAGCCCGCCAGCATGGCCAGGTCGGCCGCCCGGTCACCCAGTTCGTTCAGGAGCGCCCCGCGGCGCGTCGTGCGGCCCGTGTCGCGGGCCAGCGCGCCGTCGAGGTTCGCGAAAGCGAGGCGTGCCGCGAGCAGCACGGCCACCGGGAGCGCCGCGAGCGGCACCGGCAGCCAGGCGAGTGCCGACGCCGCGCCCGCCGCGCAGAGCACACCCGCCACGGTGAGGGTGTCGGGCGACACCTCGCGGCGGGCGAGCGCGCCGCGTACGCCGGACAACCGGTCCGCGTACCAGGGCTTGAGAGCGTAAAGGCCGTTCATGGCACCGACTCTGCCGCCACCCGGCCCCCGGCAAATCGGCGTGCGTACTCAGATATGGCCTGAGTACGGTGGAAGGGTGACCACGTTGCGTACGGCCCATACCTGCGATCTCGACCCCACCGAACTCCGCGCCGCCCGCGCCCTGATGGACGAGGCCTTCGACGGGGACTTCACCGACGCGGACTGGGATCACGGACTCGGTGGCGTCCACGCCCTCGTGTGCGACGACTCCGGGCTCCTCCTCGCGCACGGGTCGGTGGTCCAGCGCCGGATCCTGCACAACGGCCGTTCGCTGCGCGCCGGTTACGTCGAAGCGGTCGCAGTCCGCCCGGACCGGCAGCGGCAGGGCCTGGGCGGGCAGGTGATGGGCGCCCTGGAGCGGGTGATCGACCGGGCGTACGTCCTGGGCGCGCTGTCGGCCTCCGACGAGGGGCAGCGGCTCTACCTCGCGCGCGGCTGGCGGGAGTGGAAGGGCTCGGTCGGCACCCTCGGCCCGGAGGGCGTGATCCACATGCCGGACGAGGAGCCCCCGCTTCTGTGGGGCGCCGGCGCCGACCTCGACCCGGTGCACGAACTGCTCATCGACTGGCGCGACGGGGACGTCTTCTAGCCACCCGACGCCGCCCGCACGATGATCTTGCCCCGGTTCGCGCCCCGCAGCATCTGACCGCCCGCCATCCCGGCATCGCACCGGAGGTGCGCGTGGTCCGCGAGCTGGGTGCGGGCACCGCGGGCGAGGTCGCCGATGGGCGCGCGGACGTGGGCATCGCGACGATCGGGGCAACCTCGCCCGTGCCCGCCGGGCGCGCTCTCCCTGAACGGAGCACCGCACGGAATCGAGATCACCGATCTCGGTCCGGAGCGCCCGTCGCGTTCCGTGGGCTACGTCACCACCCCTGAGCTGGCCGCCACGGTCGCCGTCCGCGCCCTGATCCGCGAGCTCAGAGCGGCCAAATGAGGGGCCGGAAGTGAAGCCCGTCTCAGATAGTAGGAAGTCCGAGTAATTGTGGAGACAGACGCTCCGTCCTCGCTTAGCTTTGTAGAAGCCGAACGTCTCGCTCGATCAAGCGAATGGCGGTCGTGAGCCGGAGCCCCACGCAGGCAACCCCTGTCGCTCCCACGCTCCCCGCCCCTCCGGCGTCTCGTAATCACCGTTCCCTCAAGGAGTGGATCTCCCATGGCCGAGACGACCGCACGCCGAGTCCGACACGCCTCCCGTACGACCGATTCCGAGCGCAAGAACGCCGCGGCGGCCCTGCAGCGCGCGCTCGACCGCAGGGACAACGGCGGTGCGACGGGTCACTGACCCGCCCCGCGCCTGAGTCCCTACTTACCGCGCACCACCTCGAAATGGTCCACGCGCTCTCCGCTCTCGGCGAGCGCGGAGACCGTCAGCTTCGGGTTCGCGCCGGCCGTCACCTCCACCGCGAGGAACGAGAAGCCGGTGTACCGCACCCGTGACCACTCCACCCTGTCCGGGTCGGGAAGGCGCGACTTCGTCCAGTGGAACGACAGGATCGATTCCCGGTCCTCGACGTTGCCCTCGTAGCTGTCCTTCACGCCGGCCGGGAAGTCGTACAGGTCCTTGCCCGCGCCGCCCGCGGTGACGTACACGATGCCGTCGCGCGTCGGATCGGTCGACGCGCCGACCGGCACGGGCTTGCCGACCTCGCCGCCCTTGACCGCATCCGTGCGCTCGTAGACGTGGTTGTGGCCGTTCACGACCAGGTCCACCTGGTGCTTGGTGAAAAGGCCGAGCCACGCGTCGCGCACCCCGCCGTCGGAGGCGTGCGTCGCCGTCGAGTACATGCAGTGGTGGAAGAAGACCACGATGAAGTCGATGGACCCGTCAGCCCGCAGCTCGCCGAGGCGCTTGTCCAGCCAGGCGGTCTGCTTGCCGTCCGTGTAGCCCTTGTTGGCGGGGATCTCGTACGAGACGTCGTTCGCGTCGAGCGCGACGACACCGACATTGCCGTACGTGAAGGAGTAGACGCCCGGCGCGTTCTTGGGGTCGAAGCCGTTCTCGGGGAGCGACCAGCGGGCGGACTGGCCGCCGTAGCCGTTCGGCGAGTACCACGCCTCCATGTCGTGGTTGCCGGTCGTCACCATCCACGGGACCGACTTCGCCACGGACTCCGTCTGAGCCAGGAAGGTGTCCCACACGCGTGCGTCGTACGTGTCGGACTCCTTGCCGTGCCCGGTGCTGTCCGCGTAGCAGATGTCGCCCGCGTGCAGATGGAAGGACGGGTTCTGGCCCAGGATCAACTGGTCGTTGGCGAGCGCGTCGTAGCTCACGCCCTGGTCGCCGAAGGCCGTGAAGACGAACTTCTCCGGGGTCGCGGGCGCCGTGCGGAAGGAGCCGATCGTCGCCATCCGCTCGGGCGAGGCCGGGTCGAAGCCGTCGTGGCCGACGCCGTAGTAGTACGTCGTGCCGGGCTTCAGGCCGTCGAGGGCCGCGTGCAGGTAGTACTGCTCGACCTTGGGCAGCTTCTTCGACAGGGACGGGGTGTGCAGATCGCGCACCTCCGCCTCGATCTTCCGGCTCAGCTCCCAGGGCTTCAACCCCACCCGCAGATAAGGGGACTTGACGGCGAACGGCACCTGCCAGGAGACCCGCATCTGCGTCTTCGGGTCGGCCCCGAAGGCGAGATGCCGGGCGAAAGGGGCCACCAGCTTGCCGTCGACCTTGACGGGCGCGGACGGTGCGGACGTCGCGGCGAGCGGGCTCGACGCCGAGGCGCCCTCGCTGTGTGCGCTGCCCGAGCTGCCGGCGAGCAGGCCTATGCCGCCGACCGTGCCGGTCGTGGCGAACGAACTCGCGAGGACCTTGCGGCGGGAGAACTTCCTGCGCAGGTACTCGTGCTGCTCCGGCATGCTCATCCCGGCCGCGAGCTGCTCCGGTATGCCGACGTTGGGGGTGTCCATGTAGAGAGAACTTCCCAGTGACCTCCAACTCCCGGCAGGCCTGAGGGTAAAGGGAGAGTGGCCATGTGGTGGCGCCCGCGTGGCGTGACCAGGGGTGTCCGCATGCCGGACTGCGAGTGTCATCCCCTGGGACGGAGCGTAGGGTGCTTGCATGTCTCGCAGCATCAATCTCGCAGTGATCCCCGGTGATGGAATCGGCCAGGAAGTCGTGGCCCAGGGGCTCAAGGTCCTAGGCGCCGTCCTCCCGCAGGATGTGAAGCTGGAGACCAAGGAGTTCGACTTCGGCGCCAGGCGCTACCACGCGACCGGTGAGACCCTCACCGACGCCGACGTCGATGCCCTCAAGCAGTACGACGCGATCCTCCTCGGCGCGATCGGCGACCCCTCGGTCCCGTCCGGCGTCCTGGAGCGCGGCTTCCTGCTGAAGCTCCGCTTCCTCTTCGACCACCACGTCAACCTGCGGCCGTCGAAGCTGCTCCCGGGTGTGGCGACCCCGCTCAAGGGCGAGCCCGAGATCGACTTCATCGTCGTACGCGAAGGAACCGAGGGCCCGTACACCGGCAACGGCGGCTCGATCCGCACCGGCACCCCCCACGAGGTGGCGACCGAGGTCTCCGTCAACACCGCCTTCGGTGTGGAGCGCGTGGTCCGTGACGCCTTCGCCCGCGCGCAGGCCCGCCCGCGCAAGAAGCTGACGCTGGTCCACAAGAACAACGTCCTCGCGTACGCCGGTCACCTCTGGACGAACGTCTTCAACGAGGTGGCGAAGGAGTTCCCGGACGTCACCACGGACTACATCCACGTCGACGCCGCGACGATCTACCTCGTCACCGACCCGGCCCGCTTCGACGTGATCGTCACCGACAACCTCTTCGGCGACATCATCACCGACCTCGCGGCTGCCGTCTCCGGCGGCATCGGCGTCGCGGCCTCCGGCAACATCAACCCGAGCCGCGAGTTCCCGTCGATGTTCGAGCCCGTGCACGGCTCGGCGCCGGACATCGCGGGCCAGGGCAAGGCCGACCCGTCGGCCACCGTCCTGTCCGTCGCACTGCTCCTGCGTCACCTCGGGTACGAGGACGAGGCGGCGCGCATCGAGACGGCCGTCTCCGCGGACCTCGCGGAGCGCGGCGAGACGGTCCGCAGCACCGAGCAGATCGGCGACGCGCTCGCCGTACGAGTAGCGGGCTGACCCGGTAGCTCACCCCTCTGACACAGAAGCCGCCGGGTCTGGTTCACGACCCGGCGGCTTCTCGTATGCGGCTCCGGGTGCCACCATCGACCCCTGGGCCGCATTCACGCTGTTTCTTCCTCGGCGCCACGCGAGCGATAATCGAACGTGGGGCCGCGGAATGCAGGGTTACTCGGACGTCCTAGTACGAGAAGTACAGGCGTGAGCGCGGTCCGTCACCATCACACCGTGAAGGACTAGTACTCATGACGACGACGCCGACACCCTCGATCGAGCTCAAGCCCACCTCCTCCCCGCTGTCGAAGGCGGAGCGCGAGGCGATCCTGGCCAACCCCGGGTTCGGTCGCCACTTCACCGATCACATGGTGACGATCAAGTGGACGGAAGGCCGCGGCTGGCACGACGGTCAGCTCGTGCCGTACGGCCCGCTCTCCCTCGACCCGGCGACCAACGTCCTGCACTACGCGCAGGAGATCTTCGAGGGCCTGAAGGCCTACCGCCAGCCCGACGGCTCGGTGGCCTCCTTCCGCCCCGAGGCCAACGCGGAGCGCTTCCAGAGGTCGGCGCGGCGGCTCGCGATGCCGGAGCTGCCGGTCGAGACGTTCATCGAGGCGTGCGACGCGCTGGTGAAGCAGGACAAGGCATGGGTGCCGGCGCATGGTGGCGAGGAGTCGCTGTACCTGCGTCCGTTCATGATCGCGAGCGAGGTCGGCCTGGGCGTGAAGCCCGCCAACGAGTACCTCTTCATTGTCATCGCCTCGCCCGCGGGCGCGTACTTCCCCGGTGGCGTCAAGCCCGTCTCGATCTGGCTCTCGGAGGACCGCGTGCGCGCGGTGCCCGGCGGTGTGGGCGACGCCAAGACCGGCGGCAACTACGCGGCGTCGCTGCTGGCGCAGGCGGAGGCGGCGGCGATGGGCTGCGACCAGGTGGCGTACCTGGACGCGGTCGAGCACAAGTGGGTGGAGGAACTCGGCGGGATGAACCTGTACTTCGTGTACGGGGACAAGATCGTGACGCCGACGTTGACGGGTTCGCTGCTCGCCGGGATCACGAGGGACTCGCTGCTCACGGTCGCCCGTGACCTCGGGTACTCCTCGGAGGAGTCGCGGGTCTCGATCGACCAGTGGCAGGCGGACACGGCCGAGGGCACGCTGACGGAGGTCTTCGCGTGCGGTACGGCGGCGGTGATCACCCCTGTGGGTACGGTCAAGTGCCGCTCGGGCGAGTGGACCCAGAGCGGCGGCGAGCCGGGCCCGGTCACGATGAGGCTGCGCGAGGCGCTGCTGGATGTGCAACGGGGAACTGCGAAGGACCAGCACGGCTGGATGCACGACCTCGGCTGAGGGGTCCCTGCGGGGCGGGAGCGGGGCCGTGCCGGCGGCGGTGGCGGTGGGGCGGGGTTGTTTTGCTTTCCCTCGCGTGGCGTTGCCGGCTGCGGGGCCGCGCCTGTGGCGGTGGCGGTGGCGGGTGCTGCGGGGTTGCTTTGCGTTCCCTCGCGTGGCGTTGCCGGCTGCGGGGCCGTGCCGGGGCGGTGGAGGTGGCGGTGGTGCGGGGTTGCTTTGTGGCCCCTCGCGTCTCGTTGCCGGCTGCGGGTGTGTCGGCTGCGGTGCGGCCTGCTTGTTGGGTGCGGGGCCGCGCCGGTATGTCCGTCCTCGCTATCGTCCGGTGACTGCGGGGCTACTTCGGCTCCGGAGCCTTCGGGAGCCGTGCTCCGGGCAGACATACCGGCACGTCCCCTCCCGAGCGCTGCCGACTGCGGGTGCATGCGAACCAGGCCCGCCCCGCCCCGCCGACCCCCGGCAAGGTGACCGTCCCCCACCCACCCCCCCATCACCGCGGGGCAATCGGGTGGGTGGGCGGGAAAGGCCTGTTCGTTCAGGGTCGGATGCGGGGTGATCGGGCGGGTGGGTGGGGAGGCCTGTTCGGGAAGGAAAGGCTGCGGGGAAGCTGATCAGGGGGCCACGCCGACCGCAGGGCCACTCTCCGCCGCCGGCTCAGGCTCAGGCTCAGGCTCCGGAGCCCGCCCCCGCTCAAGGGCCACGTACGCCAGGCCCCCCACCACCCCCGACAGCAGGAAACTGCAGTCCACCCCGCCCGTCAGGGCGAGCAGCGGCCCCTCGTAGGAGGGCAGCGAGACCGAGGCGAGGCCGACCACCGCGCCCAGCGTCCAGCTCACCGTCGCCGGGACGTTCCAGCCCGCCCGGTACCAGTAGATCCCGCCCTTGGAACGGCGGTTGAAGACCTGGAGCGCTTCCGCGTCGTAGACGCCCCCGCAGCGCACGAAGCCGATCAGGGTGATCACCGCCCACGGTGTGCCGATCGCCGTGAGGAGGAGGACGAAGGACGTCATCGCGTCCTGCGCCTCCCACGCGTAGTGGCCCACGAACACGCACCCCGTGGCCACCACCGCCACCGTGTACGTCGCCCGCGCCCGCGAAGCACGCGGCAGGATCGCGTCCAGGTCGAGGCCCATCGAGTACAGCATCAGGCCCGCGTTGCCGACCGAGCCCGCGGAGGCGGCGAGCAGGAGCGGGATCAAGTACCAGGTGGGGGAGGCGGAAACCAGCGGCCCCGCGTAGTCGAGCGCCGCACCCGCCGCGTACGCCGTGAACGTACCGAAGAGCTGGGGGACGAGGAGTCCGGCGAGAAGGCCCGCCCACGACGCCCGCAGCACCGTGCGCGAGCTGTGCCGGGCGGGGGAGACGTAGCGCGTGTAGTCGCCCAGGAGCGTGATGAACGCGATCGGGCCGCTCAGGCCCGCCGCCACAAGCGCGAGCAGCCACGTCGGCCAGAACGAGCCGAGGAGGTAGCCGCCCGCATCGGGGAGCGCCGACGTCGTGAAGTCGGGGGCGTAGGCCACCGCCCCGAGGATCAGCAGCGCGGTCATGCCGACCGCGAGGACGCGCGACAGGCGCAGCAGGACCCGGTAGCCGTACACCGCGCCCGTGACCGTGGCGGCGGCGAGCAGCGCGTACACGATCCCGTACGAGAGGCCGCCGGTGGGGAGCCCCGTCAGGCGGTGCAGGACGCCCACCATCACGTCGCCGCCGATCCAGATGGTCAGCGCGGTGTAGCCGAGGGAGAGGAGGAGGCCGACGATCGAGCCGACCAGGCGGCCCCGTACGCCGAACTGGGCACCGGAGGACGTCGAGAGGTTGGTGCCCGTGCGGAGCGAGACCAGGGCGAGGGGGGCCGTGAGGGCCGTACCGATCACCGTGCCCGCCACCACGGACGTGACCGACGCCCACCAGCCGAGGCCGAACGACACCGGCAGCCAGCCGAAGACGATCACCCCGAGGCAGAGGTTGGAGCCGAGCAGGATCGAGATGAGATCGCGGGGGCCGCTGGTGCGTTCCCCGTCCGGGATGGTGTCGACTCCGCGCTGTTCTATCGGCATGAGGGTGCCCCTGACGCTCGATCGTGGCCGCCTGCGCACACAGGCCGCCGTCCGACTATTTGAGTGCCGCTCAATGTGACCTGATGCATGCTCGTGCGTCAATGTTTCCGTTGGATCAATCTCGTGGTTAGAGTGTCGTTCAAATGATGGAGGTGTGGTGGCGTGCGGCTTACTCCCACGGAACGCGACCGGCTGCTGCTCTTCGGGGCGGCCGAGCTTGCCAGGGCCCGCAAGGCGCGCGGCCTCAGACTCAACGTCCCCGAAGCGACCGCGCTGATCGCGGACACGGTGTGCGAGGCGGCCCGCGACGGCGCCAGGCTCGCCGAGGCGATCGAGCGCGCGCGCTCGGCCCTCGGGCCCGACGACGTCCTGCCGGGCGTCGCGGACGTGGTGACCGAGGTGCATGTGGAGGCCGTCTTCGACGACGGGTCCCGGCTCGCGGTGGTCTCGCAGCCGATCGGGGAGGGGCTCGGGAGCGAGGCTCCGGGGGCGCTGCTCCCCGGCCCCGAGCACGAGGAGCTCGCGCCGACCGCGAAGCTCACGGTGCGCAACACCGCCACCGTGCCCGTCTCCGTCACCTCGCACTTCCACCTCTTCGAGGCCAACCCCCGGCTCGACTTCGACCGGGTGGCCGCGTACGGCATGCGCTTGGCCGTGCCCGCCGGGTCCTCGGTCCGCTTCGGGCCCGGCGAGAGCGCCGAGGTCGGCCTGGTGCCGATCGGCGGCGAGCGGATCGCGATCGGCTTCGCCGGCCTCGTCGACGGGCCGCTTGACGCGCCGGGCGCCCGCGAAGAGGCCCTGCGCCGCGCCGCCGCCTGTGGCTACCTCGGCATACCGGAAACCACTGAGCAGGAGGTCGAGCGATGAGCCGCCCCGGAGGCCACCCCGCCGAACCGCGCCGCCTCACCCCGTACGAGTACGCCGCCACGCACGGCCCCCGAGCCGGTGACCACGTGCGGCTCGGTGATTCGGGGCTGACGGTCCGCGTCGAGTCCGACTCCCAGCGCTACGGCGACGAATTCCTCGCCGGATTCGGCAAGACCGCCCGTGACGGTCTGCACCTGAAGGCCGCCGCCGTCCGCGAGACCTGCGACGTCGTCATCAGCAACGTCCTGGTGATCGACGCGGTGCAGGGCATCCGCAAGATGTCGATCGGCATCAGGGAAGGCCGTATTCACGCCATCGGGCGGGCCGGCAACCCCGACACCCTCGACGGCGTCGACGTCGTCGTCGGCACGGGCACGTCCATCGTCTCGGGCGAGGGGCTCATCGCCACCGCCGGATCGGTCGACACCCACGTCCACCTGCTCTCGCCGCGCATCATGGAGGCGTCCCTCGCCTCGGGTGTGACGACGATCATCGGGCAGGAATTCGGGCCCGTGTGGGGCGTCGGCGTCAACTCGCCCTGGGCGCTGAAGCACGCCTTCAACGCCTTCGACGCCTGGCCGGTCAACATCGGCTTCCTGGGCCGGGGTTCGTCCTCGCACGACGCCCCGCTGATCGAGGCGCTCGCCGAGGGCGGGGCCTCGGGCTTCAAGGTGCACGAGGACATGGGCGCGCACACGCGGGCGTTGGACACCGCGCTGCGGGTCGCCGAGGAGCACGACGTACAAGTCGCCCTGCACAGCGACGGGTTGAACGAGTGCCTCTCAGTCGAGGACACCCTGAAGGTGCTCGAAGGGCGGACCATCCACGCCTTCCACATCGAGGGATGCGGCGGCGGGCACGTGCCCAACGTCCTGAAGATGGCGGGCGTGCCGAACGTGATCGGCTCCTCCACCAACCCCACGCTGCCCTTCGGGCGCGACGCCGTCGCCGAGCACTACGGCATGATCGTCTCGGTCCACGACCTGAAGACCGATCTGCCGGGCGACGCGGCGATGGCACGCGACCGCATACGCGCCGGGACCATGGGCGCGGAGGACGTCCTTCACGACCTGGGCGCCATCGGCATCACCTCGTCCGACGCGCAGGGCATGGGGCGCGCGGGCGAGACTGTACGCAGGACCTTCGCGATGGCCGGGAAGATGAAGGCCGACTTCGGCCCCATGGACGGGGACGGCGCTCACGACGACAACGCGCGCGTCCTGCGCTACATGGCCAAGCTGACCATCAACCCCGCCATCGCCCACGGCCTCGCCCACGAGGTCGGTTCCATCGAGGTCGGCAAGATGGCCGACATCGTGCTCTGGCGGCCCGAATACTTCGGCGCCAAGCCGCAGTTGGTCCTGAAGTCCGGCTTCCCCGCCTACGGAGTGGTGGGCGACCCGAACGCCGCGACCGACACCTGCGAACCCCTCGTCCTCGGCCCGCAGTTCGGCTCGTACGGCGCGACGCCCGCCGACATCTCCGTGGCCTTCGTCGCGCAGGCGGCCGTCGACCAGGGCAACGACCAGATGCCGACCCGGCGGCGCCGGGTCGCCGTGCGCGGCACCCGTGGGATCGGCCCCGCCGACCTGCGGCTCAACTCCCGCACCGGCTCCATCGACGTCGACCAGCGCTCCGGCCTTGTCACGCTCGACGGCGACCCGGTGCGCTCCGATCCCGCCGACTCGGTCTCGCTCAACCGCCTCTACTTCCTGTAGTCCCTCCTTCCTGTAGTTCCACCTTCCTGTAGTTCCCTCGCCAGCCCTCCTTGAAGTCCTTCCATAGGGATCACCATGACCTTCCACATGCCCGCCGAGTGGGCCCCGCACGAGCGCACCTGGATGGCCTGGCCGGGCCCCAACCCCACCTTCAGAGACGAGCGCGAGCTCGCCGAAGGACGGGCCGCCTGGGCGGGCGTCGCCCGTGCCGTACGCCGCTTCGAACCCGTCACGATGGTCGTCGGAACGGGCCAGAGCGAGTCGGCCCGCGCGCTCCTCGGCCCGGACATCGAGCTCGTCGAGCGCGATCTCGACGACGCGTGGATGCGGGACATCGGCCCCACCTTCGTACGCGACGGAGACCAACTGGCCGCCGTGGACTGGATCTTCAACGGCTGGGGCGGCCAGGACTGGGCCCGCTGGGAGCACGACGCGAAGATCGCCCGCCATGTCGCCGACCTGGCAGGCGTACCCGTCCACTCCTCGCCCCTGGTCAACGAAGGCGGCGGCATCCACGTCGACGGCGAGGGCACGGTCCTGCTGACCGACACGGTCCAGCTCGACCCCGGACGCAATCCGGGCCTCACCCGGGAGCAGGCCGAGGAGGCGATCCACGCCCGCATCGGCACGCGCAAGGCGATCTGGCTGCCGAAGGGCCTGACCGGGGACTACGGCCAGTTCGGCACCCGGGGGCACGTCGACATCGTCGCCGCCTTCGCCGCGCCCGGCATCGTCCTCGTCCACTCGCAGCAGGACCCCGCCCACCCGGACTTCGAGGTCAGCAAGGAGATCATCGGGGTCCTGCGCGGGCAGACCGACGCCCGGGGCCGCGCCCTGCAGATCGTCGAGGTGCCCGCGCCGACCGTCCTCACCGACGACGAGGGCTGGGTCGACTACTCCTACATCAACCACTACCTCTGCAACGGCGGCGTCGTCCTGTGCGCCTTCGACGACCCGCGCGACGAGATCGCGGCGGGCATCTTCCGCCGTCTCTTCCCGGAGCGGACCGTGACGCTCGTCGACGCCCGTACGATCTTTGCCGGGGGTGGTGGCATCCACTGCATCACCCAGCAGCAGCCGAAGGTGTGACCTAGGAGTACCCCATGGCCGGGACAGCCCGTGCGCGCAAGAACGCACCGCCGCGCGAGGACGTCCTCGCCGCCGCCATGGAGATGATCGCCGAGCGCGGCCTGGAGAAGCTGACCATGGCCGCGCTCGGCCGTGAGGTCGGCATGAGCAGCGGCCACCTCCTCTACTACTTCCGCACCAAGGACGAGCTGCTCCTGCGCACCCTGGAGTGGAGCGAGGCCGCGCTCGGCGCCGAGCGCGGCCGGCTCCTTGCCCGGCAGGGCACGGCCCGCGAGCGGCTCGACGCGTACGTCGACCTGTACGTCCCCGACGCCCCCGGCGACCCCCACTGGACGCTCTGGCTGGAGGTCTGGAACCGCTCCCTGAACGCCGACGAGGACGGGCGCGACCGTCAGGCCGCCATCGAGAGCGCCTGGCACCGCGACCTGGTGGCGCTGCTCGCCGAAGGCGTGTCGCGAGGCGAGTTCAGGGCCATGGACCCCGACCGGTTCGCGGCCCGGCTGCGGGCGCTGCTCGACGGATTCTCCATCCACGTGGCGATCGGCCTGCGCGGCACGGGGCGTGACCAGATCCTCGCGCACGTACGGGAGTTCCTGGACGGAGCGCTAGCGTCCGGCTCCCAGGACCCGGCGACCCCCGTCTAGGTTGTACGCGTTCCGGCGGATTGTGCGTTTCCTGGCGGTGCGCTTGTATCCCCGTGGGCCCTCGGTGCGGTCCGGCACCGACCTCGCACGCACCGAACCGAGGAAGCCCATCCGCACGGAACTCTGAGGAACCACGGGGGATTTGACCATGCACAGCACCAAGCGCCGCGCCGCCCTGGCCGCCGCCGTACTCGTCGCCGCGATCACCGCCTCGACGCTGCCCGCCGCCTCCGCCGCGCCCGGCGCCGACGCGCCCCGCACCGAGGGCGTCAGCGTCACGGCCGACGGCAAGGCCGCCAACGACCGTTCCGCGGGGGCCGTGATCAGCAGGGACGGCCGGTTCGCCGCCTTCGACTCCGAGGCCACCGACCTGGTCGCGGGCGACACCAACGGCCGGAGCGACATCTTCGTACGCGATCTGCGCACCGGAAAGACCGAGCGGATCGCCCTCGAAGGGCGGGACCTCAGGAAGGCCTCGCTGAGCGCCGACGGGCGTTACGTCGCGATGATCACCAGCCCCGCGGACGCCTACTCGGTGAGCGACGTCCGGCTCTACGACCGCAGGACCAAGAAGTTCGAGCGCCTCGACGTCGAGCTGCCCGACGGCTACCCCGGGGACAGCGCGGGCAGCGTCTCGCTGAGCGCGAACGCCCGCTACGCCGTCTTCAGCACGGACGGCCCGCAGTTCGACGGCACGGCGGTCTTCCTGCGCGACCGCAAGACCGGCACCACCGAGAAGGTCAGCCACCCGTACACCGGCGGTGACGGGGAGCGCGACGCCCACTCGCCGACCGTCAGCGACGACGGCCGCCACGTCGCGTACGCGAACTCCTTCGTCAACGGCCCGCGCGGCGACGACTGGAGCGATCTGTGGGTGCGCGACCGCAAGACGGGGAAGGTGACGCAGGTCGACCGTTCCCACGACGGCTCCAAGACCGAGAAGGAGTCCCTGGACGCGTCCATCAGCGGCGACGGCCGCACCGTGGTCTTCGAGTCCCGCGACACGCACCTCGTCCCGAACGACGACGACGCCGCCTGGAACGTCTTCGTGCACGACCTCGCGTCCGGCAAGAGCCAGCGCATCCACGGCACCCAGGGCGGCCCCGGCGAGGCCTACACCCGCGCGCCCGCGATCAGCGCCGACGGGCGGTACCTGACGTACATGTCGGAGCTCACCGAAGCCGGCGCCGAGTACGGCAAGGAGTGGCCCGTCTACCTGCGGGACCTGAAGAAGGGCGGCACCACACTCGTCACGCCGGACACCACGGGCGGTGCGGCCTCGGCCCAGGTCGCCCCCGGCGGCATCTCGGCGGACGGCCGCAGGATCGCCTTCCTCTCCGGCGACGCGTCGCTCCTGAGCGGCGACACCAATGACGGCTACGACACGTTCGTACGCCACCTGCGCTGACGCGGTCGCACAGCCTGCGGGCGGCGCGTCCCACGCGTCGCCCGCGGCGAGGTGTCCTATGACGTCCACGTACGCCCGCATCGTGAGACGGGGCAGCGCGGTGTGTGCGGGCTGTGGCAGGCTGCCACCGTGCTCTCGTTCGCCATGATTATTGGCAGCAGGCGCGCCGGTCCGCAGTGACCGTCTCGTACCACCATGTACGGGCGGACACCGTCGTCTCTCGACCCGCGCGCAAACCTCTCGTACCCACGAGGGGTTTTTTCGTTTCCTGGCCCAACATCAGCCGGACGCGGAGCGCGAGGGATCATTGAGGCGGTGGAGCCGGTCATTCCGGTAGACCGAGATCCGACACAGGAGCCAGATCAGCATGACGGAAACCAGCACACCCGACGATTCGTTCCACGTCTTTGACACCACGCTGCGCGACGGCGCGCAGCGCGAGGGAATCAACCTGACCGTCGCGGACAAGCTGACCATCGCCCGGCACCTGGACGACTTCGGCGTGGGCTTCATCGAGGGCGGCTGGCCGGGCGCCAACCCCCGCGACACCGAGTTCTTCGCCCGCGCGCAGCAAGAGATCACCTTCCGGCACGCCCAGCTTGTCGCCTTCGGCGCCACCCGCCGCGCCGGTGGCTCTGCGGCCACGGACCCGCAGGTCAACGCCCTGCTGGAGTCCGGCGCCCCGGTCATCACGCTCGTCGCCAAGTCCCATGACCGGCACGTCGAGCTCGCCCTGCGCACGACCCTGGAGGAGAACCTGGAGATGGTGCGCGACACCGTCGCCTACCTCCGGGACCAGGGGCGGCGCGTCTTCGTCGACTGCGAGCACTTCTTCGACGGGTACCGCGCCAATCCCGAGTACGCGAAATCCGTCGTCCGCACGGCCTCGGAGGCGGGCGCCGACGTCGTCGTCCTGTGCGACACCAACGGCGGCATGCTCCCCGCCCAGGTCAAGGCCATCGTCGGCACCGTGATCGCCGACACCGGCGCCCGGCTCGGCATCCACGCGCAGGACGACACGGGCTGCGCGGTGGCCAACACCCTTGCCGCCGTCGACGCGGGCGCGACCCACGTCCAGTGCACGGCCAACGGCTACGGCGAGCGGGTCGGCAACGCCAACCTCTTCCCCGTGGTCGGCGCCCTGGAGCTCAAGTACGGCAAGCAGGTCCTGCCCGAGGGCTCGCTGCGCGAGATGACCCGGGTCTCGCACGCCATCGCCGAGGTCGTGAACCTCACCCCCTCCACGCACCAGCCGTACGTGGGCGTATCGGCCTTCGCCCACAAGGCGGGCCTGCACGCCTCCGCGATCAAGGTCGACCCGGATCTCTACCAGCACATCGACCCGGACCTGGTGGGCAACCGCATCCGGATGCTGGTCTCGGACATGGCCGGACGCGCCTCCATCGAGCTCAAGGGCAAGGAGCTCGGGATCGACCTGGGCGACGACCGGGCGCTGGTGGGCCGGGTCGTCGAGCGGGTCAAGGAGCGGGAGCTCAAGGGCTACACGTACGAGGCAGCCGACGCGTCCTTCGAACTGCTGCTGCGCGAGGAGGCCGAGGGGAGGGCCCGGCGCTACTTCCGCGTCGAGTCCTGGCGGGCCATCGTCGAGGACAGGCCCGACGGCACGCACGCGAACGAGGCGACCGTGAAGCTGTGGGCCAAGGGCGAGCGCATCGTCGCCACGGCGGAGGGCAACGGCCCGGTCAACGCGCTCGACCGGTCGCTGCGGGTCGGCCTGGAGCGGATCTATCCGCAGCTCGCCAAGATGGAGCTGGTCGACTACAAGGTCCGCATCCTTGAGGGCAAGCACGGCACGTCGTCCACGACCCGGGTACTTATCTCCACCAGTGACGGTGACGGTGAGTGGTCGACGGTGGGGGTGGCGGAGAACGTGATCGCGGCGTCGTGGCAGGCGCTGGAGGACGCGTACACCTTCGGACTGCTGCGGGCGGGCGTCGAGCCCGTCGAATAGAAAACTGGTTCGGCTCAGGACCGCCGTAGCGTGCCCGACTGGGTTAGCTTCGAAGTATGAGCAATGGGACGAAGCGCATATTTGTCGCACTGTCCGGGATGCTCCTGTCCCTGGGTGCCGTGTCGTTCACGGCGGCGCCCGGGGCCGCGGCCGCCACCAGTGTTCCGGCCGTGGCCGACGCCTGGGAGAAGAGCCCGGTGTACGTGGATCCGGCCGCCTCGGACCAGCTGTCCGGGGCCGACGCGGATGCCATCGCGGAGAAGATCACGGACGCCGACAAGCCCGTGTTCGTGGCGGTGCTGCCCGCCGACTTCCCCCAGCAGGACCTCTTCCAGAAGCTGCGCACCGAGACCGGCGTGACGGGTGTGTACGGGATCAGGCTCGGCGACGCGTTCGACGCGAAGGCAGACCGGCAGGTCCTGAGCAACGCGGCCGTCTCGAACCTCGTCGCGACCTACGGGGACGTGGACAACACCAAGACCCAGCTCAACGACTTCGTCGACCAGGCGGTGAAGGACGCCCGCGGCTCGGCGCCCGCGTCCTGGGACGCCGGTTCCGACGACGGCACTCCCGTGGCCGCGCTGATCGGTGTCGGTGCGGTGCTCGTCGCGGGCGGCGGGGCCACGTACGCCGTGGTCCGGCGGAACCGGCGGCGCAAGGCCGAGGAGCAGCGGGTCGCGCTGGAGAAGCTGAGGGTCGTGGTGGACGAGGACATCACGGCGTACGGCGAGGAGTTGGACCGGCTCGACTTCCACCCCGGGGAGGCGGGAGCGGACGACAAGATGCGCGCGGACTACGAACGGGCCCTCGACTCGTACGAGAAGGCGAAGTCGTTCATGGCGGCGGCGGAGCGGCCTGAGCAGGTGCGGGCCGTGACGCAGTCCCTGGAGGACGGCCGCTTCTCGCTCGCCCTGCTCGCCGCCCGCCGGGAGGGCCGCCCGCTGCCGGAGCGGCGCGCTCCCTGCTTCTTCGACCCGCGGCACGGCCCGTCGGTGAAGGACGCCCAGTGGGCGCCGCCGGGCGGGGCCGAGCGGACGGTCCCGGTGTGCCTGGCGGACGCGACGCGCCTCGCGGACGGCGAGGAGCCCATGTCGCGGACCGTGGTCACGGAGTCGGGGGAGCGGCGCCCGTACTGGGAGGCGGGCCCGGCCTACGGCCCCTGGGCCGGTGGCTACTTCGGCGGCGGCATGCTGCCGGCCCTGCTGGTGGGCACGATGCTGGGCGGAATGATGGCGAGCCCGGCGTACGCGGCTGACTACGGGGCGGGGTACGGGGACTTCGGGAGCGGCGCGGGCGCGGGGTACGACGGCGGCGACTACTCGGGCTCGGACTTCGACCCCGGGGACTACGGGGGCGGGGGCTTCGGGGGCGGCGGGGACTTTGGCGGGGGAGGGGACTTCGGGGGTGGCGGGTTCTAGCGGGTTGACCGGCCGGAGGTTATGCGAGACGATACGTTGCGTATCGCCTCGCACTCGTCTCGTGCGTCGCCATGATGCCGCCCCGCTGATCCGGAAGGTCACCCATGCAGCGACAGCAGCAGTACGTCGAAGTCGCCCCCGGCGTCCGCCTGTGGACGGAGCGGTGTGGCGCGCCCGAAGCCCCCGCGCTGCTCCTTGTCATGGGCGCCCAGGCCTCCGGCCTCGGCTGGCCCGACGCCCTGGTCGACGCGCTCGCAGCCCGGCACCAGGTCATCCGATACGACCACCGGGACACGGGGCGCTCCACCTCCACCTTCGATCAACGCCCATACCCCATAACGGACTTGGCACGGGATGTCGTAGCCGTCCTGGACGGTCTCGGAGTGGAACGCGCGCATCTGGTGGGCATGTCCCTCGGCGGCATGCTGACCCAGCTGGTGCTCGCCGACCATCCCGAGCGCGTCCTCAGCGCCACGCTGATCGGCACCTGCGCGCTCAGCGAGACCCCGTACGTGGCCCCGGACGGAACCGAAGTCCCCGCCGCTGAACTCCCCGGCATCGCCCCGGAAGTCCTTGAGATGTGGTCGCGCCCGGTCGATGACGCGGGCCTCGATGCCGAACTGGACCGCAGGGTGGAGCACTGGCGCGTCCTGAGCGGCAGCCAACTGGACGTGGACGAGGCGTACTTCCGTGATCTGGAGCGCCGCATCATCGAGCACACCGGCACCCACGTCGCCTCGACGGCCCACGCGCGGGCCGTCGACTCCGACATGCTCCGCACCGACGAACTGGCAGATACGAAGGTCCCCACGCTCGTCATCTCCGCCCCGGCCGAGCCGGTATTCCCACCCCCGCACCCGCACCACCTGGCGCAGGTCATCGGCGGCGGCACCGCGCAGGTGGTGGAGATCCCGGGCATGGGCCACGCCCTGCCCTCGGCGGTGCAGGGCCCACTGGCGGAGGCGATCCTGGCGCACACGGCCTCCGTCAGCGCCTAGCTGCCGCGCGCCGTTCTGCCGCCGCGTGCCACCAGCCCGGCGGCGAGGGGCCGACCACGCGGGACGTGGGCCGGGCCGGGTGCAGGCCCAGCGGGCGGAGTGCGTCAGCCCGGACATGAACCACGAAGAAGCCGTGCCAGTGGCCGTCGGGGCCGGGGCCGCACATGTGGTCCCAGTACACGCCGTCCGGCGCGAACGGCATCCAGTCGATGCCCCGCTCACGCAGTCAAGCGCGGACAGCGGCCATCGGCCGCGGCCGGCCGGACGCGTTCTCGTATGAGGCGATGGTGATCCACTCATGCCGGTCCCGGGTCATGCGGGTCATGCTGGTCATGCTGGTCATGCTGGTCATGCTGGTCATGGTGCCAGATCACCCAACCCCGTCAATTCCGCGGACAGTTGCCAGAGGCGGGCCGCCGCATCGGGGTCCGTCGCCCACGGCTTGACGCCGCCGATCAGCATGTCCTCCGTCATGGCGGGCTCCGCGACATCGCAGTCCTGGCAGTACGCGCCGCCATGGCCGTCGAGCAGCGGTGACGTCGCCGCCCAGACCGCCGTGGCCGCTCCCTGCGCCGGGGTCTTGAAGCCCTGCGCGGGTGTGCCGTCGGCGGTCACCCAACCCTGCGCGATCTGTTCCTCGTGAGGGATGTGGCGTTGGAGGGGCGTGAGGATGCTGCCGGGGTGGACGGAGAAGGCGAGTGGGCCGGTGCCTGCCGAGCCCAGGGAGTCGAGGTGCAGGGCGAAGAGCGCGTTCGCCGTCTTGGACTGGGCGTAGGCGAGCCAGCGGTCGTAGCCCTCGCGGAAGTGCGGGTCCGCCCAGCGGATGCCGGAGAGGAAGTGGCCGGAGGAGGCCACGGACACCACGCGGGCTGGGCCTGCGGTGCTGGCGGTGCCTGCGGTGCTGGCGGTGCCCTGACTCAGCGCCGGGTAGAGGCGGTTGACGAGGGCGAAGTGCCCCAGGTGGTTGATCGCGAAGTGGGACTCCCAGGTGCCGTCCGGACCGACGCGGGTTTCGGGGCAGGCCATCACGCCCGCGTTGTTGATGAGGATGTCGAGGGTGCGGCGCGTGTCGAGGAAGCGGTCGGCGAAGTGCCTGACGCTGTCCTGGTCCGCCAGGTCGAGCGCCTGCACCTCCACGCGGTCCGTGCCCCGCAACGCCTCCTCCGCCGTACGGGGCCTGCGCGCCGGGACGATGACGTACGCGCCCGCCCGGGTGAGTG
This sequence comes from Streptomyces sp. BA2, assembly GCF_009769735.1. Lineage (NCBI taxonomy): Bacteria > Bacillati > Actinomycetota > Actinomycetes > Kitasatosporales > Streptomycetaceae > Streptomyces > Streptomyces sp. BA2. The sequence goes on from NZ_WSRO01000002.1 coordinate 6,534,677, forward strand.
CCCGGGTGATCTCCAGGCCGAGGCCCGAGTAGCCGCCGGTGACCAGCGCCGTCCTGCCCGAGAGGTCGATCCCGTCGAGCACGCCGTCCGCCGTGCTCAGCGCCCCGAACCCGCTGCCGATCTTGTGCTGAAGCTCTTGCCGTGTGGTCATGCGCGTGACGCTAGAAGCTGGACCGCGCTCTAAGGCAAGCGGTGACTCAAACGCCCTGCGGCGGCGAGACGGGCCAGCTCCCCGAATGCCCCGGCGGGAGCGCCAAGTCGCGCCGCACCGCCTGGTAGTAGCCCTCGCGCGAGGTGCGCTGACGCTCCAGGAGGGTGGACCAGGCGTCGGGGTCCCGGATGTCCTCGCGCAGGAAGCGCTCCATCTCGATGACGGTGAGGACCCAGACCCGCGCCTTGTCCACCACGTCCGGCGTACCGAGCATCAACAGCGCCTCACCGGCCGGATCCCGCGCGATGGCGGCCTCCGCCAGATGGGGCGCCGCTTCTTCGGGGGACAGGGAGTGCGGGTGCGGGTCGTTGCCGAGGTGGGCCGCGACGCGGTAGGTGAGCGTGACCGTCTGCTTCACCACGCGGGCGTAGTCGCCGTAGACGGCGAGGCGCCGCTCCTCCCAACGGGCGGCCTGCTCCCGCTGGAAGCGGGCCCGATCGCCGCGGGTGATAGCCAGATACGAACCGAGCGCACCGACGATCACGCCTATCAGGGCGGGCAGTTGCTGTATGAACTCAGGCACGGCCGAACGGTATAGGAGGAGCAGAGGGGCCCGGAGAGATACCGGACAGATGGATACGGCGAAGGCCACTCGCCCCGGGCGCCAAGCACTCGCAACGAAAACCAAGCCGCCCACCCACCCCACCCCTTGGCACTACGGGGCAATCGGGTGGGTGGGCGGGAAAGCATCCGCCGCGAAGCGGCGGCCCAGAAGTCGCCCCAGGGCTCAGGAGCCAGAACGAATCGCGGAAATGTCGAAGCTCAGCTTGATCCTGTCGGAGACAAGCACCCCACCCGTCTCCAGCGCCGCGTTCCACGTGAGGCCCCACTCCGAGCGGAGAATCTCCGCCTTGCCCTCGAAGCCGACCCGCTCGTTCCCGAAGGGGTCCGTGGCCGAGCCGTTGAACTCGAGGTCGATAGCCAGCGGCTTCGTGGTGCCGAGGATCGTCAGGTCACCGGTGATGCGATAGTCGTCGCCGCCCAGCGCCTCGGCCTTGGTGGAGCGGAACGTCATCTCCGGGAACTCGTCGATCTTGAAGAAGTCCGAGCTCTTCAGGTGACCGTCGCGGTCGGCGCTGCCGGTGTCGATGCTCTCCATCTTGATGTCGATGGAGGCCGTCGAGCCGGACGGGTCGGTGCCGTCCAGGTGCAGCGTGCCGGCGACGTCGGTGAAGGATCCCTTGACGTTCGTGACCATGGCGTGGCGGGCGACGAAGCCGATCGACGTGTGCGAGGGGTCGATCGCGTACTCGCCGGTCAGGGCGGCCAGATCCGGGTTGACCGGGGCGGACATCGTGGCGGGGGCGGAGGAAGTGGCGGTTTCGTTCTTGCGGCCGAAGAGACCCATGACTGCTCCTTGGGGACGAGCTGCGACCGGGAAGCCGAGCTGCGAGCTACGGGGGATGTATCTGTTGAATGTTCAACGAGAATGACTCTAACGCGATTCAGTTCAACATTCAACCACCTTGACGGTGTGAGGTGTCTCTCACGCGAACCTTTGTGGAATTCCTACAGCGCGGCGGCCCTCTGAACAGTCACTTCGGGCGCACTGGAGTCACCTTCTGTTCGGGGGTGCCAGGAAAACGGGCCGGAGACTGTTCAGAGTCGACGGTCCGTTTCTATGGGCCCGCTTCGTAAGGTCACTACATGACCGTTTTGGACGACACCGCTTCTTCTCCCGACGGCGAGCCCACCGACGCGCGTGGGCGCGTGGCCGAGCTGCACGCGATCCGTGCCGAGGCACTGCGCGGCCCGAGTGAGAAGGCGACGAAGGCCCAGCACGCCAAGGGCAAGCTGACCGCACGCGAGCGGATCGAGCTGCTTTTGGACGCGGGTTCGTTCCAGGAGGTCGAGCAGTTGCGTCGGCACCGGGCGACCGGTTTCGGCCTGGAGGCGAAGAAGCCGTACACGGACGGTGTGATCACCGGCTGGGGCACGGTCGAGGGGCGCACGGTCTTCGTGTACGCCCATGACTTCCGCATCTTCGGCGGCGCGCTGGGCGAGGCGCACGCGACGAAGATCCACAAGATCATGGACATGGCCATCGCGGCGGGCGCGCCCTTGGTGTCGCTGAACGACGGCGCGGGAGCCCGTATCCAGGAGGGCGTCTCGGCGCTCGCCGGGTACGGCGGGATCTTCCAGCGCAACACCAAGGCTTCGGGTGTCATCCCGCAGATCTCGGTGATGCTGGGCCCGTGCGCGGGCGGCGCCGCATACTCGCCCGCCCTGACGGACTTCGTCTTCATGGTCCGCGAGACCTCGCAGATGTTCATCACCGGCCCGGACGTGGTGCGTGCGGTGACCGGCGAGGAGATCTCCCAGAACGGTCTGGGCGGCGCGGACGTGCACGCCGAGACGTCGGGCGTGTGCCACTTCGCGTACGACGACGAGGAGACCTGCCTCGCCGAGGTCCGCTACCTCATCTCGATGCTGCCCTCGAACAACCGCGAGAACCCGCCCACCCACGAGTCGGACGACCCGGCGGACCGCCGCTCGGACGTCCTGCTCGACCTGGTCCCGGCGGACGGCAACCGCCCGTACGACATGGCCAAGGTGATCGAGGAGCTCGTCGACGACGGCGACTACCTGGAGGTCCACGAGCGCTGGGCCCGCAACATCATCTGCGCACTGGCCCGCCTGGACGGCAAGGTGGTGGGCATCGTCGCCAACCAGCCGCAGTCGCTGGCCGGGGTCCTGGACATCGAGGCCTCCGAGAAGGCGGCCCGCTTCGTCCAGATGTGCGACGCCTTCAACATCCCGATCATCACGCTCCTCGACGTACCCGGCTTCCTGCCGGGCGTGGACCAGGAGCACGGCGGGATCATCCGGCACGGCGCGAAGCTCCTGTACGCGTACTGCAACGCCACGGTGCCCCGCATCTCCCTCATCCTGCGCAAGGCGTACGGCGGCGCGTACATCGTCATGGACAGCCAGTCCATCGGCGCGGACCTGACCTATGCGTGGCCGACGAACGAGATCGCGGTGATGGGCGCCGAGGGCGCCGCCAACGTCATCTTCCGTCGGCAGATCGCGGCGGCCGAGGACCCCGAGGCCATGCGGCAGAAGATGGTCAAGGAGTACAAGGCCGAGCTGATGCACCCCTACTACGCCGCCGAGCGAGGCCTGGTCGACGACGTCATCGACCCCGCCGCCACCCGCGAGGTGCTCATCAGCTCCCTCGCGATGCTCCGCAACAAGCACGCAGATCTGCCGTCCCGCAAGCACGGCAACCCGCCGCAGTAATTCCTGCAGTAGCCCACAAGGAGAACGCTGCACATGAACACTCCCGACATCCGCGTCGAGAAGGGCCACGCCGAGCCCGAAGAGGTCGCCGCCATCACGGCGATCCTGCTGGCCCGTAGCGCCGCCGCCACCGCGCAGGCGCCCGCGCCCCGCCGAGGCCGCGACAAGGCCGGCTGGCGCCGCCTGGAGCGCACCCCGGGCTTCCGCGCCCCGCACAGCTGGCAGGGCTGAGCCCCCGCCTCACGGCACCCAACAGGACCCCGCACCACTCCTGGTGCGGGGCCCTGCTGCGTTCCCCGCAGCGACGGAGCCGTGCCCGCTGCCGTCGCCCTGCACCCGGGAGGGAGTTGGAGCTCCGGCGCCCCGGGGGCTGAATCGGTGACCGGGGCCGCCCGGTTGTCCTGAGGTTGGCGGTTCCGGGCCGGGTGTAAAGGGCGCTCCGCTGCGCTACGCGTCGGCTGCGCCGATTCCGCTGCGCTCCACCCTTGACACCCGCCCCTCCACCGCGCGAGGGAAGACGACCGGACGGCCCAAGGGGCGGGACTCTCGACCACTCCCGTCAGACCATCCCGCTTTCCTGCCGGGTGCGGACTGGTTCGTCGAGGGCACCGTCACGGGATGCGGTGCGCGGCTGCCCCGGGAATCGATGCGGGTCTCGTCAAGCGTCTGCCGACCGGATCGTCGGGGGTGGCCGGTGGGGGAGAGGGTGCGCGGCTGCATCGGGGAGGGGTGACGGTCTTGTCAGGCGTCCGCCGACCGACCGGCCGATCGACCGGATGCAGGCAGCGCGGCAGCTTGCGGCTGGCGATGGCCAGTTGCCCCGACTGGCCCGAGGGGTGCGACTGGCCCGAGGGGTGCGAGGGGTGGGGGTCCGGCACCTAATTCCGAGAAGGCGCGTTACGTAGCGCGTGCGCCCCCCTTCTGCCAGAACGCAACTTCGCCAAAGTAGGTGCCCCGCCGCCCGGGCTCCGTCGCCCGGCGCCCCGCGCGTGTGGATTGCAGGAGAATCCCGCTGCCCCCGCCTCCTGCCCGGCGTGTCGTGGGACTTTCTTGCAATCCGTTCAGCGAGCCACGCGCTAACCCACCCCGCCCGTGACGACCCTCCCATCCGCCCCGAAAGATCCGGTCGGCAGACGCTTGACGAGACCGGCACCCCACCACCCCGCGCGATCGCGCGCCCCTCCCTCTGGCGGCCACCCCCGACGATCCGGTCGGTAGACGCTTGACGAGACCGGCATCGATTCCCGGAGCGGCTGCGGACCGGGCGCCCGCCCTTCTCCCCGTGCCGGTCACGCCGGAAGAACCAGTCCGCACTCGGCAGGAATGCCGGACGGCCCGACGGGAGTGGTCGAGAGTCTCGCCCCTTGGGCCGTCCGGTCGTCTTCCCTCGCGCGGTGGAGGGGCGGGTGTCAAGGGTGGAGCGAAGCGGAATCGGCGCAGCCGACGCGTAGCGCAGCGGAGCGCCCTTTACTCCCGGCCCGGAACCGCCAACCTCAGGACAACCGGGCGGCCCCGGCGCCCAAGCAACGCCACCGGTCCGGCGAAGCCCCCGCCCCCCGCCCCCAGGCAGACGCGCAGACAGGCAGACGCGAGGGGCCCCGCACCGACCTGACGGTGCGAGGCCCCTCGGAGTACCGGCAAGGACTGCTACTGCTACTGCTACTGCTACCGCAGCCGTGCCATCAGCGCGTGTTCCACGAGCGTGATCAGCGCGCTCTTCGCGTCCGCGCGATGCCGCGCGTCCGTCGTGATGATGGGAGTGTCCGGGCCGATCTGCAGCGCCTCGCGCACCTCGTCCGGCGTGTACGGCTGGTGGCCGTCGAAGCCGTTGAGGGCGATGACGAAGGGCAGGCCCGAGTTCTCGAAGTAGTCGACGGCCGGGAAGCAGTCGGCGAGGCGGCGGGTGTCCACGAGGACCACCGCGCCGATCGCGCCGCGGACCAAGTCGTCCCACATGAACCAGAAGCGGTCCTGCCCCGGCGTACCGAAGAGGTACAGGATCAGGTCCTGGTCCAGGGTGATGCGGCCGAAGTCCATGGCGACCGTGGTGGTCGTCTTGTCCCCGGTGTGGGTGAGGTCGTCGATGCCCGCGGACGCGGACGTCATGACGGCCTCGGTGCGCAGCGGGTTGATCTCAGAGACCGCCCCGACGAACGTGGTCTTGCCCACGCCGAAGCCGCCCGCCACCACGATTTTCGCGGAAGTGGTGGAGCGGGCTGTTGCTCCGCCGCTAGAGCTTGCGAAGTCCACTGAGCACCCTTTCGAGCAGTGTCACGTCTGGCTGGCCGCCGGCGGACTCGTCGCCGCCCGGCTGATGGATGGCGACAAGTCCGGCCTCCGCCAGGTCGGCTACGAGGATCCGGGCGACGCCGAGGGGGATGGTGAGCAGTGCCGAGATTTCGGCCACTGACTTGATTTCGCGGCACAAGTTGCAGATGCGCTGATGCTCGGGCAACTGGCCCTGCAACTGGTGCGGTTGGGCGGTGGTGTGCACCAGCGCCTCGATGGCGAGCTGGTAGCGGGGCCTGGTGCGGCCGCCCGTCATGGCGTACGGGCGCACCAGGGGGTTGCTCGCAGCACCGGCGGGCGCCGGTTCCGGGGCGCGTCGCTGTGGTTGCACTGGCTGGATCCTGGGGGTGTGAGGCTGCTCGTACGGGCTCTGGCGGGGGCCCGGCTGCTGCGGCTGCTGGTAGGGCCTGCGGTGCTGGCTGGGCGCGGAGGGGAAGTTGTATCGGTTCGGCGCCCCGTCGTGCGGTCCCTGCCCCTGGCCGTGACCAGGCGACCAGTTGGCCGATGACGAACCGTCCGGGGGTGTTCCTGAGCCTGCCACGTACTCCTCCTCCGACTGTGCCGGGCACCATCATTCTGGAGCCGCGTCCCGAAACCTTACGGCCACGGGACGCGAAAACGCACCGTACGTCTACTAGTTGAGAAGGCTCCCCTGCAGCTCCGCACGCAGGTCGGGCGTGAGAACGGTCCCGGCACGGTCGACAAGAAGTGCCATCTCGTACCCAATGAGACCGATGTCCGCATCGGGGTGGGCGAGGACGGCCAGCGAGGAGCCGTCGGAGATGGACATGAGGAAGAGAAATCCTCGCTCCATCTCCACAACGGTCTGGGTCACGGAACCGCCCTCGAAGATCCGGGAGGCCCCGGCGGTGAGGGAGGTCAGACCGGATGCGACGGCCGCCAGTTGGTCGGCCCGGTCGCGGGGGAAGCCTTCGGACATCGCCAGAAGGAGTCCGTCGGCGGAGACCACCACCGTGTGGGACACCCCAGGGGTGTTGTCCACGAAGTTGGTGATCAACCAGTTCAGGTTCTGCGCCGCCTGGCTCATCGGGCTCACACTAACGCTCCTGGTTGTAGGTGCTGTCAGGGCCGAGGCCCTGGCCATTCGTGGTGTCACTGCCTGCGCTGCGTCCCCGCTGGACGCCGCGGCGCAGGTTGCTCAGCCGACCCCGAACGTCCTCGGGGTCGCGGGAGACCTGAGGGCCGCCCTGTGGGGTCTGTTCCGCCGTGCCCTCGACCAGATTGGCCTTGGGCACCCGCTTCGGGAGACCGGACGGGGTGACCCCACCCGCCTTGGGCTCCTTCAGGGACTCGGCGCGCTGCCAGCGGTCGTCGTTGGACGTACGCCAGCTGCTGTCGTCGTTGTTGCCGAACGCGTCGCCGGTCGGGGCCGGGGCCGGAACGCTGCCGTTGCCGTTCGCACCGGCTCCGCCTCGGCGCGGGAGACCCGCGGCGGTCGTGTCGTGGACTGCGGACGGAGCCGGCCCGGGACGGTCGAAGCCTACGCGCTCGGCGCCGTTCGCGGGAGCCGCCGGACCAGATTCCGCTTCCGGGGAGTACTCGGCCTGATACGAGCCAGAGTTGCTCTCGTATCCGTCACGCGTCGGCCAGTCGTCCTGGTGAGAGCGGTCCGGGTAGGCCACGAAGGGCTCGGACACGGCACCCGTACGAGCGGCGTGATCGTCGTGACCGGCCTCCGTATAGGGGGCGTCCTGGTAGCCGTCCTGCGCCGGGTAGTACGTCTCGTCGTACGCCGGCTGCACGGCCTGACCCTGGTTGTACTCGTCGTACACCGGGGCCTGCTGGTCGTACGCGGGCTCGTAACCGCCCTGCTGCTGGTCGAAGCCCTGCTGCGGGTCCACCTCGTCGCGGAAGAGCGGACGGCCGTCACCGGACTGCGCCTGCGCCTCCAGGGCGGCACGCCGCTCCTCACGCATCAGCGAGCGGCCCACGGGGTCGAGATCAGGGGAGTCGACGGCGTCGCCGTTGTAACGGCTGTCGTCGAAGCCCAGTTCGGCCGCCGTGCGCATCGGCTGGTGGTTGAAGGCGGGCTGCTCCGGGGCCTGCTGCTCCGGCATGATCGAGGAGACCGTGAACTCGGACTCGGGCAGCTGGTGTTCGCCACCGCCACCGTGCGTGATCCCGTCCGGGAGCATGACGAGCGAGGTCGTGCCCGCCTGCTCGCCCGAGGGGCGCAGCTGGACGCGGATGCCGTGCCGGTCGGAGAGGCGGCCGACCACGAACAGACCCATGCGCTGGGAGATCGCGGCGTCCACCGTCGGCGGGTTGGCCAGCTTGTGGTTGATGTCCGCGAAGTCCTCGGCGGTGAGGCCGATGCCCTTGTCGTGGATCTCGACCATGACGCGGCCGTCGGGAAGACGGGTCGCGGTGACGCGGACCTTGGTCTGCGGCGAGGAGAACGTGGTGGCGTTCTCCAGGAGCTCGGCGAGCAGGTGCACGAGGTCGGTCACGGCGAGGCCGTGGATCTCGGCCTCGGGGACGCCGGAGAGCTCGATGCGCTCGTACTGCTCCACCTCGGAGGAGGCGGCGCGCAGGACGTCGACCAGCGGGACCGGCTGGTCCCAGCGGCGGCCGGGCTCCTCGCCGGAGAGGACCAGGAGGTTCTCGCCGTTGCGTCGCATACGGGTCGCCAGGTGGTCCAGGCGGAAGAGGCTCTCCAGCTGGTCCGGGTCGGCCTCGTTGTTCTCCAGGTCGGTGATGAGGGTCAGCTGGCCCTCGATCAGGGACTGGTTGCGGCGCGAGAGGTTGGTGAAGATCGCGTTGATGTTGCCACGGAGCAGTGCCTGCTCGGCGGCGAGCCGCACGGCCTCGCGGTGCACCTGGTCGAAGGCGCGGGCGACCTCGCCGATCTCATCCGTGGAGTTGATCGGGATGGCCTGTACGCGGGTGTCGACGCGGCCCGGGTCCGTACGCGAGAGCTGGTCGACCAGCATCGGCAGGCGCTGCTCGGCGATGCCGAAGGCGGCCGTACGCAGCTGGCGCATCGCCTTGGACATCTGGCGGGCCATCATCCCGGCCAGGATGAAGGCGGCGAGCAGGGCGATCACGACGATGGCGCCGGTGATGTAGGCGTTGCGCTGGGCGTTGGACGCGATGTCCGACGCCTCGGTCACGGCCTTGTCGGCGAGGTCGGACTCGATGGTCCGGTACGCGTCGAACTTGGCGGACGTGGTCGCCCACCAGGCTTCCTTGGTGACGCCCTTGCCTGCGAGCGTGACGCGGGCGCTGGGCTGCGTGCTCGGCAGCGTCGCGATGGCCGAGACCATGTCCTCGGGGGACGGCGGCGGGACGAACGTCTTGCCCTGGGCCTTCGCGGCCGCGGCGGCCTGCTTGGCCTGCTTCTCGCCGTCCGCCTTCAGCTTCTTCTTGGCGGCCTCGAGCTTGGCGACGTCCTCGGGGGTGCCACCGCCCGTGTACTCCTCGATGGCGATGCCCTCGAGGTAGGCGTACGAGGAGAGCGCGACCTTCTGCTTGCCGAAGCTGCTCGCGGTGGGGCCCGGCTTGACCAGCAGGTGCATGCCGATGGAGCGCTCGAGGGAGAGCGCGGCCTTGGTCAGTGAGATGGCGTAGACCGTGCGGCCGTAGCTGGTGATGTTTCCGGTGCCCAGACCGAGCTCGTTGGCGAACTCCATCAGGGGGTGCTGGATGGCGACGTAGCCCTCTTCGGTCTGCGCGCCGGAGAGCTTGGAGGTGTACGCGGCCTGGCGCAGGGACTGGAGGCCCGGCTCCACCTTGTGGAAGCCGTCAAGGCGGCGCTTGAGGCCTTCCTTCTGCGGCATGTTCTCGGCGGCGGCGTCGAACTCGTCGCCGGCCTTGTCGGTGGCCTTGCGGGCCTTCACGACGGCCGGGTTGTTCTTGTCGCCGCGCAGCAGCGGGGCGGCGGAGATGTCGCGCTCTTCGATGAGGCGGTTGCCGTAGTTCAGCGAGGCCTGCACGAGGCGGGCCGTGTTCTCGGCGTCCTGGGCTTCGCTCCAGGTGTCGATCGAGCCCTTGACCTGGAAGCCGCCCATGACGAGGCCGACGAGCACGGGTATCAGGAGGATCGCGTTCAGGCGGGTCGGCACGCGCCAGTTGCGCGGGGACATTCTGCCGCCGGTGGGGGCCGGCGGCTCCATGCCCTGCACATCGGTGGGGGACGCCGCTGTGCGCGGCGGCGGGGTGAAGTTGCCCCGCGTGTCCCGCGTATGCGGCGGTGCGGGGCTCGTCTTGCTTCGCCTCACTCGACCAACAACCTCTCGGCGGCGGGACCTACACCGGTCCCGCTGTCGTCTCCAAGGCCCGTGCTACTGGGCAGTTCAGCGCATTCCAGCACGTCAGGGGGTCCTCTACCAAACAGTGAGAAGCGCTGGTTCCGAGTGGTGTAAGCCTCAGATAAAACGGTCAAATAGAGCGAGCCCCGCCAAAAGGCGGGGCTCTTGTGCGCACAGCGACACCGGACGACCGCGACGCGTGGCGGCGCCCGGCGAATTCTCTGTCGAAACGTTATGAACAGAGCGGTCATCCGTGTCAAAGGACACAGACCGCTCTGTGGAATCTACGGCAACTGCCGTACTGCCTCGTCTACTTGAGTCGTGCCATAAGTGCGTGCTCGACCAGCGTGATCAGGCCGCTCTTTGCGTCCGCACGGTGTCGCGCGTCGGTGGTGATGATCGGCGTGTTGGGACCGATCTGGAGAGCTTCGCGCACTTCATCGGGGGTGTACGGCTGGTGGCCGTCGAAGCCGTTGAGCGCGATGACGAAGGGCAGACCGCTGTTCTCGAAGTAGTCGACGGCCGGAAAGCAGTCGGCGAGACGGCGGGTGTCGACGAGCACCACGGCGCCGATGGCGCCGCGTACGAGGTCGTCCCACATGAACCAGAAGCGGTCCTGACCGGGAGTACCGAAGAGGTACAGGATCAGGTCCTGGTCCAGGGTGATGCGGCCGAAGTCCATGGCCACCGTGGTGGTGGTCTTGTCCCCGGTGTGGGTGAGGTCGTCGATGCCCGCGGACGCGGACGTCATGACGGCCTCGGTGCGCAGCGGGTTGATCTCGGAGACCGCGCCCACGAACGTGGTCTTGCCGACGCCGAAGCCGCCAGCCACCACGATCTTCGCGCTGGTGGTGGAGCGGCCTCCGCCGCTGCTAGAGCTTGCGAAGTCCACTGAGCACCCTTTCGAGCAGTGTCACGTCAGGCTGACCGCCGGCGTTCTCGTCGCCGCCGGGCTGGTGAATGGCGACGAGCCCGGCCTCGGCCAGGTCGGCCACGAGGATCCGGGCCACGCCGAGCGGCATGGAGAGCAGAGCCGACACCTCGGCCACCGACTTGACCTCGCGGCAGAGGTGGCAGATGCGCTGGTGCTCGGGGAGCAGTCCCATCAGCTGGGCCGGGTCGGCCGTCGTGCTCACCAGCGCCTCTATCGCGAGCTGGTAGCGGGGCCTGGTCCGGCCGCCGGTCATCGCGTAAGGACGCACCAGCGGCTGGTCGCCTTCATAGCCGTACGACGCCTGAGAGCCGTACGGATCGTGAGAGGCGTTGGGCGGGGTCATGGATCCTCCGGGCGGGACAGCAGGTGGTCTGCGTGCCGTCTGATAGAGCCGGTGGGGGGCACCAGGTTGGCCGGACGGTGGTCAGTACGTTCGGTCGGTGGGGCGGCCGATGGAGAAGAGCTAGTGCAGCAGGCTGCCCTGCAGTTCGGCGCGGAGGTCCGGGGTGAGGACGGCGCCCGCGCGGTCGACGAGGAGCGCCATCTCGTATCCGACAAGGCCGATGTCGCACTCGGGGTGCGCGAGCACGGCCAGGGACGAACCGTCGGAGACCGACATGAGGAAAAGGAACCCCCGCTCCATTTCCACCACGGTCTGGGTGACGGCGCCGCCCTCGAAGATCCGCGAGGCCCCGGCGGTGAGGGAGGTCAGACCCGACGCGACCGCGGCCAGCTGGTCGGCGCGGTCACGCGGGAAGCCCTCGGACATCGCCAGAAGGAGGCCGTCGGCGGAGACCACGACGGTGTGGGACACCCCGGGGGTGTTGTCCACGAAGTTCGTGATCAACCAGTTCAGATTCTGTGCCGCCTGGCTCGGACTCAACTAACGCTCCTGCTGGTGAGTGGGGTAGCTGCCGGTCTGGCCGGTACCGGCCTGGCGACCCTGCTGGATGCCCCGACGGAGATTCGTCAGCCGGCCGCGCACGTCGTCGGGCGCACGCGAGACCTGCGGACCTGTGCTGTCCTGCTGCTGCTGTGCGGTGCCCGCGACGAGGTTGGCTCGCGGTACGCGGCGCGGCAGGCCGGACGTGGTGACGCCACCGGCGGACGGCTGCCGGACGCGCTCGGCCTGGCGGCCCAGCTCGTCGTTGGGCGAGGTGCGCCAGGATGCGGCGCTGCCGTTCGTGACGTTGCCGCCGGTTCCGCCGCCGGTGCCGTTGGAGGCGGGGGCCGGCCGCTGGGGAGCGGCCGGGTTCTGCGGCTGCTGTGCCTGCGGCCTCTGTGCCTGCGGCCTCGACGGGAGGGGCGAGGAGGGCGACGAGGCCTGCGGGCGCTGCGGCCGCTGGGGCTGCTGCTGCTCGGGGGCGCTGCCCTGGGGCGGCTGGTGCCCTTGCTGCTGCTGTTGCTGCTGCTGGAACCAGTTGGTCTCCAGCGTGTCGAACAGCGGGGTACGGCCGTCACCGGGACCGGCGGGCGGCAGGCCCTCCGGCTGTACGGGCTGCTGGGGCTGGGAGGGCTGCTGCGGAACCGGCGGGAGGCCCTGCTGACCCGGGCCCTGACCCTGACCCTGACCCGGGCCCTGACCCTGAGCCGGACCCTGACCCTGAGCCGGACCCTGACCACGCCCAGGCGCGTCGCCCGCGTCACGGCCACCGCGCTGCTGCTGCGGGGCACCGGCACCCGGCGTACCGCCGTTGTTGTAGCCGGGGGCGCTGGTGCCGGGACGCTGGAACTGCCCCGTACCGGAGGACGAGGAGGAGTCCTGGCCGCCGAAGACGTCCGGGCGGACGAACTGCCCGGTGCCCTGCTGGCCCTGGCCGCCCTGCTGCGGCGAACCCGTACCGGGCGGCGGCCCGTTGAAGTCCGGCCGGGCGAACTCGGCGGTCGAACCGGGGCCCTGCGCGGAGGCGCCGGCCGCGGGGTGCGGGAACTGTCCGGTGGACTCCGGCTCCTCGTGCCCACGCGGGGTGTCGAACGGCTCCCGCGAGATCTGCGGCTGCGCGTTCTCGTCGCTCCAACTGGGCACGCGCGGCTGCGGGTTGCCCCCGGGAAGCTCGGCACGCGGACCACCGCGCGGCGGCAGCTGCGGCCTGTGCCCCTGGCCCCCGGCGTCGTTCGCGGGTCCGGAGGGCTTCGCGGGACCTGCGGGGTTCACCGGGTTCGTACGCTGCTGGGGCACGGGAGGCTGCGGCGCGGAAGCCTGACCGCGACCACCACCCTGCCCGGCCTGTCCACCCTGTCCGCCTTGCCCGCCCCCGAAGAGACTGCCACCGGTACCGGCCGAGGCGCCCTGGCCGGGCTGTCCCTGCCGGGGAGGCTGCTGACCCGACGGGCCCGCCGGAGCGGACGGCGAACCGGCACGCGGCCCCCCGTCGCGCGAAGGCAGTGCGGCACGCGGCCCCGAGCCCGTGACCTGACCACGAGGCGGACCGGCGCCGAGCCTGCCCTGGGAGCCCGCGGGACCCGAGCCGGGCGCACCGTTTCCGCCACCGTTCCCGGCGCCGACTCCGCGACGCGCGGCAGCGGCACCCGCCGAGGCCTGCGCGGCGACGGGGCCACCGCTCTGGCCGGGGGCGGGCGCACCGGGCTTGTTCGGCGCCTTCTTGCCGCCCTGGGCGACATCGATGGGCAGCATGACGAGCGCGGTCGTACCGCCGGAGTCCGAAGGACGGAGCTGGATGCGGATGCCGTGACGCTGCGACAGACGGCCGACCACGAACAGACCCATGCGGCGCGAGACCGAGACGTCCACGGTGGGCGGCGACGCGAGCCGCTCGTTGATCGCGGCGAGGTCCTCGGGCGAGAGGCCGATGCCCGTGTCGTGGATCTCGATCAGCACACGCCCGTCGGGCAGCGCGTGACCGGTGACCTTGACCTTGGTCTGCGGCGAGGAGAACGACGTCGCGTTCTCCAGGAGCTCGGCGAGCAGGTGCACGAGGTCGTTGACCACGCGTCCGGCGACCTCGGTCGTCGGGACCGCGGAGAGTTCGATGCGCTCGTACTGCTCCACCTCGGACGCGGCGGCACGCAGCACGTCGACGAGCGGGACGGGCCGGGTCCACCGGCGGCCGGGCTCTTCACCGGCGAGAACGAGGAGGTTCTCGCCGTTACGGCGCATGCGGGTCGCGAGGTGGTCGAGCTTGAACAGCGAGGAGAGCTGGTCGGGGTCGGCCTCGCGCGACTCCAGCTCGGAGATGAGCGAGAGCTGGCGCTGGATAAGACCCTGCGAACGCCTCGACAGGTTGGTGAACATCGCGTTGACGTTGCCTCGCAGCAACGCCTGCTCGGCGGCGAGGCGGACGGCCTCGCGGTGCACGTCGTCGAAGGCCGCGGCCACCTGGCCGATCTCGTCCCTGGAGTGCACACCGACGGACTCGACGGAGGTGTCGACGTCCTGCGGGTCGGCCTCGGAGAGCTGCTTGACGAGCTCGGGCAGCCGGTCCTGGGCGACCTTGGTCGCGGTGTCCTGGAGGCGCCGCAGCGAGCGGATCATGGACCGGGCCACGACGAAGGCGCCGACGAGCGAGACACCGAGGACGAGCAGGATCAGCGCACCGTTGAGGATGGCCGCCTGCTCGGACTCGTTGCGCAGCTCTCGGGCCTTCTGCTCCATCTCGTTGAGCAGCGTGAGCTCGATCTTGGACATCGCGTCGATCTTGGTGGTGTCGTTGTCGACCCAGTCCTTGTACGAGCGCTTGTCCTGGAGCTTGATGCCGCCCTCCTGCTCAAGCACACGCTTGGCGTAGGAGTCGGCGCCCTTGATGGAGGAGTTGCCGCCGTCGATGGGCTTGGTGAGCTCGTCGGGATTGCCCGAGTAGATGCCCTTGAAGGCATCCAGTTCGGAGTTCTCCTTGTCGAGCGCGGACCAGCCGTAGCGCCGGTCGGTCTCGGAGATTTTACCGAAGGTGTTGTCACCGGCTGGGAGCGAGGCAGCGATCACGGCACGCTGCACCGAGGCGTACTCCTTGGCGGAGGAGAAGGCCGTCAGGGCGCGGGTGCGCTGGATCATGTCCGGATTGCTGGTCGCCTGCGCCATGTCCGAGGACAGGGTGAGCAGCTGCTCGATGAGCTGGCTGTAGGCATCGACCGTCTGCGACGTGGAGTTCTCGTCGTCGTAGGCGTTCTTGCGTACGTCGTTGATCTTCTGGAGCTGCTGGGTGATCTCGACGGTGTTGGCGCGGACGCCGAGGAGACCCTTGTCGCCGTCGGTGTTGTCGAGGTCCTGCGTCTCCTGCAGGAAGCGGTTGTAGGCGCGGTCGGTCTTCTGCCGGGCGCCCTTGACCACGTAGTCCGAGGAGTTCGCGCCGTGCGCGAGGGGGCCTGCCGAGCGGTCGCGCTCCTCCTGGAGCGCGGAGGCCAGCTCGGTGGCGCGCTTGGTCATGTCGGTCAGCAGCTTCATGTTGTTGAGCTGCTGGATCTCGTCCATGGACTCGTTGATGCGGAGCGCGCCCAGGGAGGTCGCTGTGATCACGGGGAGCGCGAGCAGCGAGACGAGGCGGGTGGAGATGCGCCAGTTGCGCAGGGCTATTCGCGAGCCGGGTCCTGTGGGCGACTTCACGGTGCCCGTCGTACTGCCCGATGCCGGGGAGGCCGTGGGCAGACTCACGCCGCCGGCTCCGCGCACGGCTCCGGGGCCGTTGTCGCCGGACGGTACCTGCCCGGGGTTCTGGGCGTGCTGGGCCGAGGAGCCGCGGTCGGTCCCGCCGCGCTCCGGCTCCGCCGCAGCGCTGCTGCCATCCCTCTTGAAACGTCCCTGCACTAGCGTCGCAACCTCTGGACCAGGCGTCCCTCCGCATAACGGCGGGACGGTGTCGGCGTCGTGGGGCGCAGAACGCCCCATGGTGGTCGTGAGTGACCGGCGCTGCTCCCCTTTCCCGCCGCCACTCGGCGCTGCGTTGCGCCCCTGCGCGCCGGTTCGATCCCGCGGCGGTCCCGGGAATTCCAGCACAGTGCAGGATCTCCAACAAGGCCCGTGTGTCGCGCCGGGACCTCCGTGACTGGGTGTGAGTGACGCGTCACGAGCGGTAGAAAGTGATCTGGGGCAAAACGGTCTATTGGGCCCAGGAAAGCTCTGGCTGACGGGTGTCCCAGTCTTCATGATCGGGAGCGGAATGATGGCTTCAGTGGCGCAATGTCCGATTCCAACAAGGCCTACACGGGCCTGAATTGACCCTTTTGCCCGGTCGCTCGTGAGCAAACTCACATGAAGATCAAGGCCTCATCCGGGCTTTGGGCGGGAATTGGATGTTTAGCCTGACGCTTTACAGGGATGGCGAATCCGACAACCCGCGTCCTCCGTACGACGCCTCAACTGACAGGGCACGAACAGCAGATGAAGACTGTGAAGTCGGCGATGTTCCGCAACATAGCCAACCCGCGCCGCACCACCCTCGCCCACCTCACGGACGCGCAGGAGGTCGCCCCGGCCGCCGAGCAGCCGGACCACGCGACGGAACTGCCGACGGTGACGGCCAACCCGAAGCGCACGATCCTGATGGACGCGCCGGAGGAATCCAGCCCGTCGGCGGCCTGAGGATGATCAAGCCCGTCCGGCGATTGAGGACGAGCGCTCAGGCGCGATCGCGGCGGGCGAAGCCGCGGGGCCACAGGAGGCTTGGCGGCACACGGCCACGTTAGCCTGGGGGGTCAGACTCTCCCTCCAGCAAAGGGCACCGCTCTTGCGCATCGCCAGGTTCTCCATCGACGGCAACGTCGCCTTCGGCGCGGTCGAGGGCGAAAGCCCCCCCGGAACGACCGATGGGCTCGTCCTCGACATCATCAAGGGCATCCCGTTCGCGGACTTCGAGCTCTCCGGCACGAAGGTCCCGCTGAGCAAGGTCAGGCTGCTGCCTCCGGTGCTCCCCAACAAGGTCGTGGGCATCGGCCGCAACTACGCGGACCACGCGGCGGAACTCGGCAACGAGGTCCCGGACGTCCCCGTCGCGTTCTTCAAGCCGTCGACCTCGGTGATCGGCCCCGGCGACGCCATCGCGTACCCCTCCTTCTCGCAGGAGGTGCACTACGAGGCCGAGCTGGCCGTGGTCATCGGCCGCATGTGCCGCGAGGTCCCGCGCGAGCGCGCCCGTGACGTCATCCTCGGCTACACCTGCGCCAACGACGTCACCGCGCGTGACGTACAGAAGCGCGAGAACCAGTGGGCAAGGGCCAAGGGCTTCGACAGCTCCTGCCCGCTCGGCCCCTGGGTGGAGACCGACCTCGACCCCTCCGACCTCACCATCCAGTGCACGGTCAACGGCGAACAGCGCCAGCTGGGGCGTACGGCCGAGATGGTCCGCTCCATCGAGGACCTGATCGTGCACATCTCCGAGGCCATGACGCTGCTCCCGGGCGACGTCATCCTCACGGGCACCCCGGCAGGGGTCGGCCCCCTCAACGTCGGCGACGAGGTCGCCGTCACCATCGAAGGCATCGGCACTCTCACCAACAAGGTGATCAAGCGTGGCTAACGCGACCCCCGTACGCGTACGGTTCTGTCCCTCGCCGACCGGCAACCCCCACGTGGGCCTGGTCCGCACCGCTCTCTTCAACTGGGCCTACGCCCGGCACAACGAGGGCTCCCTGGTCTTCCGCATCGAGGACACCGACGCGGCTCGCGACTCGGAGGAGTCGTACGAGCAGCTGCTCGACTCGATGCGCTGGCTGGGCTTCGACTGGGACGAGGGCCCCGAGGTCGGCGGCCCGCACGCGCCGTACCGCCAGTCGCAGCGCATGGACATCTACCAGGACGTCGCCAAGAAGCTCCTGGACGCCGGCCGCGCGTACTACTGCTACTGCTCCACAGAGGAGCTGGACACCCGCCGCGAGGCCGCGCGCGCCGCCGGCAAGCCGTCCGGCTACGACGGCCACTGCCGCGACCTCACGACCGAGCAGCGTGCCGCGTACGAGACGGAGGGCCGCAAGCCCATCGTCCGCTTCCGCATGCCCGACGAGACGATCACGTTCACGGACCTGGTCCGCGGCGAGATCACGTACCAGCCGGAGAACGTCCCGGACTACGGCATCGTCCGCGCCAACGGAGCACCGCTCTACACCCTGGTGAACCCGGTCGACGACGCCCTGATGGAGATCACCCACGTCCTGCGCGGCGAGGACCTGCTCTCCTCGACCCCGCGCCAGATCGCGCTCTACAAGGCGCTGACCGACCTGGGCATCGCCAAGGTGACCCCGGCCTTCGGCCACCTCCCGTACGTCATGGGCGAGGGCAACAAGAAGCTGAGCAAGCGCGACCCCCAGGCCTCGCTCAACCTCTACCGCGAGCGAGGCTTCCTCCCCGAGGGCCTCCTTAACTACCTGTCCCTCCTGGGCTGGTCGTTCTCCGCGGACCAGGACGTCTTCTCGATCCCGGACATGGTCGCCAAGTTCGACCTCGCGGACGTGAACGCCAACCCGGCCCGCTTCGACCTGAAGAAGGCCGAGGCGATCAACGCCGACCACATCCGCATGCTGGACGTGAAGGCGTTCGCGACGGCGTGCGAGCCGTGGCTGAAGGCCCCGCACGCCAACTGGGTCCCCGAGAGCTTCGACCAGGCGGCCTGGGAAGCCATCGCGCCCCACGCCCAGACCCGCATCAAGGTCCTCTCCGAGATCACGGAGAACGTGGACTTCCTCTTCCTCGACAAGCCCGTCGAGGACGAGGCGTCCTGGACGAAGGCCATGGGCAAGGGCGACCCTGCCGCGCTCCTGACGACGGCCCGCGCCAAGCTCGACGCCGCCGACTGGACCTCGCCCGAGTCCCTCAAGGAGGCCGTCCTGGCCGCCGGCGAGGAGCACGGCCTGAAGCTCGGCAAGGCCCAGGCCCCGGTCCGCGTCGCAGTCACCGGCCGCACGGTCGGCCTGCCCCTCTTCGAGTCCCTGGAGATCCTGGGCAAGGAAAAGTCGCTGACCCGCATCGACGCGGCCCTGGCGAAGCTGGCCGCGTAAGTACGTACGTTCAGAACGAAGGGCCCGGAAGCCACCACGGCTCCCGGGCCCTTCGCATACCGTCGAAGACATGCCGATCAAAGCCGTGGTCTGGGACATCGACGACACGATCTTCGATTACGCGCACGCCGACACCACCGGCATGCACGCCCACCTCACCGCCGAAGGCCTCATCGAGCGGTACGAGACCGCCGAGCGCGCCCTGGACCTGTGGAAAGAGGTCACCGAGCGCCACTGGGCACGCTTCAGCGCCGGAGGGGTCGAGTTCCAGGCGCAGCGCCGCGACCGCGTGCGCGACTTCCTGGGTGCCGTCCTGAGCGACCAGGAGGCGGACGCCTGGTTCGAGCGTTACCTCACACATTACGAATCCGCCTGGACCCTCTTCCCCGACACCGTCCCCGTCCTCGACGCCCTCGCCGACGACTACCGCCACGCGGTCCTGTCCAACTCCGCCCTGATCGTCCAGGACCGCAAGCTGCGCGTCCTCGGTGTGCGCGACCGCTTCGAGTCCGTCCTGTGCGCCGCCGAACTCGGCGTCTCCAAGCCTGCGGCTGAGGCCTTCCTCGCGGTGTGCACGGCGATGGGGCTCGCGCCCGAGGAAGTGGCCTACGTGGGGGACCAGCCGGAGATCGACGCACGAGGCGCCCGTGACGCGGGTCTTCTCGGGATCTGGCTCGACCGCAACAGCGCGGCCCAGGAAGGCCCGTCGGGCGTGCACCGCATCACGCGTCTCACCGAGCTGCCGCCGCTGCTCCGCGCCGATACCCGTTTTGGAGCGCCGTCCACCTTCGGGTAATGTTCTTCCTGCGCCGCCCGAGAAGGCCGAAAGGTCCGAACAGGAAGCGCAAGTCGAGCAAAACTCCCGCAAGGGGTTGCGTATCGATGGCCTATGGTGTAATTGGCAGCACGACGGTTTCTGGTTCCGTTAGTCTAGGTTCGAGTCCTGGTAGGCCAGCTCGCAGAGCTTATCTGCAACGCCCCCGTTGTGTAGCGGCCTAGCACGCTGCCCTCTCAAGGCAGTAGCGCCGGTTCGAATCCGGTCGGGGGTACAGATCCTTCCCATGGAAGCAGTCAGGGTCGCACCCACTGCTACCGATGCAGGATCGCTAGGGCCCCCGTTGTGTAGCGGCCTAGCACGCCGCCCTCTCAAGGCGGTAGCGCCGGTTCGAATCCGGTCGGGGGTACGCAGGGTCTAGCTGGTCTAGACCACAGTGGGCTATGGTGTAATTGGCAACACGACGGTTTCTGGTTCCGTTGTTCTAGGTTCGAGTCCTGGTAGCCCAGCGCAGTACAGCAGGACAAAGCAGTGCAGCAGGACAAGCTAGCCCCCGTTGTGTAGCGGCCTAGCACGCCGCCCTCTCAAGGCGGTAGCGCCGGTTCGAATCCGGTCGGGGGTACAGAAGAAGGGGCCTTCCCGCAAGGGAGGGCCCCTTCGTCGTGCCCCGGCAGGTCGGGCGGGGCGGGCGGGTCAATTCTCCTGCCCGTAGCGGCGGTTGGACTCCTCGGCCTGGGCGAGCCTGCGCAGGCTCAGCAGGACCGGCTCGTACAGCACGGTGAGGGCGACCGCCGCCTCCAGCTGTTCGTCGGGCGACTCGTGACGCTCCACCAAGTCCAAGTCGGCAACGGCCAGTTGACCGGCGGAGCGCGCGTACGGCGCCAAGTCGTCCACTGTGCAGGGGTATCCGAGCCGGGCGAGCGTCCCGACCGCGGTCACGAGCATGCCGTACGCCGGTGAATCGGGTCCGTACCCCTGGCTGAAACGCCAGTCGAGCCGGTCGAGGAGGGCGTCCACCGTCTGGCGTGCCGTCTCCGTCGCCGGATCGTCGGCGTCCGGCTCGGGGCCGTGGGGGAGCGCCCAGACCGCCGTGCCCAGACGGGAGTTGTGGTCAAGGGAGTCGTCCTCCAGCGCGGTGAGCACCTCCCGGGCGGACGCGATCGGCACCCGCCCCACCTGGATGAGCGCCCGGACGAGGCGAAGCCGCCGCAGGTGTGTCTCGTCGTACTCGGCCTGCGTCGCGCTCACGCGGCGGCCCGGCGGGAGCAGGCCCTCGCGCAGGTAGTACTTGATCGTGGCCGTCGAGACCCCGCTGCGCGTGCTGAGCTCCGCCAGTCTCATCGGCTCACTTCTCCTCTTGCTTCTTGCCTCTTGCGGATCCCTGTTGCTTATCCCCTTGGGGAGTGGCACTATCCAATCATGGATAGCTGAGCTATCCAACGCTCTCTGAAGGGGGAACCATCGTGAGCACCAAGCCGATCGAAGGGCGCATGACAGCCGACGCGCAGGGCCAGGTCACCGTCTTCAACATCGGGATGCGCATCAACAACTTCCGTGCCCTGCGCAGCTGGTGGCCCGTCTTCCGCGCGATGCCGCGGATGCTCAAGGAGCTGTCCCAGGACCGCGAGAGCGGGATGCTCGGCTATCAACTGCTGCTCGGCGGGGCGCGGGTCCTGTACGTCGTGCAGTACTGGGAGTCGTCCGAGAAGCTGCTCGCCTACGCGTCCGCGCAGGGCAAGGAGCACCGGCCCGCCTGGGCCGCGTTCAACCGGCGGATGCAGGAGGGCAAGGGGAAGGTCGGCTTCTGGCACGAGACGTATGTCGTGCCCGAGGGCGCCCATGAGGCGGTGTACATCAACATGCCGGAGTTCGGCCTGGGTGCGGCCGTCGGTGTGGTGCCGGTGGGCCGCAGGGGAGACAGGGCCGCGGACCGCCTCAAGATGGCCTGAGGACGCGGGGGGGGGCGACAGAAAAACGCCCGAGGGGCCGCCGCGGCGTTGAGGCGGCCCCTCGGGCGTTCTGTGTGCTGTCTGTGCGTGCGTGCGGGCGCGGGGTCGGCCCGTGCGCGTGCGGGTCAGCCCGTGCGGCGCAAGGCCTCGGACAGGCGCCCCGCGGCGTCGATGATGGCCTGCGCGTGCATCCGGCCCGGGTGGCGGGTCAGGCGCTCGATCGGCCCGGAGACCGATACGGCGGCGACCACGCGGTTCGAGGGCCCGCGCACGGGGGCGGAGACGGACGCGACGCCCGGCTCCCGCTCGCCGATCGACTGGGCCCAGCCCCGGCGGCGTACGCCCGAAAGGGCCGTGGCCGTGAAGCGGGCGCCCTGGAGGCCGCGGTGCAGGCGCTCCGGCTCCTCCCAGGCCATCAGGATCTGCGCGGACGAGCCCGCCTTCATCGTGAGCGTCGAGCCGACCGGGACCGTGTCCCGCAGGCCCGAGAGGCGCTCGGCAGCGGCGACGCAGATGCGCATGTCGCCCTGGCGGCGATAGAGCTGCGCGCTCTCGCCCGTCACGTCACGCAGGTGCGTGAGGACCGGGCCCGCCGTGGCGAGCAGGCGGTCCTCGCCGGCCGCCGCCGCGAGTTCCGCGAGCCGCGGGCCGAGAATGAAACGGCCCTGCATGTCGCGCGCCACCATCCGGTGGTGTTCCAGTGCCACGGCGAGGCGATGTGCCGTGGGTCGTGCGAGTCCGGTGGCCGCGACCAGGCCCGCGAGGGTGGCCGGACCGGACTCCAGGGCGCTCAGGACGAGAGCCGCCTTGTCGAGAACGCCGACGCCGCTAGAGTTGTCCATGCGTCGATACTCGCGTCTCACTCTGTGAAACGCAAGTTCAATTTTCGATGGAACACGTCACCCTGGGACGTGCGATCCGCGGACCAACGGAAAGCGGTCCACGCACGGCACGAGGGGTACGGGCGTGGACGAACAATTCTCTAGTTGGGCCGGCCCAACACAGCCGGTCGGAGGGAAAGCGATGGGTAGGACACTCGCGGAGAAGGTCTGGGACGACCACGTCGTCCGGCGCGCCGAAGGCGAGCCCGACCTCCTCTTCATCGATCTGCACCTGCTGCACGAGGTGACGAGCCCGCAGGCCTTCGACGGCCTCCGTCAGGCCGGCCGGCCGGTGCGGCGGCTCGACCTCACCATCGCGACCGAGGATCACAACACCCCGACCCTCGACATCGACAAGCCCATCGCGGACCCGGTCTCGCGGGTGCAGTTGGAGACGCTGCGCAAGAACTGCGCGGAGTTCGGCGTACGTCTGCACTCGCTGGGCGACGTCGAGCAGGGCGTCGTCCACGTGGTGGGCCCGCAGCTGGGCCTGACCCAGCCCGGCACCACCGTGGTCTGCGGCGACTCCCACACCTCCACGCACGGTGCCTTCGGCGCGCTGGCGTTCGGCATCGGCACCTCCCAGGTCGAGCACGTCCTGGCGACCCAGACGCTGCCGATGGCCCCGCCGAAGACCATGGCCATCACCGTCGACGGCGAACTGCCCGACGACGTCACGGCCAAGGACCTGATCCTCGCCATCATCGCCAAGATCGGCACCGGCGGCGGCCAGGGCTACGTCCTGGAGTACCGCGGCTCCGCCATCGAGAAACTCTCGATGGAAGCCCGCATGACCATCTGCAACATGTCGATCGAGGCCGGCGCCCGCGCGGGCATGATCGCCCCCGACAAGACCACTTTCGACTACATCGAGGGCCGCGACCACGCCCCGAAGGGCGAGGAGTGGGACGCGGCGGTCGCGTACTGGAAGACCCTGAAGACGGACGAGGACGCGGTCTTCGACGCCGAGGTCTACATCGACGCCACCGAGCTCGCGCCGTTCGTCACCTGGGGCACCAACCCGGGCCAGGGCGCGCCGCTCTCGGCGCAGGTCCCCGATCCTGCTTCGTACGAAGACGCGTCGGAGCGGTACGCCGCCGAAAAGGCCCTGGAATACATGGGGTTGACCGCGGGACAGGCGCTGCGCGACATCAAGGTCGACACCGTCTTCGTAGGTTCGTGCACCAACGGCCGTATCGAGGACCTGCGTGCGGCCGCCTCCATCGTCGAGGGCCGCAAAGTCGCCGACGGCGTACGGATGCTGGTCGTCCCCGGCTCGGTCAGGGTCGCCCTGGAGGCCGTCGCGGAGGGCCTGGACAAGGTCTTCGTCGCCGCGGGCGCCGAATGGCGGCACGCCGGCTGCTCGATGTGCCTGGGCATGAACCCCGACCAACTGGCGCCCGGCGAGCGCTCCGCGTCGACCTCCAACCGCAACTTCGAGGGCAGGCAGGGCAAGGGCGGCCGCACCCATCTGGTGTCGCCCCAGGTCGCCGCCGCCACCGCGGTGACGGGCCACCTGGCCTCGCCCGCCGACCTGACTGACGCCCCTGACGCCCCTGTGACAGCCGGAGTCTGAGAGCCATGGAAGCATTCACCACGCACACCGGCCGGGCCGTTCCGCTGCGCCGCAGCAACGTCGACACCGACCAGATCATCCCCGCCCACTGGCTGAAGAAGGTCACCAGGGACGGATTTGAGGACGGGCTCTTCGAGGCCTGGCGCAAGGACGGCGAGTTCGTCCTGAACAAGCCCGAACGCCAGGGCGCCACGGTCCTGGTCGCGGGGCCCGACTTCGGTACGGGCTCCTCGCGCGAGCACGCCGTATGGGCGCTGCAGAACTTCGGCTTCAAGGCGGTCATCTCCTCGCGCTTCGCCGACATCTTCCGCGGCAACTCGCTGAAGAACGGCCTGCTGACCGTCGTACTCGACCAGAAGGTCGTGGACGCGCTCTGGGAGCTGACCGAGAACGACCCGCAGGCCGAAATCACCGTTGACCTGCAGGATCGCCAAGTCCGCGCCGAGGGCGTGACCGCCGACTTCGAACTCGACGAGAACGCCCGCTGGCGTCTCCTGAACGGCCTGGACGACATCAGCATCACGCTTCAGAACGAGCCGGACATCGCCGCGTACGAGTCGGGGCGACCCTCGTACAAACCGCGGACGGTGCAGGTCTGACACCCCCGCAACACCCTGGTGTACCCCCAATCGTGGACGGTTGGGGGTACATCTGTGTTTGCCCCCTTTGAGCTGCGCGATGACCTGATCGGGTGGTCTCAACTCCCTTGATTCGGACGGCAGAAGAGGCTTGAAATCCCCTTGTACTCGGTCCGACCGGGTACCCTCAGAAGGGCGCCGGATGTGGGTAGTTACCCCCTGCGGAGGCGACAACTCGCCCCAGATGGCACAATCGGTGCATGGAACGTGACAGCCAACTCGAGCTCTACGGGCTTGTTGCGGACCAACTGAAGGAAGCGCACTCAAGGGTGCGTGCACTGCAAGTCCCGGAGGGCGTACGGATGGCGCTGACCCGGAAGCTGCTGGTCATTACGGCCGCGGCCAAACACGATCTCGCCGATGCGGCAAGGCGTCTGGAGCGATTGATGGCGGCCATCGAGGAAGCTGACGAGGGCCGATTCCCCGAAGACACCTGAGCTACAAGGCTCAAACGGCCCTTCGAGGAACCTTCGAGGAACTCATGGACAGTCGAGTTCGTTGCGGCACAAGGGTGATTAGCCCGTTTCGTGTTTGATTTGCGGTATATATCTGCCTAACGTGCGAAAAAGCCTGGCGAATACGCTCGGGCGAGGTCTCCGAAGGGGAAGACGTGAACAAGGCGCAGCTCGTAGAAGCGATTGCCGACAAGGTGGGTGGCCGTCAGCAGGCCGCCGACGCCGTGGACGCGGTTCTGGACGCAGTCGTCCGTGCCGTGGTCAGCGGAGACCGTGTTTCGGTCACCGGGTTCGGCTCGTTCGAGAAGGTTGACCGTCCGGCCCGTTACGCCCGCAACCCGCAGACCGGGGAGCGCGTTCGGGTCAAGAAGACCTCGGTTCCGCGCTTCCGCGCCGGACAGGGCTTCAAGGACCTGGTGAGCGGCTCGAAGAAGCTCCCGAAGAACGACGTCGCGGTCAAGAAGGCGCCCAAGGGCAGCCTTTCGGGCGGCGGTGCTTCGGCGACCGTGAAGAAGGCAGCGGCCAAGAAGGCCACCGCCAAGAAGGCGACGGCGAAGAAGGCCGCCACCGCCAAGAAGGCCACCGCCAAGAAGACGACGGCGACGGCGAAGAAGGCGACCGCCAAGAAGACCACCGCCAAGAAGGCGGCGACGGCCAAGAAGGCCACGGCCAAGAAGACGACGGCGAAGAAGGCTACGCCGGCGAAGAAGGCCACCGCCAAGAAGACCGCGCCGGCCAAGAAGGCCACCGCCAAGAAGGCGCCTGCCAAGAAGTCCACGGCGCGCAAGACCACCGCCAAGAAGGCGACCGCCCGCAAGAAGTAAGGGCGCAAGGGCACTCACGCGCCGGGCCGGGCTCCCCACTGGGAGCCCGGCCCGCGGCGTGTACGGGGTCTTTTCAGTGCGCCTTGGTGCGCCTCGGTGCGCCTCAGTGCATCTCAGCGCTTCCTCAGAACGTCTGCAGCGTCACCAGCGTGATGCGGCGCCCCTCGCCCTCGCCCTCGACCTCGATCCGCACCCGCTGGCCGGGCCTGAGAAGCCGCAGGCCGCCCGCGTCGAACGCCGGGGGATCGAAGGGCACCGGAGTGCCGTCGTCGAGCAGCACGCTGCCGCTGCGGGTCTCGGAGTCGTACGTGTACGCGGTCGCCTGCATGGGGGAAGCGTACTCAGTCGGCTGTCTCAGTCGGCGATCAGGAGCCTCGCGGCAGCCGTCGCCGTACGCGGCCCGACGCCCAGCGCGAGCGCGGCCCGCAGGTCGTCGCCCGTGTCCACGTCCTGGCGTACGGAATCGACGTCGCCGAGCGGAAGTTCCACCGCCCCGGATGCCGCGTGCCGGGAACGGGAAGCCGCGCCGAATGCCGGGCGCAATTCCATGCCGGGGGCCGCGCAGAGCAGTGTCGTACCGATTCCTGCGGCGTCCGCGAGGAAAGAGCGGGGAAATCGGGCCGCGCTGTCGAGTACCCGGGCCAATTCCAGGGGGCGCAACGCGGGGAGATCGGCATTCAGCGCCGCGACGGCCGTTTCGGGCCTCCCCGCGCGCACGGCCGCCGCTCCGTGCGCCAGGGCCGCGTTGAGGCCACCGGCGGGCTCGTCACGCACGATCCGGGCCCCCAGTACCGCCAGCTCGCGCCCGGCGAGGCCGTCGTCCGTGACGACCACCACATCCCGTACGGAAGGACAGGCCACCGCGGCGGCCACGGTGTCCTGTGCGAAGGCGAGGGCGAGGCCGGGGCGCAGGGTGTCGCCGGTGGTGGCGGTGAGCCTGCTCTTGGCGCGCTCCAGCGGTTTCAGGGGTATCACCAAAGTCCACTGCACGGGTGGCGGCTCCGTCCTTCGCGTCGCGCCCATTGTGACCTGCTGGGCGGGGCACTACCGGGGCCGGGTTCCCGGGGCGGGCGTACGGTGTTCTCGACAGACAGGCAGCCTGGGGCGACACTTGTGCGGCCGACCAGGTTCATGGAGGAAGGTGTCCGAGTGTCCCGCCGCAGAATCGGCTTCTGGTACCGCCTGGCGGCGGTCATCGCTAAACCGCCGCTGGTGGTTCTGTTCAAGCGGGACTGGCGAGGAATGGAACACATTCCGGCCGACGGTGGATTCATCACCGCGGTGAATCACAACTCGTATATCGACCCGCTCTCGTACGCGCATTTTCAGTACAACACCGGACGAGTGCCTCGTTTCCTGGCAAAGGACGGCCTTTTCAAGGACGGGTTCGTCGGCAAGGTCATGAAGGGCACCGGCCAGATCCCGGTCTACCGCGAGACCACGAACGCGCTCGACGCCTTCCGTGCCGCGGTCGACGCGATCGAGCGCGGCGAGTGCGTGGCGTTCTACCCCGAGGGCACCCTCACCAGGGACCCCGAGATGTGGCCGATGACGGCCAAGTCCGGTGCCGCGCGGGTCGCCCTGCGGACCCAGTGCCCGGTGGTACCCGTCGCGCAGTGGGGCGCCAACCTCGCGCTTCCCCCGTACAGCAAGAAGCTCAGCCTCTTCCCGCGCAAGAAGCTCCAGGTGCTCGCGGGCGAGCCGGTCGACCTCTCGCGTTTCTACGACAAGGAACCCACCCCCGAGGTCCTGCGGGAGGTGACCGAGACCATCATGGCCGCGATCACCGAACTCCTGGAGGAGATCCGGCAGGAGAAGGCCCCCGACACCCCCTACGACCCGCGCAAGGCGCGGCTCGCGCAACGCCGCAAGGCGGCGGGCCGGAGCGGCCGGAGCGTCACCGAGGTCACCCCCGAGATCAGCCCCGAGAACACCACGGAGGACAGCAAGTGACGAACCCGGTGAAGGCCGCCGTCTTCGGAACGGGCTCTTGGGGTACCGCCTTCGGCATGGTGCTCGCCGACGCCGGGTGCGACGTCACCCTGTGGGGCCGCCGCGCCGAACTCGCCGACGCCGTCAACTCCTCGCACAGCAACCCTGACTACCTCCCCGGTGTCGAACTCCCGGAGAACCTCAGGGCGACCACCGACCCGGCCGAGGCCGCGGCGGGCGCCGACTTCACCGTGCTCGCGGTGCCCTCGCAGACGCTGCGCGGCAACCTCGCCGAGTGGGCGCCGCTGCTCGCCACCGACACCGTGCTCGTCTCCCTCATGAAGGGCGTCGAACTGGGCTCCGCGATGCGGATGAGCGAGGTCATCGAGGACGTCACGAAGGTCGCCGCCGACCGTGTCGCCGTCGTCACGGGCCCCAACCTCGCCCGCGAGATCGCCGCCAGGCAGCCCGCGGCCGCCGTGGTCGCCTGCCGCGACGAATCGATCGCGCAGCGCCTCCAGACCGCCTGCCACACCCCGTACTTCCGCCCGTACACGAACACGGACGTCGTCGGCTGCGAACTGGGCGGCGCCGTCAAGAACGTCATCGGTCTCGCCGTCGGCATCGCGGACGGCATGGGCCTCGGCGACAACGCCAAGGGCTCGCTCATCACCCGCGGCCTCGCCGAGACCACCCGCCTGGGCCTGGCGATGGGCGCCGACCCGCTGACGTTCTCCGGACTCGCGGGCCTGGGCGACCTGGTGGCCACCTGCTCCTCGCCGCTGTCGCGCAACCACACCTTCGGCACGAACCTCGGCAAGGGCATGACGCTGGAGGAGACCATCGCGGTCACCAAGCAGACCGCCGAGGGCGTCAAGTCCTGTGAGTCGGTGCTTGATCTGGCCCGCAGGCACGGCGTCGACATGCCCATCACCGAGACGGTCGTGGGCATCGTGCACGAGGGCACACCGCCGGTGGTCGCCCTCAAGGAGCTGATGTCGCGCAGCGCCAAGCCCGAGCGCCGCTGACTGTCGCCGCTGACTCTCCCCGGGCCAGCGGGTACCCTCAAGCCGATATGAGCAGCGAGAACCTCCCCCAGAGCCCCGAGCCGCGCCCCGAGCAGAGCTCTGAGCTGCCGCTCCGCAAGCCGCGTGTGGCCGTCGTGTTCGGCGGCCGCAGCTCGGAGCACGGCATCTCGGTCGTCACGGCGGGCGCCGTGCTGCGGGCCATCGACCGCACCAAGTACGACGTCCTGCCCATCGGCATCACGACGGACGGCCGCTGGGCCCTGACCGCCGACGATCCCGACCGCATGGCGATCACCGACCGGCAGGTGCCCAACGTCGACGCGCTCGCCGAGTCGGCCGACGGCGGCGTCGTGATGCCGCTGGACCCCGGCAACCGCGAGGTCGTCTACAGCGAGCCCGGCTCCGTGCCCAAGGCGCTCGGTGAGGTCGACGTCGTCTTCCCGATGCTGCACGGTCCGTACGGCGAGGACGGCACCCTCCAGGGACTCCTGGAGCTCTCCGGAGTGCCCTACGTGGGCGCCGGAGTGCTCGCGTCGGCTGTCGGCCAGGACAAGGAGTACATGAAGCGGGTGTTCACCTCCTTCGGTCTCCCCGTCGGCCCGTACCTGGTGATCCGCCCGCGCGAGTGGGACCGTGACCAGGAGGGCGCCCGCAAGAAGATCGCGGAGTTCGCCGGCGACCACGGCTGGCCGCTGTTCATCAAGCCCGCGCGCGGGGGCTCCTCGATGGGCATCACGAAGGTCGACTCCTTCGAAGGCCTCGACGAGGCGATCGACGAGGCCCGCCGCCACGACCCCAAGATCCTCGTCGAGTCGCTCCTGCGCGGCCGCGAGATCGAGTGCGGGGTCCTGGAGTTCGAGGACGGACCGCGCGCGAGCGTGCCCGCCGAGATCCCGCCGGTGCAGTCGCACGACTACTACGACTTCGAGGCGAAGTACATCGACTCGACGCCCGGGATCGTGCCCGCCCCGCTGACGCCCGAGCAGACCGCCGAGATCCAGCGGCTCGCGGTCGACGCCTTCGAGGCCACGTCCTGCGAAGGTCTGGTGCGCGCGGACTTCTTCCTCACCGAGGACGGGTTCGTGATCAACGAGATCAACACGATGCCGGGCTTCACGCCCATCTCGATGTACCCGAAGATGTGGGAAGCGAGCGGCGTCAGCTACCCCGAACTCGTGGACCGCCTCGTGCAGGCGGCCCTCAACCGGTCGACGGGGCTGCGCTAGCCCGGGAGACCCGTCAGAAGGGCCCTAGGCGATTCCCTTGGGGATGGTCTTCTTGACGGGGGCGGCGAAGTCCGTCAGCGGGCTCACGCCGTCCCCCGCGCGCTCCTTGGGCAGCGTGATCTCCACGTACGCCTTGCGCAGCGTGGTGGTGAAGCGGAACGAACCGTCGTCCTGCTCCTCGATCAGCCAGTTGACGCCGTCAGCCGTCACGCCGTCCGCCTCGGGGTCGTTCATCTTCGGCGGCTTGGCGACACCACAGCGCAGTATGATCGCCGGGTCTCCCCACCCGGCGGTCAGCTCGGACTTCGGCTCGGGATCAACGCGCCCAAGACCGTCCACCTTCTTCGGCAGCCGCTTGTCCAGGTTCCGGCACAGTTCGGTGACCTTGCTGTCCGGGGTGGGAACCGCAGCCTTCACCGCTTCGTCTGCTGAGGAGCAGCCCGCGGACGCGATCAGCAGTGCGAGGGCGGGAGCTGAGACGAGGCAGCGACGCCGGCGACGGGAAATCTTCACCGGCCAAGGGTAGACGGGGGCTACAAGTGCACGACGGGGCAGGTCAGGGTCCGGGTGATGCCGTCCACTTGCTGGACCTTGGCGACCACCATGCGGCCGAGTTCGTCGACCGTGTCCGCCTGGGCGCGCACGATGACATCGTAGGGTCCGGTCACGTCCTCGGCCTGGATCACTCCTGGGATCTTGCCGATCAGCTCGGCGACGGTCGACGCCTTGCCGACCTCTGTTTGGATCAGGATGTACGCCTGTACCACGGAACCTCCAGGGCGGCCACGAGGATCATGTGGGGAGAAGGGACGCCACGGTACCGCGTCGCCGCTTCTCGCGGGGAGACCCGGGGGACCTGTGGCGCGCACATCGCGGTGGACGGGCAACAGAAGTTGACGGTCATATCGACCGTACCTATGACAGTGACGGCTCGCGACCGCAAGCCGAGCAGCGTGAAAGGGCATGGTGAGTCCCGGTGAAGGGAACCGTCGGCGAGTTGGGGGAGTTCGGGCTCATCAGGGAACTCACCTCTCGGCTCACCTCCACCCCGGCCGTCCGGCTCGGTCCTGGCGACGACGCCGCCGTCGTGTCGGCTCCCGACCGCAGGGTCGTGGCGAGCACCGACATCCTCCTGGAGGGGCGGCACTTCCGCCGTGACTGGTCGACCGCGTACGACGTGGGCCGCAAGGCAGCCGCGCAGAATTTGGCCGACATCGCGGCCATGGGCGCCGTGCCGACCGCGCTCCTCCTGGGCCTTGTCGTGCCCGCCGAACTCCCCGCCAGCTGGCCCACGGAGCTCATGGACGGCCTGCGGGACGAATGCCAGGTCGCGGGAGCGGCCGTCGTGGGCGGTGATGTCGTACGGGGTGACACGATCACCGTCGCGATCACCGCGCTCGGCGATCTGCGCAACCACGAGCCGGTCACCCGCGCCGGGGCGCAGCCCGGCGATGTCGTCGCCGTCACCGGCTGGTTGGGCTGGTCCGCAGCCGGGCACGCGGTGCTCTCGCGCGGCTTCCGCTCGCCCCGCGCCTTCGTGGAGGCCCACCGCAGGCCCGAACCGCCGTACCACGCGGGCCCCGCGGCCGCGGGACTCGGCGCCACCTCGATGACGGACGTGAGCGACGGCCTGATCGCCGACCTCGGCCACATCGCCGAGTCGAGCAAGGTGCGCATCGACATCCGCTCCGGAGACGTAGACGTGCCCTCCCAGATGAATGACATCGGCCAGGCCGTCGGCGTCGACCCGCTGCAGTGGGTGCTCAACGGCGGCGAGGACCACGCGATCGTGGCGACGTTCCCGCCGGACGTGAAGCTGCCCGCCCGCTGGAAGGTCATCGGCGAGGTCCTCAACCCCTCGGCCCTGCCGCAGGTGACGGTGGACGGGGCGCCCTGGACCAGCAAGGGCTGGGACCACTTCGGGGACAACGGGGACATGGAGTGAGCGCGGTCCTTGGAGCGGGCCAGGCCCCGCCCCGCGTCCTGACCGTCGCCGGTTCCGACTCCGGCGGCGGCGCGGGCATCCAGGCCGACTTGAAGACGATGCTGGCACTCGGCACGCACGGCATGAGCGTCGTCACGGCCGTCACCGCGCAGAACTCCCTTGGCGTACAAGGCTTTTGGGAGCTGCCGGTGGATGCGGTGCGCGCGCAGTACCGCAGCGTCGTCGACGACATCGGCGTACAGGCCGTCAAGACCGGCATGCTCGCCTCGGCCGAACTGGTCGAGGCGGTGGCCGAGTTGATCGCAGGCACCGACGCCCCCTCGGTCGTCGACCCGGTGGGCGTCTCCAAGCACGGCGACTCGCTCCTGGCCGCCTCGGCGCTCGGCTCCGTACGGACGAAGCTGCTGCCCGTCGCCACGGTCGCGACCCCGAACCTCGACGAGGTCGCACAGCTCACGGGCGTCCACGTCGAGTCCGAGGACGGAATGCGGCGGGCGGCGGCGGCCCTCCTGGCGTACGGCCCGCGATGGGCGCTCATCAAGGGAGGGCACCTCCGGGGTGATGCGGTGGACCTGCTCACCGACGGCTCCGACGAGCACTGGCTGCGCGCGCCCCGCCACGACAACCGCCACACGCACGGCACGGGCTGCACCCTCGCGAGTGCCATCGCCTCGCACCTGGCCAAGGGCCTGCCGGTGCCGGAGGCCGTCGCGGCGGCGAAGGAGTACGTGACCGGGGCGATCGCGGCCGGGTTCGCGCTCGGTGGCGGGATCGGGCCCGTGGATCATGGCTGGCGGTTCCGGGGCCGGTAAGGGGCTCGGGCACACGAAAGAGCCGGTCCCCCGAGGGGGACCGGCTCTTTCAGCAACCAGCTAGGTGGCCGCGCTTACTTGCGTCAGCGCGAGACCTTGCCGGCCTTGATGCACGAGGTGCAGGCGTTGAGCCGCTTCGGCGTCCCGCTGACCACGGCACGAACGCGCTGGATGTTCGGGTTCCAGCGACGGGACGTACGGCGGTGAGAGTGCGAGATGTTGTTGCCGAAGCTCGGCCCCTTGCCGCAGACGTCGCAGTTGGCAGCCACGGGTCACTCCAAGACTTCAGATGCACTTACGGTTAATCCCGGCATGCCGGGATCAGTGCAATGATCGTGGGTGGCGTTGCCAGGAGGAATGGCCCGATGGGTATCGGGCAACCGGAGCAGCATACAACGACTGCTTCGATAGAACGAAACTACCATGTCTCGCCCCGGCCCCGCCCCGGGCCTTTCGCCCTTCCCGGTCTACGCTGCGTCCATTCCGGATGCCCTTAGGAGGCGAGCAGGTGCCGCAGAACCTCGACGCCGTCGCGGTGCGCGCCTGGTGCGGCCTCGCTCTGGACGCCCTGGGACGGGCCCGCGAGGAGATCGACGCGATCAACGTCTATCCGGTCGCGGACGGGGACACCGGAACGAACCTCTATCTGACCGTGGAATCGGCGTCCCAGGCGGTCGACGCGGTCTTCACGGGCCTGGAGCCGGCCCGCCCCTCGCTGGCCGAGGCCGCGCGGGCGATGGCGCACGGCGCGCTGATCGGGGCCCGCGGGAACTCGGGCACGATCCTGTCGCAGCTGCTGCGGGGGATGGCGCAGGTCCTCGGCGCCGACCGTGACACTGATCACGCCGACAGCCGGGCGCTGGCGCTCGCGCTGGGGCGGGCCGCCGAGTCCGCCTACCAAGCGGTGGCGCACCCCGTCGAGGGCACGGTCCTGACGGTGGCGGCCGCCGCTGCCGACGCGGCGTCCGCGGCGGCTTCTGGCGCCGACGGCGACTGCGGGGCGGTGGCGCGGGCCGCGTACGACGGTGCGTGCCGGGCGCTGGACGCGACGCCGGAGCAGCTCGCGGTGCTCGGCCGCGCGGGAGTGGTGGACGCCGGGGGGCGCGGGCTCGTGGCGGTGCTCGGGGCGCTCGTGGAGGTCCTGTCGGGCGAGACGGTGCTCCTGAAGACGGCTTCGGCTTCGGGCGGCCACGCGCGCGTGGAGCCCATCGAGTGCCAGGACGCCCCAGCCGACGCCACGGCCCCGGCCTTCGAGGTCATCTACCTCCTGGAGGCCGACGACACGGCCGTCGCGCGGCTGCGGACCCGTCTTGACGGGCTCGGGGACTCACTCGTCGTCGTCGGCGGTGACGGGCTGTGGAACGTCCACGTCCATGTGGACGACGCCGGTGCCGCCGTCGAGGCGGGCGTCGAGGCCGGGCGGCCCCACCGCATCCGCATCACCCACTTCGGGGTGGGCGACGCGCACACCGCGGGCGCCGTGCAGCCGCCCCGGGAACGGGCGCAGCGCGGGATCGTCGCCGTCGTACCGGGGGAGGGGCTCGCCGGTCTCTACGCCGATGCCGGTGCGACCACCGTGCCCACGCGCCCCGGGGAGCCGCCCGCCAGCGGAGAACTCGTCGACGCCATCCGGCGGGCCCACGCGCGCGAGGTGGTTCTCCTGCCGAACGACGCCGAGCTGCGCCACACCGCGGCCGCCGCGGCGGAGCAGGCCCGCACCGAAGGGGTGCGGGTCGCGCTGATCCCGACCCGGTCCGCGGTCCAGGGCATCGCGGCGCTCGCCGTGCACGAGCCGGACCGCCGCTTCGACGAGGACGTCGTCGCGATGACCTCGGCGGCAGGCGCGACGCGGTACGCCGAACTGGCCGTCGCCGAGCGGCAGTCGTGGACCATGGCGGGCATCTGCCAGGCAGGGGACGTCCTCGGCCTGATCGACGGCGATGTCGCGCTGATCGGCGACGACACCACGCGCACCGCATGCTCCGTCCTCGACCGGATGCTGGCCGCGGGCGGCGAGATGGTCACGCTGGTGCTCGGCGACGACGTGCCGGACAGTCTCGGCGACGACCTGGAGAAGCATGTGCGCGAGGCGCATCTGGCGGTCGACACGGTGGTCTACCGCGGCGGACGCCAGTCGGCGCTGCTCCTGATCGGCGTGGAGTAACCCTGCCTCCCGCCTTACTGACCAGCGGATTTCACAGACGTACGCCGAATTGTCAGTGGTGTGGTGTGCAATGGATCTCGTGCCCGCGCTCGAAGAACCCCTGAAGAAAGTGGTCGGTCCCGCCACCGCGAAGGTGATGGCCGAGCACCTGGACCTGCACACCGTCGGCGACCTGCTGCACCACTACCCACGGCGGTACGCGGAGCGGGGCGAGCTCACACGCCTCGCCGACCTGCCGCTGGACGAGCACGTCACGGTGGTCGCCCAGGTCGCGACGGCGCGCATCCTGACCTTCAACGGCGGCAGGGGCCAGCGCCTCGAAGTGACGATCACCGACGGCAGCGGCCAGCTCCAGCTGGTCTTCTTCGGCCGGGGCATCCACAAGCCGCACAAGGACCTGCTGCCCGGCACACGCGCGATGTTCGCGGGCAAGGCATCCGTCTTCAACCGCAAGATGCAGCTCGCCCACCCGGCGTACGAACTCCTCAAGGGCGACTCCGACAACGCCGACGAGGCGGTCGACTCCTGGGCAGGCGCCCTCATCCCGATCTACCCGGCCACCGCCAAGCTGGAGTCCTGGAAGATCGCCAAGTCCGTCGACGCGGTCCTGCCGAGCGCCCAGGAAGCCGTCGACCCGCTGCCGCCGGGCCTTCGCGACGGCCGGGAGCTGATCCCGCTCCCCGAAGCGCTCCTGAAGATCCACCGCCCGCAGACCAAGGCGGACATCGAATCCGCCCGCGACCGCCTCAAGTGGGACGAGGCCTTCGTCCTCCAGGTGGCCCTGGCCCGCCGGAGGTACGCGGACGCGCAGCTCCCCGCCATCGCCCGCCGCCCCCGCGCGGGCGGCCTGCTCGAAGCCTTCGACGCCAAGCTGCCCTTCACCCTTACCGAGGGACAGGAGAAGGTCTCCAAGGAGATCTTCGACGACCTGGCGACCGAGCACCCGATGCACCGACTGCTCCAGGGAGAGGTCGGATCGGGCAAGACGATGGTGGCCCTGCGCGCCATGCTCGCCGTCGTGGACGCGGGCGGGCAGGCCGCGATGCTCGCGCCCACCGAGGTCCTCGCCCAGCAGCACCACCACTCGATCACCGAGATGATGGGCGATCTTGCCGAGGGCGGCATGCTCGGCGGCTCGGACCAGGGCACGAAGGTCACGCTGCTCACCGGCTCGATGGGGGTGGCGGGCCGGCGCCAGGCCCTGCTCGACCTGGTCACCGGCGAGGCAGGGATCGTCATCGGCACGCACGCGCTGATCGAGGACAAGGTCCAGTTCCACGACCTGGGCCTGGTCGTCGTAGACGAACAGCACCGCTTCGGGGTCGAGCAGCGCGACGCCCTGCGCGGGAAGGGCAAGCAGCCCCCGCACCTCCTCGTCATGACGGCCACGCCCATTCCGCGCACGGTCGCGATGACGGTCTTCGGCGACCTGGAGACCTCGGTCCTGGACCAGCTCCCCGCGGGCCGTTCACCGATCGCCAGCCATGTCGTCCCGGCCGAGGACAAGCCCCACTTCCTGGCGCGCGCGTGGGAGCGCGTGCGCGAGGAGGTCGAGAACGGCCACCAGGCGTACGTGGTGTGCCCCCGGATCGGCGATGAGGAGGACGATCCGAAGAAGGCCAAGAAGAAGGCCGAGGAGGAGGCCACCGCCGAGAAGCGGCCCCCGCTCGCAGTCATCGAGGTCGCCGAGCAGCTCGCCCGCGGCCCGTTGAGCGGCCTGAAGGTCGAGATCCTGCACGGCCGCATGCAGCCCGACGACAAGGACGCGGTGATGCGCCGCTTCGCCGCGGGCGAGACCCAGGTCCTGGTCGCGACGACGGTCATCGAGGTCGGCGTGAACGTCCCGAACGCCACCGCGATGGTGATCATGGACGCGGACCGCTTCGGCGTATCGCAGCTGCACCAGCTGCGCGGCCGCGTCGGCCGCGGCTCGGCCCCCGGCCTCTGCCTGCTGGTCACCGACATGCCCGAGGCGAGCCCCGCCCGCGCCCGCCTCGGAGCCGTGGCCGCGACGCTCGACGGCTTCGAGCTCTCCAGGATCGACCTGGAGCAGCGCCGCGAGGGCGACGTACTGGGCCAGGCGCAGTCCGGTGTCCGCTCCAGCCTGCGCATGCTCGCGGTCATCGAGGACGAGGAGATCATCGCCGAGGCCCGCGAGGAGGCCGTGACGGTGGTGTCGAACGACCCGGAGCTGGAACACCTGCCCGAGCTGCGCACGGCTCTGGACGCCCTCCTGGACGACGAGCGCGAGCAGTACCTCGACAAGGGGTGACAAGAGGGGACGACGCGGTGACAAGGGCTGACAGGCAGGAGCGGCGCCGAGGCTGAGAGACTGAGGCCGGATCTTCCGCACGTTCGTTCACCGACAAGGACTCAGATGACCCGCGTGATCGCCGGAGTGGCCGGCGGACGTCGCCTCGCCGTCCCGCCAGGAAACGGCACACGGCCCACGACCGACCGCGCACGCGAGGGCCTGTTCTCCACCTGGCAGGCCCTACAGGGCACGCTGGAGGGTGCACGCGTCCTCGACCTGTACGCCGGGTCCGGGGCCATCGGCCTCGAAGCGCTCTCGCGCGGTGCGGGCCACGCCCTGCTCGTCGAGGCCGACGCCCGAGCGGTGCGCACCGTCAGGGAGAACGTGAAGTCGATCGGCCTGCCCGGCGCAGAGGTCAGGGCGGGCAAAGCGGCCCAGATCGTCCAGGGCGGCGCCCCCACGACCCCGTACGACCTGGTCTTTCTCGACCCTCCGTACGTCGTCACCGATGACGATCTTCGCGAGATCCTGCTCACACTCCGCGCGGGGGGCTGGCTCACGGACGACGCGCTCGTCACCGTTGAACGCAGTACCAGAGGCGGAGAATTCGGCTGGCCCGACGGCTTTGAAGCACTGAGGTCCCGTCGCTACGGCGAAGGCACGTTTTGGTACGGTCGCGCCGCCTCTACGTGCGACGACTCAGTGATCGCGCCATGACCGGACCGGAGAGCGAGGGACTTCAGTTGCGCCGCGCCGTCTGTCCGGGGTCATTCGACCCCATCACCAATGGACACCTCGACATCATCGCCCGCGCCTCAAAGCTGTACGACGTGGTGCACGTCGCGGTGATGATCAATCAGTCGAAGAAGGGCCTGTTCACCGTCGACGAGCGGATCGAGCTGATCCGCGAGGTGACCGCCGACTTCGGGAACGTCGAGGTCGAGTCCTTCCACGGCCTCCTCGTCGACTTCTGCAAGCAGCGCGACATCCCGGCCATCGTCAAGGGTCTGCGCGCCGTCAGCGACTTCGACTACGAACTGCAGATGGCCCAGATGAACAACGGCCTCTCGGGCGTCGAGACCCTCTTCGTGCCCACCAACCCCACCTACAGCTTCCTCTCCTCCTCGCTGGTCAAGGAAGTGGCCGCCTGGGGCGGCGACGTCGCCCACCTGCTGCCGCCGGTGGTCCACGAGGCACTGGTGGAGCGCATCGGCAAGAAGTGACGGACCACCGGGCCAACTGACAGTCCGTCACCCGGTGTCGGACGGCCGCCGACTGGCCTTACAGTCGTGCCGTCCGTCTCCAACCAGCTGTAGAGAGTGGCGAGCACACGGTGGACGTGCAGAAGAAGATCGACGAGATCGTCGACGCGGTCGGCAGTGCCCGGTCCATGCCGATGTCGGCCTCGTGCGTGGTCAACCGCGCCGATCTGCTGTCGATGCTCGAAGAGGTGCGCCAGGCACTGCCCGGCTCCCTCGCCCAGGCCCAGGAGCTCATCGGCGGCCGCGAGCAGCTCGTCGAGCAGGCCCGCCAGGAGGCGGAGCGGATCATCGAGACCGCGCACGCCGAGCGCGGTTCGCTGATCTCCGACACGGAGGTGGCCCGCAACTCCCAGGGCGAGGCCGAACGCATCCTCGCCGAGGCCAGGCAGGCAGCCGACGAGGTCCGCGTCGAGGCCGACGACTACGTGGACAGCAAGCTGGCCAACTTCGAGGTCGTCCTCACCAAGACCCTCGGCTCCGTCGGCCGCGGCCGCGAGAAGCTCCTCGGCACAGGCCCCGGCCTCGACGAGCAGGGTTACGAGGACGAGGACGCCCCGCAGCGCAGCCACGACCCCGAGACGCTGCGCAGGGACGCGGACGCGTACGTCGACGCCAAGCTCGGCGCCTTCGAGGCGGTCCTCGCCAAGACCCTGGAGGCGGTCGGCCGAGGCCGCCAGACCCTGCACGGCCGTGCGCCCGCCGACGACCTCGCGGGCCTCGCCGAGGGCCTCGCTTCCCAGGCGCACACCACGGACGCCGAGTACCTCGCGGGCCTCACCGCCCCCACGGCTCCCGCGGCCCCCGCCCCCGCGGCCGCCGCTCCGCAGCCTCCCCAGGCGCCCCCGCAGATCCCCGCACAGCAGCCGTACGCCCCGCCCCAGCAGGAGCCGGACCCGTACGCCTACCAGCAGCAGGACCAGTACGCCTACCAGCAGCAGTACGCCCAGCAGGACCCGTATGGCTACCAGCAGCAGGATCCGTACGGCTACCCGCAGCAGGGATACGACCAGACCCAGCAGCAGGCGTACGGAGAGCCGCAGCAGCAGCAGCACCAGGCCCCCGGCGTCCTCGACGAGACCAGCCTCTTCGACACCGGCATGATCACGGCGGAGCAGCTGCGCCAGTACGAACAGGGCCGCTAGCGCCCGGTCCGCGGTCCTTGTGGGACCGGATTGGGCCGAGAGCGAAAGGTCCAGTATCCTGGCTCTTCGGTCGCGCGTACGTCCGCGATCCAGGCTGCCCGGCTAATGAGCGAAGCTCATGACGGGGGCGGCCTTCTTGAACTTCCAGGATTCGAAAGCAGGAAAAGCCCTGAGTGCTCGCCTTGACCACCGCAATCCACTCGTGTTCGACACACACGAGCTGGGTCGGCGTCCCGGTGCGCAGCAGCGGCTGACCCGTTCCGTCGAGGCCCCCGGTTCTCCGGGTGTCTTCGGCATCGAAGGGGTCATCGGAGTGCCGGCAGGTGCTCCGGTCGAGCTGGAGATCCGTCTTGAGTCGGTCATGGAAGGGGTGCTTGTCACAGGCACCGCCCGTGCGTCGGCCGAGGGGGAGTGCGTAAGGTGTCTGGAGCCGCTGAAGCTTGAGGTGGAAGCGGACTTCCAGGAGATGTTCTCGTACCCTGACGCCGACGACCGGGGCCGCACAGCGGAACCGGCCGACGACGCCGAGGACGACGAGGACACGCTCTATCTCGAGGACGGCTTGTTCGACCTCGAGCCCGTGCTGCGTGACGCGGTAGTGCTCGCACTGCCGATGCAGCCGGTGTGCCGGGACGACTGTCCGGGCCTGTGTTCCCAGTGCGGAGCGCGGCTCGCGGACGACCCGGAGCATCACCATGACGCCGTCGACATTCGTTGGGCGGCATTGCAGGGACTCGCCGGGACCATCCAGGACGGCGAGAAGGACGACGTGAGCGGCGCCGAAGCCGGCGTCGACGAGAAGCAGGAGAAGTAGCCGTGGCTGTTCCGAAGCGGAAGATGTCGCGCAGCAACACGCGCCACCGCCGGTCGCAGTGGAAGGCTGCGGTCCCCACTCTGGTTTCGTGTGAGCGTTGCCAGGAGCCGAAGCTGCAGCACATCGCGTGCCCGAGCTGCGGCACGTACAACAAGCGCCAGGTCCTCGAGGTCTGAGCGGCTGGTGAGAGGCACCGTGTCTAGCCACAAGATGGCGGATGACGCCAAGGCGGAAAACGCCAAGAAGCAGGCGGAAAACACGGCCTCGTCCCACACGCTTTTGGAAGGGCGGCTCGGGTACAAACTCGAGTCCGCCCTTCTGGTGCGTGCACTGACCCACCGTTCGTACGCGTACGAGAACGGCGGTCTGCCGACGAATGAGCGGCTCGAGTTCCTCGGGGACTCGGTGCTCGGTCTCGTCGTCACGGACACGCTTTATCGCACCCACCCCGACCTGCCCGAAGGCCAGCTGGCCAAATTGCGGGCCGCGGTGGTCAATTCGCGTGCGCTGGCGGAGGTCAGTCGTGGCCTCGAACTCGGCTCCTTCATCCGGCTCGGCCGGGGCGAAGAGGGCACGGGTGGCCGGGACAAGGCATCCATCCTCGCCGACACCCTTGAAGCGGTGATCGGCGCGGTCTATCTGGACCAGGGTCTGGACGCGGCGGGCGAGCTGGTGCACCGGCTCTTCGACCCGCTGATCGAGAAGTCCTCGAACCTGGGCGCGGGCCTGGACTGGAAAACCAGCCTCCAGGAGCTCACCGCCACCGAGAGCCTCGGCGTTCCCGAGTATCTCGTCACGGAGAGCGGCCCGGACCACGAGAAGACCTTTACTGCTGCCGCCCGCGTCGGAGGCGTCTCGTACGGCACCGGCACCGGCCGCAGCAAGAAGGAAGCGGAGCAGCAGGCCGCGGAGTCCGCGTGGCGCGAGATTCGCGCTGCCGCGGATGAGCGGATCAAGGCGGCGGAAGTCGCCGCCGCCGCTGCTCCCGCTGTCGCGGAGGTTGACGAGGCTGCCGAAGCCCCGTCTGCCTGACAGTCGCTTTACTGGTGGTGCCGGTCGCCCTTTGGGTGGCCGGCACCAGCCATTTCGCCGCTTCGCGGCATTCTTCCCGCCCACCCACCCGTTTACCCCGGAGTGAATCCCCGTGCCCGAGCTGCCCGAGGTCGAAGTCGTCCGGCGCGGTCTTGAGCGGTGGGTGGCTCATCGGACCGTCGCCGATGTCGAGGTGCTGCATCCGCGCGCCGTGCGGCGGCATCTCGCGGGCGGTGACGATTTCGGGCTCCGCCTCAAGGGCCACCGGGTCGGTACGGCGATGCGGCGCGGGAAGTACCTCTGGCTGCCCGTCGAGGACAGCGGCACCTCGATCCTCGCCCATCTCGGCATGAGCGGACAGCTGCTCGTCCAGCCCCAAGAGGCGCCCGACGAGAAGCACTTGAGGATCCGGATGCGGTTCGCCGACGCGCTCGGCACCGAGCTGCGCTTCGTCGACCAGCGCACCTTCGGCGGTCTCTCACTGCACGCGACCACCCCGGACGGGCTCCCGGACGTCATCGCGCACATCGCACGCGACCCGCTCGACGAGCAGTTCGACGACGCGGCCTTCCACACCGCGCTGCGCCGTCGCCGTACGACGATCAAACGTGCCCTGCTCGACCAGTCGTTGATCAGCGGCGTCGGCAACATCTACGCGGACGAGGCCCTTTGGCGGGCGAAGCTGCACTACGAGCGTCCCACCGCCACGTTCACGCGCCCGCGCACGGCCCAACTCCTGGGCCACGTACGGGACGTGATGAACGCCGCCCTCGCCGTCGGCGGCACCAGCTTCGACAGCTTGTACGTGAACGTGAACGGCGAGTCCGGGTACTTCGAGCGGTCGCTCGATGCCTACGGACGTGAGGACGAGCCGTGCCGCCGCTGCGGTACGCCGATGCGCCGACGCCCTTGGATGAACCGCTCCAGCTACTTCTGCCCGCGCTGTCAGCGGCCGCCGGCCGCCCGCTCGTCGTAGCGCTCGCGGGCTTCGATCACGCCGTCCATCCTGCCCTCCACGAAGTGGATGAGGTCCATCAGGCGGTCGGTGATCTCCCGTCCCAGCGGGGTGAGTTGGTAGTCCACGCGCGGCGGATTGGTGGGCTGCGCGTCGCGGCGGACCAGGCCGTCGCGCTCCAGCGCGTGCAGTGTCTGGGACAGCATCTTCTCGCTCACGCCGTCGACCCGGCGGCGCAGTTCGTTGAAACGGAACGTGCCGTCGTGCAGCGCGCCCAGGGTCAGCGCGCCCCAGCGTCCGGTGACGTGCTCCAGGGTGCCGCGCGAGGGGCACAGCTTGGAGAACACGTCGTACGCCATCTCCGCGCTGTGCTCGGCCTGAGCTGTGGAATCCATACAGATAGCGTACTCCTGGACAGCGCTAGCTCACGGGTGGCGCTAACCAAGAGTTAGTGCACGCTAGAAGCCGAAGTCCTGCGTCCACCAGGGGCCGCCCGGCGCGAAGTGCGCGCCGACGCCCAGGGTCTTGTAGTCGCAGTTGAGGATGTTGGCCCGGTGGCC
The DNA here is from genome assembly GCF_009769735.1 of Streptomyces sp. BA2. NCBI lineage: Bacteria > Bacillati > Actinomycetota > Actinomycetes > Kitasatosporales > Streptomycetaceae > Streptomyces > Streptomyces sp. BA2. The sequence continues at coordinate 6,577,790 of NZ_WSRO01000002.1, forward strand.
GGCGCTGTTCATCCAGGCGTCCATCACGGACTGGGCGTTGGCCTGGCCCCGGGCGATGTTCTCGCCGCCCAGGTCCGATATCCCGGCCTTCTCGGCGCGGTCCCAGGGAGTCGCGCCGTCCGGGTCGGTGTGGTCGAAGAAGTCGCGCTCGGCCATGTCCGTGCTGAAGTCCCCGGCGAGCGAAGCCAGCGCGGCGTCGCCGCTCACGGGGGAGCAGCCCACCTTGGCCCGCTCTTGATTGACCAGGGTGAGCACATCCGCCTCGGCCACGCTCTCGGCGGACGGCGACTTCGATCCGGCGGCCGGCGGGGCCTTGGGCTTCTCGGAGGGGGTGCGCGAGGGGCTCGGGGGCTTCGTCTTCTTCTTCTCGTCGGTCTCAGGCGCGGCGGGCGCCTTGGATGACGGCTTCTTCGACGGCTCCGCCGAGGGCTTCTCGGTGGACTGCGAGGGGGAGGGGGCCGGAGCGTCGGGGCGGTCGGAGCCGCGGCTCGGCGGGGCCGACTCGCGCTCGGCGGTGCCGGTGTCGCCGCCCTGGGGCGCGACCTCGCTGGGAGTGGTGGCGGCACGGACCTTGTTCGAGTCGCCGCCTCCGCCGAGGGAGTAGTTCTCCGCACCGGGGACCAGACCGGAGGCGACGGCCACGGCGCCCATCGCCACAGCCGCGGACACACCGAGCAGGCCGGTGCGCACCGGGGTGGCGCGGCGGCCCCTGTGGCGGTGTGACACGGTGGCGGGGCGGGGCTCCGGGACGCCGGCGTGCTCGCCCGCGTATGCGTCGGAGACCCCAGTGGCGCGGCCGGTGGCGGCTGCCCCTGCGCCGGAGCGTCGGTGGCGTCCCATCTCCTGGCCTTCCTCGTCCTCAGTGGTCAACGTGGCTCACCCATACGAGTGAGGCTCATCGAGTCGGGACTGTACGCGATGGCGCATGGGGACGAAGTGCTCCGAGAGCAATTGGCCGGTTAGCGTGCACCCATGAACGAAGAAGTCAGACTCACGGCGTGGGTGCGTGGCCGGGTGCAAGGCGTGGGTTTCCGCTGGTTCACGCGTGCCAAGGCTCTGGAGATCGGGGGCCTGAGTGGTTTTGCTCTCAATCTGGAGGACGGCCGTGTGCAAGTCGTCGCCGAGGGGCCCCGCGCGGGTGCCCAGGGACTGCTCGACTGGCTTCGCGAGGGCGACACACCCGGCCGCGTCGACGGCGTCACTGAGATCTGGGACACTCCGCGCGGCATCTACGACACATTCGCGATTCGCTGACGGAGAGCTGCCGGGCGGAGCCGCTCCGATGTGGCCGTGGCAACTGCCCGGGGCAGAAAACGCCTGGTGGTTGCCAAGAACGTCCCGCCGTGGCAGGCTCCCAGGTGAAGGAAGATCGACACGCCCCCAGGGCCCCGCAGCAGAGGCAGCGCCGCCGTTTCCACGGCCGCAGGCCCCCGGGTTGCCCGCCAATACGGGGCGTGATCGTGTTGACCGTCAAACTTTTTGGTGAGACTCTGGAAGCCCCGCGCACCTTAGCTGTTTGGCATGTGAGAACGGCCCGTAAGACCCAGCAAGAACAACGAGTGCCAAGCACCGCGGGTGCGATTCCCTCACGACCCACACCGCTTCGGTCGGTCACTCATTGTGGAGGACCATCCATCATGGCAAAGGCGCTTCTCGGTTACGTCGGCGGTTCCGACCCGCGACTTCTCGCCGAGATGCGACGGCTCCAGCAGCGTGTCCAGGACCTGGAATCTGAGCTCGTGAAGATCCAGGCCGAGAACGACGCGCTCGCGGCTGCCGCTTCTCACGAATCGCTCCTGGAGAGCATCGACGTACCCCAGGCGGAGCCTGCGCTCACCTGACCACCACCTTCAGTAAGGCGCTCACCTCACACGACCTCGCGTAACGCTTGATCACGTCACGCATTCTCCGGTCCGTGGGATGCCTGTTAACGCACGTGGTCAGGCTGCCCATGTCAGCCGCTTGTCCAGATCTGCAAGGGACGCTTCGGCGTCCCTTCTTTCTTGTCGGCGTTTGTCGCCGCTTGTCGCTGCGTGTGTCGCTTCCTTTACCGTCTGATGTGCCCTGCATCTTCCTGGGTGAAACGGTCAGTGAAAGGTAGAGTCCGGCGGCGTGCACCTCAAGGCCCTGACACTGCGCGGTTTCAAATCCTTCGCGTCGGCGACGACGCTGAAGTTCGAGCCGGGCATCACCTGCGTCGTCGGACCGAACGGCTCCGGCAAGTCCAATGTCGTGGACGCGCTGTCCTGGGTGATGGGCGAGCAGGGTGCCAAGTCGCTGCGCGGCGGCAAGATGGAGGACGTCATCTTCGCCGGCACCACCGGGCGCCCGCCGCTCGGCCGCGCGGAGGTGTCCCTCACCATCGACAACTCCGACGGCGCCCTGCCCATCGAGTACGCCGAAGTCACCATCACGCGCATCATGTTCCGCAATGGCGGCAGCGAGTACCAGATCAACGGGGACACGTGCCGGCTGCTCGACATCCAGGAACTGCTCTCCGACTCCGGCATCGGGCGCGAGATGCACGTCATCGTCGGCCAGGGCCAGCTCGACGGCGTACTGCACGCCGACCCCATGGGCCGCCGCGCCTTCATCGAGGAGGCCGCGGGCGTCCTCAAGCACCGCAAGCGCAAAGAGAAGGCGCTGCGCAAGCTCGACGCGATGCAGGCCAACCTCGCGCGTGTCCAGGACCTGACCGACGAGCTGCGGCGTCAGCTCAAGCCGCTCGGGCGCCAGGCCGCCGTGGCGCGCAGGGCCGCTGTCATCCAGGCCGATCTGCGCGATGCCCGCCTGCGGCTGCTCGCCGACGATCTCGTACGCCTGCGGGACGCGCTGCGCACCGAGATCGCCGACGAGGCGGAGCTCAAGCGGCGCAAGGACACCGCCGAGGCTGAGCTGAAGAAGGCGCTCCAGCGGGAGGCGGAGCTGGAGGACGAGGTGCGCCGCCTCGCGCCGCGGCTCCAGCGGGCGCAGCAGACGTGGTACGAGCTGTCACAGTTGGCCGAGCGCGTGCGCGGCACGGTGTCGCTGGCCGACGCCCGGGTCAAGAGCGCGACGGCCGCGCCCCCCGAGGAGCGGCGCGGCCGTGACCCCGAGGACATGGAGCGCGAGGCCGCGCGGATCCGCGAGCAGGAAGCGGAGCTGGAAGCCGCCCTGGAGGCCGCGGAGCACGCCCTGGAGGACACGGTCGGCCACCGTGCCGATCTGGAGCGGGAGCTCGCGGTCGAGGAGCGTCGCCTCAAGGACGTCGCGCGGGCCATCGCCGACCGGCGTGAAGGGCTCGCGCGGCTGAACGGCCAGGTCAACGCCGCGCGCTCGCGGGCGGGCTCCGCGCAGGCCGAGATCGACCGGCTCGCCGTGGCGCGTGACGAGGCGGGGGAGCGCGCGGTCACCGCCCAGGAGGAGTACGAGCAGCTGAAGGCGGAGGTCGACGGGCTCGACGCGGGTGACGCGGAGCTCGGCGAGCGGCACGACGAGGCGAAGCGTTCCCTCGCGGAGGCCGAAGGTGCGCTGACCGCGGCCCGGGAGGCGGCGACCGCCGCCGAACGCAAGCGGGCCGCGGTCGCCGCCCGGCACGAGGCGCTCGCGCTCGGCCTGCGCCGCAAGGACGGGACGGGGGCGCTGCTCGCCGCCAAGGACCGCCTCACGGGGCTGCTCGGTCCGGCGGCCGAGCTGCTCTCGATCGCTCCGGGGTACGAGGTCGCCGTCGCGGCGGCGTTCGGTGCCGCCGCTGACGCGATCGCGGTGACCACACCGGCGTCGGCGGCGGAGGCCATCCGGCTGCTGCGCAAGCAGGACGCGGGGCGGGCCGCACTGCTCCTCGCAGGTGCACCGGAGGGCGGCGGCCCCGGTGACGTACGGCCCACGGGCTCCGATGGGCCGCCCCTGGTCGCCGAACTGGTGCGCGGGCCCGCGGAGTTGATGCCCTCGGTGCGGCGGTTGCTGCGGGGGATGGTCGCCGTCGGGACACTGGAGGATGCTGAGGACTTCGTCTACGCGCACCCGGAGCTCACCGCCGTCACCACCGAAGGCGACCTGCTCGGGGCGCACTTCGCGCAGGGCGGCTCCGCCGGGGCGCCGAGCCTTCTCGAAGTGCAGGCATCCGTCGACGAAGCGGCGGCCGAGCTGGAACAACTCGCCGAGCAATGCGATGAGTTGGCGCGCGCCCAGCAGGATGCGGGAGAGCGGCGCAAGGAGGTGGCCTCGCTCGTCGAGGAGTTGGGGGAGCGCAGGCGCGCCGCCGACCGGGAGAAGTCCGCCGTGGCCCAGCAGTTGGGCGCGCTCGCCGGGCAGGCGCGTGGTGCAGCGGGCGAGGCCGAGCGCAGTGCGGCCGCCGCGGCCAAGGCGCAGGAGGCCCTTGACAAGGCGGTCGAGGACGCCGAGGAACTGGCCGAGCGGCTCGCCGTGGCCCAGGAGGCTCCGGTCGAGGAGGAGCCCGACACTTCCGTACGCGACAGGCTCGCCGCCGATGGGGCCAATGCCCGGCAGACCGAGATGGAGGCCAGGCTCCAGGTGCGTACGCACGAGGAGCGGGTCAAGGGGCTCGCGGGGCGCGCCGATTCGCTCGACCGGGCCGCGCGCGCCGAACGCGAGGCACGCGCGCGTGCCGAGCAGCGCAAGGCCCGGATGCGGCACGAGGCCGCGGTCGCCGAGGCCGTCGCCCGTGGCGCGCGGCAACTGCTCGCGCACGTCGAGGTCTCCCTCGTACGGGCACAGGAGGAGCGTGGCGCCGCCGAGCGCGCCAAGGAGGCGCGGGAGCGGGATCTCGCCGCCGAGCGTGGCCAGGGGCGCGACCTCAAGGCGGAGCTCGACAAGTTGACGGATTCAGTCCACCGCGGCGAGGTACTCGGTGCCGAGAAGCGGCTGCGGATCGAGCAGCTGGAGTCCAAGGCACTGGAGGAACTCGGTGTGGAACCGGCAGGACTCGTCTCCGACTACGGCCCCGACCAGCTCGTGCCGCCCTCCCCCGCTGCCGAGGGCGAGGAGCTTCCCGAGGACCCGGAGCACCCGCGCAACAGGCCCGTGCCGTACGTCCGCGGTGAGCAGGAGAAGCGGCTGAGGTCAGCCGAACGGGCGTACCAGCAGCTCGGGAAGGTGAACCCGCTGGCTCTGGAGGAGTTCGCCGCGCTTGAGGAGCGTCATAAGTTCCTGAGCGAGCAGCTTGAGGACCTGAAGAAGACGCGGGCCGATCTCCTGCAAGTGGTGAAGGAGGTCGACGAGCGCGTCGAGCAGGTCTTCACCGAGGCCTACCGCGATACCGCCCGTGAGTTCGAGGGTGTCTTCTCGCGGCTCTTCCCGGGCGGCGAGGGGCGGCTGATCCTGACCGATCCCGACAACATGCTCGCCACGGGGGTCGACGTCGAGGCGCGCCCGCCGGGCAAGAAGGTCAAGCGGCTCTCGCTGCTCTCCGGCGGCGAGCGGTCACTGACCGCCGTCGCGCTGCTCGTCTCGATCTTCAAGGCGCGGCCGAGTCCCTTCTATGTGATGGACGAGGTCGAGGCCGCGCTCGACGACACCAACCTGCAGCGGCTCATCCGCATCATGGAGGAGCTGCAGGAGGCCTCGCAGCTCATCGTGATCACGCACCAGAAGCGGACGATGGAGGTCGCCGACGCGCTGTACGGCGTGTCCATGCAGGGCGACGGCGTCTCGAAGGTGATCAGCCAGCGGCTTCGCTAGGCGCTGTTCCTGGACCGGGGCTCCTCCTCCTTGAGTTCAAGATGTGAACGAAGGTCACCTCTTACGCACCTGAAATTCACAGGAACCCAGGTATTGACTTCGAAACTTGAAGGCATAGTCTCTGCAACGTTGCTTTTACCTTCAGGTGGTGGGCGGCGTGAAGTTGTGCGCCACTTGAAGTGCTCACCCCCACCCCCGGCGATGTTGCCGGTGGCCCGAGGAGTCCATGTGACCAGCACTACGAAGGCGCCGCAGCCCGAAGGCAGAGAGGCCAGGCCGGACCATCTCGGCCATGTCATCTTCATTACGGCGGCCGCCGCCATGGGCGGCTTCCTCTTCGGCTATGACAGCTCCGTGATCAACGGCGCGACCGTCGCCATCCAGCACCGGTTCGACGTCGACGCGAACATGCTCGGCTGGATCATCGCGACCGCGCTGCTCGGCTGTGCCCTCGGCGCAGCGATCGCCGGGCGCATCGCCGACCGCATCGGCCGCATCCGCTGTATGCAGATCGCCGCCGTCCTCTTCGCTGCGAGCGCCGTCGGATCCGCCCTGCCGTTCGCGGCGTGGGACCTGACGATGTGGCGTTTCATCGGCGGCATCGGCATCGGCATGGCCTCCGTCATCGGCCCGGCCTACATCGCCGAGGTCGCCCCGCCCGCGTACCGAGGCCGCCTCGCCTCCTTCCAGCAGGCCGCGATCGTCATCGGTATCGCCGTGTCGCAGCTGGTCAACTACGGCATCCTGAAGCTGGCGGACGACGACCAGCGCGGCAAGCTGATGGGCCTCGAAGCCTGGCAGCTGATGCTCGGCGTCATGGTCATCCCGGCCGTCCTGTACGGCGTGCTCTCCTTCGTCATCCCCGAGTCGCCGCGCTTCCTGATCTCGGTCGGCCGTGACGTCGAGGCGAAGAAGGTGCTCGGCGAGGTCGAGGGCACCAAGATCGACCTGGACGCGCGCGTCGCGGAGATCCACGAGGGCATGCGCCGCGAGCACAAGTCCTCCTTCAAGGACCTGCTCGGCAAGGTCGGCTTCCTGCCGATCGTCTGGATCGGCATCGGCCTCTCGGTGTTCCAGCAGCTCGTCGGCATCAACGTGATCTTCTACTACTCGAACCAGCTGTGGCAGTCGATCGGGCACGACCCGAGCAGCTCGTTCCTGTACTCGTTCGAGACGTCGATCGTGAACATCGTCGGCACGGTCATCGCGATGATCTTCGTCGACCGGATCGGCCGCAAGCCGCTGGCTCTGATCGGCTCCGCCGGTATGGCCCTGGCGCTGTTCACCATGGCCTGGGCGTTCTCGTACCGGACCGGCTCCGGCGACAACGTCTCGCTGCCGGACGCGCAGGGTCTGACCGCGATCATCGCCGCCAACCTCTTCGTGCTCTTCTTCGCCCTCTCCTGGGGCGTGGTGGTCTGGGTCCTGCTCGGCGAGATCTTCCCGAACCGGATCCGCGCCGCCGCCCTCGGTGTGGCCGCGTCCGCCCAGTGGCTCGCCAACTTCGCGATCACGAAGACGTTCCCGAGCATGTCCGAGTGGAGCCTGACCGGCTCGTACATCATCTACGGCGGCTTCGCGGCGCTCTCCATCCCCTTCGTCATGAAGTTCGTCAGAGAGACGAAGGGCAAGACCCTGGAGGAGATGGGCTAATCCCCGCTGCCCCTCCTCTGAGGAAGCTGCCCCGGCTCAAGGACCTATTCCTTGAGCCGGGGCAGTACGTTTTCGCAGAAGTGGTGCAGGCTGCGCCATCCCTCGTCGACCGGCATCCCTCCGGAGAGCGGATGCAGTACGAGATTTGCGGCGCCGCCCCGCACGTACGCCACGCACTCGTCGGGCGTGAGGACGCGGTAGACGCCCTCGGCGCGCAGCTCCTCGACCGTGGTGGCGGCGGACTTCACCGCCGAGCGGATGTCCTTGGACTGCCAGGAGGCGTAGGTGCGCGCCTCGTGCAGGAAGTGCTCGCCGTGCTCCGCCCAGGTGCGGTCCGGGTCGTCCGCAATGTGCAGGAGCGGGGTCTCGGCGGCGGGCATCATCGTCCAGCCCTCGGTGCCGTACTCCGCGAGGCGTTCGTTGTAGTACGCCTCAAGGTCCGGCAGATGGGCGCTGGGGAAGAACGGCAGGCCGAGCCGGGCCGCGCGGCGGGCCGCCGCCTGCGAGGAGCCGCCGACCAGGAGCATCGGATGCGGCTGGGTGAACGGGCGCGGGGTGACGCGCGCGGTGCGGCCGCGGAACTCGAAGGGCTCGCCCGTCCACGCCCGCAACAGGGTCTCAAGGAGCTCGTCCTGGAGCTTGCCGCGCCGCTTCCAGTCGACGCCGAACGCCTCGTACTCCTCGGGCCGGTAGCCGATCCCCGCCACGGTGACCAGGCGACCGCCGCTGAGCAGGTCGAGTACGGCGATGTCCTCGGCGAGCCGCAGCGGATCGTGCAGCGGGCCGATGATCGCGGAGACCGTGACCGCGATGCGGCGGGTGGCGCCGAAGACCGCGCCGGCGAAAGTGAAGGGCGAGGGCAGCCAGTTGTTGCCGACGCCGTGGTGTTCCTCGGTCTGCACGGTGGAGATGCCCCGGTCGTCGGCGTACGTGGCCATCTCCAGGGCGGCCTTGTAGCGCTCGCTCAGCGAGGCGGGTGTCGCGTCCGGATCGACGAGGTTGAAGCGTACGACTGTGACGGGCATGGAAAACGTCCCCCTTCACCGTGGGCGGGCGAAGAGGGACGTTAGATGACGCGGTGTCAGATGGCCAGGGCCCGGGGGCAGTTGTTCCGGATCAGGCCGAGACCAGCTCGCTCTCGCCCTCGCCCCGGCCCTCGCCCTTGCCCTGCGGGGCCTCGACGGCCGGGGTCCTCGGAAGCACCGCGTACAGCACGGCCGCGATGAGGATCGTGGCCAGCCAGCCCAGGCCGTTGCGGCCGACCCAGGAGGTGGCGAGCGGGCCGCTGAACCAGTCGACCTTCGTGAAGAGCAGCCCGACCACCAGGGCGATCGCCCACGCCGTCATGGCCTGCCAGGCGAAGCCCGCCTTGTACCAGTAGGCGCTGGTGCGCTTGGTGTCCATCAGCGCTTCGCCGTCGTACGTCTTCCTGCGCAGCATGTCGATGCCGAAGACGCCGATCCAGGCGGAGAAGGCGACTGCGAGCAGGGTCAGGAAGGAGATGAACGAGCCGATGAAGCTGGTGGCCACGTTCATCAGGAGGTAGCCGAAGATCAGGCTGATGAGGGCGTTGATGGAAACGGCCCACGTGCGCGGGACCTTGATGCCGAGCGTCATGGCGGTGAAGCCCGCGGAGTACATCGACATGGAGTTGATCAGGAGCATGCCGATCAGGGCCATCAGCAGGTAGGGCACGGCGATCCACGTCGGCAGGAGCTGGCCGAGGAAGGAGACCGGGTCCGAGGCCTCCGACAGGCTCGGCGTGCTGACCGCCATGACCGCGCCCATCAGGACCATCGGTACGACGACGATGCCGGCGCCGCCGACGGCGTTGCCCACCAGGGCCTTGTTCGAGGCCTTGCGCGGGAGGTAGCGGGTGAAGTCCGGGCCGGTGGGGACCCAGCTGATGCCGCCCGCGGCGATCACGCCGACGCCCGCGACCATCGCCGCGGTGGAGCCCGCGGACTGCGAGAAGACGTCCGACCAGGGGGTGTTGGCCACCAGATAGACCAGGACGAGGACGCTGAACGCGCCGAAGAGGTACGTCGCCCAGGTGTTGCAGATGTGCAGGACCTTGCGGCCCAGGCCGCTGATGACGAACGTACCGGCGACGAAGGCGACCAGCGTCACGACTGTCAGCCACTTGCTGGACTTCACGCCGAAGCAGATGTCCAGGACGGTGATGATCGCGTACGCGCCCGTCACCGCGTTGATCGTCTCCCAGCCCCAGCGGGCGACCCAGATCAGCGAACCCGGGAAGAGGTTGCCGCGCTGGCCGAAGACGGCGCGCGAGAGCGTCATGCCGGGGGAGCCGCCGCGCTTGCCCGAGATGGAGATCAGTCCGACCATGCCGTAACTCAGGACCGGTGAGACGAGGGCGACGACCAGGGCCTGCCAGAAGTTGAGGCCGTTGGTGACGATGAGACCGGCGCCCATGGTGAGCAGCAGGACGCTGATGTTGGCCGCCACCCAGGTGGGGAACAGCTCGCGGGTGCGGCCGGTGCGCTCGGAGTCGGGGACGGGCTCGAGGCCGCGTGTCTCCAGGGCGCCTTCGGTTTCGGCGGTGGTGCTCATGGGGTGGGGTCCGTGCCTCTCGCTCGGATCGCAACGCCGCGATCCGTCCGTGGGGGTGATCGCGTTGGACTCTACGCGCGTTGATGCGGAGAGCTCCATCGTACTTTAGTCCGAGTAGTGCCCTCTATGAGCTTATGTTCTTTGGAGGAAGCTACAGCTTGAGCCCCTGTTGCCCCCATGGCTGATACTGGGTGAGTTATGGAAATCGTCATCCTTGCTGTAGTCATCGCCGTGGTCGTGATCGGCGCGCTCGGCGGGCTCGTGATCGGCAGCCGCAAGAAGAAGCAGCTGCCGCCGCAGGCCCCGTCGTCCACGCCCACCATCACCGCCCCTCCGGCCGAGCCGCATGTCGGCGACGAGGCCGAGACGCCGCGCGACGAACCGCGCCGCACGATCGAGGAGGTGGAACTCCCGGGCGCCGGAGCCGAGGCGCCGGTCGTCACCGAAGAGGCTCCCGAAGCCGCTCCGGAGATCGAGACCCCGGAGCCCACGGCAGGTCGCCTGGTCCGTCTGCGCTCGCGGCTCTCCCGCTCGCAGAACGCGCTCGGCAAGGGGCTGCTCACGCTCCTCTCCCGCGAGCACCTGGACGAGGACACGTGGGAGGAGATCGAGGACACGCTCCTCACCGCCGATGTCGGCGTCGCCCCCACCCAGGAACTGGTCGAGCGGCTGCGCGAGCGTGTCCGCGTGCTCGGCACCCGTACCCCGGACGACCTGCGCAACCTGCTGCGCGAGGAACTCATCACCCTGCTCGGCCCGGACTTCGACCGCACGGTCAAGACCGAGTCGGGCCTGGAGACCCCCGGCATCGTGATGGTCGTCGGCGTGAACGGCACCGGCAAGACCACCACCACCGGCAAGCTCGCCCGCGTCCTGGTCGCCGACGGCCGCTCCGTGGTCCTCGGCGCCGCCGACACGTTCCGCGCGGCCGCCGCCGACCAGCTGCAGACCTGGGGCGAGCGCGTCGGCGCGCGCACGGTCCGCGGCCCCGAGGGCGGCGACCCGGCGTCGATCGCCTTCGACGCGGTCAAGGAAGGCATCGCGGAGGGCGCCGACGTCGTCCTCATCGACACCGCGGGGCGGCTGCACACCAAGACCGGCCTGATGGACGAGCTCGGCAAGGTCAAGCGCGTCGTCGAGAAGCACGCGCCGCTGGACGAGGTGCTGCTCGTCCTGGACGCCACCACCGGGCAGAACGGCCTGGTGCAGGCGCGGGTCTTCGCCGAGGTCGTCGACATCACCGGCATCGTCCTGACGAAGCTGGACGGCACCGCCAAGGGCGGAATCGTTGTCGCCGTTCAGCGGGAGTTGGGTGTGCCGGTGAAGTTGGTGGGTCTTGGCGAGGGCGCGGACGACCTGGCGCCGTTCGAGCCCGAGGCGTTCGTGGACGCGTTGATCGGCGAGTAGCACTGGACCCACCGGGCGCCATCGCGAAGAAATGCCCCACCCCGGGGTGCAGCCGGGGCGGGGCATTTCCGTGTGCGGGCGGTGACTGCTACGCGGGTGAGCGGTGCGCCACGTACGCCAGGGTCCCGAGCAGCAGCCGCGCCTGCGGGGGATGCGTCGCCGAGTCCAGGTCCGGGGGCCGCAGCCAGCGGACCGGGCCGAGGCCCCCGCGGTCGGACGGCGGGGCCGTGATGTGCGTGCCGGGTCCCAGGCCGTGCAGGTCGATGCCGGCGTCGTCCCAGCCCATGCGGTAGAGCAGCTGGGGGAGTTCGGCGGCGGCGCCGGGGGCGACGAAGAAGTGCGCCCGGCCCTGCGGGGTGGCGGCCACCGGGCCGAGCGGCAGGCCCATGCGCTCCAGGCGGACCAGGGCCCTGCGGCCGGCTGCCTCTGCCACCTCGATGACGTCGAAGGCGCGCCCCACGGGCAGCAGTACGGCGGCGCCCGGGAGCTGCGCCCAGGCCTCGGTCACTTCGTCGAGCGTCGCCCCGGCGGGGACCTCGGGAGCGAACTCCAGGGGGTGGGCGCCGGGGGCCGTGCAGTCGGCCGCGCCGCAGGAGCAGCGGCCGTCCAGGGCGCGTGCGCCGGGGACCGCGGCCCATCCCCACAGTCCGGTGTACTCCGCCACCGCGATGCAGTCCGACGTGCGGCCGCGCCGCCGTGAACCGGTGCGAGGCTTGTCGGTCCCCCGGATGCCGCCGATCGTGAAGCCCATGCCCCCTCCAACGGGTCGAGCGCGGTGTGGTTACGTGACGGAATCGGATCGTGACCCTGTGTTTTTGTGTGGCGCCCGATGGCTTCAGGCTGGCTTCAGATGGCTTCAGGGGTGTGCGCGCTGTCATTCGCGCCCCCGAGTGCTCCCTTCCGCCCACCTTCGGTCGTCCACTGTCAAGTCAATCGCTTGTAGCGGGCCGGGAGTTCATTCGAAGGGGTGGCGAATGGTGGCGTTTCCGCGATCGCCCTCGCCGGAGGGGTGATCGTAGGATTACTTTCAGTGCATGGCCCCTGAGTGTCGTGCACTCGTGGGTATGCCGGAGGCAAGTCGGTTTCCTGTTCGATGGGTGACGTTCTCCGGACGGAGAGCCGCAATGGGCGGCATTCTGGTAGGGCTTGGCATGGACCGCGTGCAAGTGTCGTGAGGGATGGGGGCGTTCCAGTGGGCGGCAATGGCGGAAGTGGTGCGAACGCTGAGAAGCGCCCCAACGAACTGCTCAATTCCTGGTTCGTGCGCAGCGGCTGGTCGAAGGGTGAGCTGGCGCGTCAAGTGAACCGCAGGGCACGGCAGTTGGGTGCGCATCACATCTCCACCGACACCTCGCGCGTGCGGCGCTGGCTGGACGGCGAGAACCCCCGCGAGCCCATCCCGCGCATCCTCTCCGAGCTGTTCTCCGAGCGGTTCGGCTGTGTCGTCGCGGTCGAGGACCTCGGTCTTCGCGCCGCGCACCAGGCGCCCTCCGTCTCGGGCGTCGACCTGCCCTGGACCGGGCCCCAGACCGTCGCGCTCATCAGCGAGTTCTCGCGCAGCGACCTGATGCTGGCCCGGCGCGGCTTCCTCGGCACCTCGCTCGCGCTCTCGGCCGGCCCCGCCCTCATCGAGCCCATGCAGCGCTGGCTGGTCCCCGGCCCGGTGTCCCCCGTCGGCGACCCGGAGCCGCCCACGCCGTCCCGCAGGCCCGGCCGGCTCTCCAAACCGGAGCTGGACCTCCTGGAGTCCACGACCGTGATGTTCCGGCAGTGGGACGCGCAGTGCGGGGGAGGCCTGCGGCGCAAGGCGGTCGTCGGCCAACTGCACGAGGTGACGGACCTGTTGCAGGAGCCCCAGCCGGAGGCCACGTCCAAGCGGCTCTTCAAGGTCGCGGGCGAGCTGGCCGAGCTGGCCGGCTGGATGAGCTACGACGTAGGCCTCCAGCCCACCGCCCAGAAGTACTTCGTCCTGGCCCTGCACGCCGCGAAGGAAGCCGGCGAGAAGCCGCTGGGTTCGTACATCCTCTCCAGCATGAGCCGCCAGATGATCCACCTCGGGCGGCCCGACGACGCGCTCGAACTGATCCACCTCGCGCAGTACGGAAGCCGTGACTGCGCGAGCCCGCGCACCCAGGCCATGCTGTATGCGATGGAGGCCCGTGCCTACGCCAGCATGGGCCAGCCCGGCAAGTGCAAGCGGGCCGTGCGCATGGCCGAGGACACCTTCGCCGACGCCGCCGACTTCGACGAGCCCGAGCCCGACTGGATCCGCTTCTTCTCCGAGGCCGAGCTGAACGGCGAGAACGCTCACTCGTTCCGCGACCTGGCCTATGTGGCGGGCCGCAGCCCCACGTACGCCTCGCTCGCCGAGCCCGTCATGGAGCGCGCCGTCGACCTCTTCGGCAAGGACTCCGAGCACCAGCGTTCGTACGCACTGAACCTCATCGGCATGGCCACGGTCCACCTGCTCCAGCGCGAGCCCGAGCAGAGCACGGTGCTCGCGGGCGAGGCCCTCACCATCGCCAAGAAGGTCCGCTCCGAGCGGGTCAACACCCGCCTCCGCACGACCGTGGACACCGCCGTGCGGGACTTCGGCGACATCGCCGAGGTCGTGCAGCTCACCGACCGGCTCGCCGTCGACATGCCGGAATCCGCGGAGGCGGTCTGAGCGCGCCCCACCAGAACTCCGGCCGCGGCCGGTCCATCCCGAACTGCCCGACTCGGCTCCCCCACGCCAGGTCAATCGGATGGCCGCCGCGGCCGGTTTGTGCGGTGTGCGCAGGGTATGAAACCGCGCCCCGCCTGACCCGGCAGTTCATGGACGCGTAACACGCACGACCTCTTCGTCACTGCGGCGAAACATCGAGGGGCGCCCCCTGAAACGGCACTGGGCCAATCTCATGGCGCATAACGGCCCACCCCCTCTTGCCCCGCCCGCACGGGCCGCATACGACGACGAGGAGACGCCGATGCCCCCAGGCATCACGATCGCCGCAGACGCCCCGCAGCTGTCTGCCGCCAACACAGGGTTCATGCTCATCTGTTCCGCCCTGGTGATGCTCATGACGCCGGGACTCGCCTTCTTCTACGGAGGCATGGTCCGCGTCAAGAGCACGCTGAACATGCTGATGATGAGCTTCATCAGTCTGGGGATCGTCACCATCCTCTGGGTGCTGTACGGCTTCTCCATCGCGTTCGGCACCGACCACGGCAGCCTCTTCGGCTGGTCGTCCGACTACGTCGGGCTGAGCGGCATAGGGCTCAACGAGCTGTGGGACGGCTACACCATCCCGGTCTACGTCTTCGCGGTCTTCCAGCTGATGTTCGCGATCATCACGCCCGCGCTGATCAGCGGTGCGCTCGCCGACCGCGTGAAGTTCACCGCCTGGGCGCTGTTCGTCGCGCTCTGGGCCACAGTCGTCTACTTCCCGGTCGCGCACTGGGTGTGGGGCGCCGGCGGCTGGGCCTTCGAGCTCGGCGTCATCGACTTCGCCGGTGGTACGGCCGTGCACATCAACGCCGGTGCCGCCGCGCTCGGCGTGATCCTGGTCATCGGCAAGCGCGTCGGCTTCAAGAAGGACCCGATGCGGCCGCACAGCCTGCCGCTGGTCATGCTCGGCGCCGCACTCCTGTGGTTCGGCTGGTTCGGCTTCAACGCCGGATCGTGGCTGGGCAACGACGACGGCGTCGGCGCGATGATGTTCCTGAACACGCAGGTCGCCACCGCCGCGGCCATGCTGGCCTGGCTCGCCTACGAGAAGATCCGGCACGGCGCGTTCACCACGCTCGGCGCCGCATCCGGTGCCGTGGCCGGCCTCGTCGCGATCACCCCGTCCGGCGGCTCCTGCTCGCCGCTCGGCGCGATCGCCATCGGAGCCATCGCCGGCCTGCTCTGCGCCATGGCTGTCGGCCTCAAGTTCAAGTTCGGCTACGACGACTCCCTCGACGTCGTCGGTGTCCACCTCGTCGGCGGTGTCGTGGGCTCGCTGCTCGTCGGCTTCTTCGCCACCGGTGGCGTCCAGTCCGACGCCAAGGGCCTCTTCTACGGCGGCGGCCTCGAACAGCTGGGCAAGCAGGCCGCCGGTGTCGGCGCCGTCCTCGCGTACTCCATGATCGCCTCCGCGGTCCTCGCCTTCCTGGTGGACAAGACCATCGGGATGCGGGTCAGCGAGGACGAGGAGGTCGCGGGCATCGACCAGGTGCAGCACGCCGAGACCGCGTACGACTTCAGTGGCGCGGGCGGTGGCACGGCGCCCCGTACCGCCGCCTCCGTGCCCGGCCCGCCGGCTCAGGACGCCGGTAAGGCTGCGAGCGAGAAGAACAAAAGGGTGGACGCATGAAGCTCATCACCGCGGTCGTAAAGCCGCACCGGCTCGACGAGATCAAGGAGGCCCTCCAGGCCTTCGGCGTCCAGGGCCTGACCGTCACCGAGGCCAGCGGCTACGGCCGCCAGCGCGGTCACACCGAGGTCTACCGTGGCGCGGAGTACACCGTCGACCTCGTGCCGAAGATCCGGATCGAGGTCCTGGTCGAGGACGACGACGCCGAACAGCTCGTGGATGTCGTGGTCAAGGCCGCCCGAACCGGCAAGATCGGGGACGGCAAGGTCTGGAGCGTCCCGGTCGACACCGCGGTCCGGGTGCGGACCGGCGAACGCGGGCCGGATGCGCTGTGATCCGGACCGGGCAGGGCTGAGCAGGCTGAACTGAGCGGAACTGAGCGGGACTGACAGGAGCTGCTGGGTGACGAGTGTGGACGTACGTACTGAATCGGACTCGGAAGACTCCGGACCCAGCGGCTATGCGGCGGCCCGGCTGCGCCTCCTTCAAGGGGAGGCGCAGTCCGGGCCGCCGCGCCGTTCGGCACTCGCCGATCTCACGGACGACTGGCTGACCGGCCTTTTCACGGCCGCGGGTGCGCCACGGGGGGCCGCACTGGTGGCCGTGGGCGGGTACGGCAGGGGGGAGCTCTCGCCGCGCAGCGACCTCGATCTGCTGTTGCTGCACGACGGGAGCGCGGACGCCGGTGAGGTGGCGGCCCTCGCGGACCGCATCTGGTATCCCATCTGGGATCTCGGCCTCGCGCTCGACCACTCCGTGCGGACGCCCGCCGAGGCACGCAAGACCGCGGGCGAGGACCTCAAGGTGCAGCTGGGGCTGCTCGACGCGCGGCACGTCGTGGGGGATCTCGGACTGACTGCGGGGCTGCGTACGGCGGTGCTCGCCGACTGGCGGAACCTCGCGCCGAAGCGGCTGCCCGAGCTGCGGGAGCTGTGCGATGAACGGGCCGAGCGGCAGGGGGAGTTGAGCTATCTCCTGGAGCCGGACCTGAAGGAGGCCCGGGGCGGCCTGAGGGACGCGACCGCCTTGCGGGCCGTCGCCGCTTCATGGCTGGCCGACGCGCCTCGTGAGGGGCTCGCCGACGCCCGGCGACGGCTGCTCGACGTCCGGGACGCGCTGCATCTGACCACGGGGCGGGCCACAGACCGGCTGGCGCTGCAGGAACAGGATCAAGTCGCTGCGGAACTGGGCCTGTTGGACGCCGACACTCTGCTCCGTCAGGTGTACGAGGCCGCGCGCACCGTTTCGTACGCGAGTGACGTGACGTGGCGCGAGGTGGGCAGGGTGCTGCGGTCCCGGTCCGTGCGGCCTCGGCTGCGGGCCATGCTGGGGGGCGGCAAGGGGGTGGCGGCCGAGCGGTCGCCGTTGGCCGAGGGGATCGTGGAGCAGGACGGGGAGGTTGTCCTCGCCCGGGCGGCCCGGCCCGAGCGGGATCCGGTGCTGCCGCTCCGGGCCGCCGCGGCTGCCGCCCAGGCGGGGCTGCCCCTGTCGCTGCACGCGGTGCGCAGGATGGCGACGGCGGTGCGGCCGCTGCCCACGCCGTGGCCCGCGGAGGCGAGGGAGCAGCTGGTGACGCTCCTTGGGGCGGGGCGTCCGACGGTCGAGGTCTGGGAGGCGCTGGAGGCGGAAGGGCTGATCACTCGCCTGCTGCCCGACTGGGAGCGGGTGCGGTGCCGGCCGCAGCGCAATGCCGTGCACACGTGGACCGTCGACCGGCATCTGGTGGAGACGGCGGTGCGGGCCTCGGAGCTGACCCGGCGCGTGGGGCGGCCCGACCTGCTCCTTGTGGCCGGGCTGCTGCACGACATCGGGAAGGGCTGGCCGGGGGACCACTCCGTGGCCGGGGAGATCATCGCGCGGGACGTCGCAGCCCGGATCGGTTTCGACCGGGGCGATGTGGCGGTCCTCGCGACCCTGGTGCGGCATCACCTGCTCCTCATCGAGACGGCCACGCGGCGGGACCTCGACGACCCGGCCACGGTACGGGCGGTCGCGGACGCGGTGGGTTCGCAGGGGACCCTCGAGTTGCTGCACGCACTGACGGAGGCGGACGCGCTGGCCACCGGCCCCGCGGCGTGGTCCGCCTGGCGGGGTTCGCTCGTCGCCGACCTGGTGAAACGGGTGGGCGCGGTGCTGTCCGGGGACGAGCCGGAAGGTGCGGAGGACGTCGCTCCCACCGCCGAGCAGGAGCGGCTCGCGGTGGAGGCGTTCCGTACGGGTGGGCCTGTGCTTGCGCTGCGTGCGCAGACGGAGGGTACGTCGGCGGAGGAGCCGGCCGGGGACCCCGAGCCGCTGGGCGTGGAGCTGATCATCGCGGTGCCGGAGCAGCCGGGTGTGCTGTCCGCTGTCGCGGGGGTCCTGGCGATGCATCGGCTCGCGGTGCGGACGGCTGAGCTTCGGGGGGTGGGACTGCCGTCCGGCATCGAGGACTCGGTGCTGCTGTTGAACTGGCGGGTCGCGGCGGAGTACGGGTCGCTGCCGCAGGCGGCGCGGCTGCGGGCGGATCTGGTGCGGGCGCTGGACGGGTCGCTGGACATCGCGGCGCGCTTGGCGGAACGGGACGCGGCGTACCCGAGGCGGCGGGGGACTGTCGCGCCGCCGCCTCGCGTCACGGTGGCCTCGGCGGGCTCACGCCTCGCGACGGTGATCGAGGTACGGGCCCAGGACGCGCCGGGCCTGCTGCACCGGATCGGCCGGGCGCTGGAGTCGGCGGGGGTGGTGATGCGGAGTGCGCATGTGTCGACGCTGGGGGCGAATGCGGTGGATGCGTTTTACGTGACGGGAGAGGGGGAGGGCGCGGGGGCGCCGCTGTCGGGGGAGCGGGCTGCGGGGGTGGCTCGGGCTGTGGAGGAGGGGTTGCGGGGGTAGGGGGAGGGTGCGGGTCCCTGCGGGGCTGCTTTGGCTGCGGTGCGGTGCTGGTGCGTGTGTGGGTGCGGGGCCGTGCCGGTATGTCCGTCGATGGTCGCTGCGGGGTAATCGGGTGGGTGGGCGGGAAAGCTTGTTCGTTCAGGGGCGGATACGGGGTGAACGGGCGGGTGGGTGGGAGAGCCCCGCTCGGCAGGCCCGCTGCCCGGGGCGATAGACGGGGCGGCCCCCCGTCACGGAGTGACGAACCCCGCCCCGCTCCTGCGGGCCCGCCCGCCCGGCGGGGCAGATACCCTGGAGGGCGACCTATCCGCCCGCCCCCAACCCGAGGATTCGCGACCGCCGTGTTCGACACTCTCTCCGACCGCCTCGCAGCGACATTCAAGAACCTCCGGGGCAAGGGCCGCCTGTCCGAGGCGGACATCGACGCCACGGCGCGCGAGATCCGCATCGCCCTGCTCGAGGCGGACGTCGCCCTCCCCGTCGTCCGGGCCTTCATCAAGCAGATCAAGGAGCGCGCCACCGGGGCCGAGGTCTCCCAGGCCCTGAACCCCGCCCAGCAGGTCATCAAGATCGTCAACGAGGAGCTCATCGGCATCCTCGGCGGCGAGACGCGACGCCTGCGGTTCGCCAAGAACCCGCCGAGCGTCATCATGCTCGCCGGTCTGCAGGGTGCCGGTAAGACCACCCTCGCCGGAAAGCTCGGCCTCTGGCTGAAGGGGCAGGGCCACTCGCCGCTCCTGGTGGCGTGCGACCTCCAGCGCCCGAACGCCGTGAACCAGCTGTCCGTCGTCGCCGAGCGCGCGGGCGTCGGCGTCTACGCCCCCCAGCCGGGCAACGGCGTGGGCGACCCCGTTCAGGTCGCCAAGGACTCGATCGACTTCGCCAAGACCAAGCAGTACGACGTCGTCATCGTCGACACCGCCGGCCGCCTCGGCATCGACCAGGAGCTGATGCAGCAGGCCGCGGACATCCGCGACGCCGTCAGCCCGGACGAGGTCCTCTTCGTCGTCGACGCCATGATCGGTCAGGACGCCGTCAACACCGCGGAGTCCTTCCGTGACGGCGTCGGCTTCGACGGCGTCGTCCTGTCGAAGCTCGACGGTGACGCCCGCGGTGGTGCCGCCCTGTCGATCGCGCAGGTCACAGGCCGCCAGATCATGTTCGCCTCGAACGGCGAGAAGCTGGACGACTTCGACGCGTTCCACCCGGACCGCATGGCGTCCCGCATCCTCGGCATGGGCGACATGCTCACGCTGATCGAGAAGGCCGAGCAGACCTTCTCCCAGCAAGAGGCCGAGAAGATGGCCTCCAAGCTGGCGAGCAGCAAGGGCAAGGACTTCACGCTCGACGACTTCCTGGCCCAGATGGAGCAGGTCCGGAAGATGGGCAGCATCAGCAAGCTGCTCGGGATGATGCCCGGCATGGGGCAGATCAAGGACCAGATCAACAACCTGGACGAGCGGGACGTCGACCGCACCGCCGCGATCATCAAGTCGATGACGCCGGGCGAGCGCCACGAGCCGACGATTATCAACGGCTCGCGCCGCGCCCGTATCGCCAAGGGCTCCGGCGTCGAGGTCAGCGCCGTCAAGAACCTGGTCGAGCGCTTCTTCGAGGCCCGCAAGATGATGTCGCGGATGGCCCAGGGCGGCGGAATGCCGGGCATGCCCGGGATGCCGGGCATGGGCGGTGGCGCCGGCAAGCAGAAGAAGAAGCAGAAGCAGGCCAAGGGCAAGCGGAAGTCGGGCAACCCGATGAAGCGCAAGCAGGAGGAGCAGGAGGCCGCCGCCCGCCGCGAGCAGGCGGCCCAGGAAGGCGGCGCCTTCGGCCTCCCCGCGGGGCAGCAGGGGCAGAACTTCGAGCTGCCGGACGAGTTCAAGAAGTTCATGGGCTGAGGCCCTGTAGTTCGTACGCCGTCTGGGGCGCCCCTCTGCCGAGAGGGGCGCCCCAGGCGCTTTTCGGCGCAGGTGCCCAGCCCATGTTTGTGTCGTAACGTCCGGATATGAGCAACCCTGTGCCGCCGCGCCGGGCGCCCGACCAGCCATGGCGCTCCGAGGGCGCGCCCCCGCCCGAGCCCAAGCCGCCGCCGAAGAAGAAGATGCCGGGCGGATGGGGCCGCCTCATCCTCACCGCGCTCATCGTCTACCTCATCGCCAACCTCGTCCTCTCCTTCCTCGACGAGGGCGACGAGCCGACGATCTCGTACACGGAGTTCAGCAAGCAGGTCGACTCCGGGAACGTCACGAAGATCTACTCCAAGGGCGACGCGATCCAGGGGCAGCTCAAGAAGGAGCAGGAGAAGCCGGGCGACGAGAAGGGGAAGTACACCAAGTTCACCACCCAGCGGCCCGCCTTCGCCGACGACAAGCTCTGGGACGACCTCACCAAGCACGACGTCACCGTCACCGCCGAGCCCGTCGTCCAGGAGCGCAGCTTCCTCTCCAACCTGCTCATCTCGCTCGCCCCGATGCTGCTCCTGGTCTTCCTGTGGATCTTCATCGCCCGGCGGATGAGCTCGGGCATGGGCGGCGGTGCGGGCGGCATGCTGGGCCGCAAGGCGCCGCCGAAGCCGGTCGAGCTCGAACCGGGCGACAAGCGCACCACCTTCGAGGACGTGGCGGGCATCGACGAGGTCGAGGGCGAGCTCAGTGACGTCGTCGACTTCCTGAAGAACCCCGCCGCCTACCGCGACATGGGCGCCAAGATGCCGCGAGGCGTGCTGCTCGCGGGCCTGCCCGGCACCGGCAAGACGCTGCTCGCGCGGGCCGTCGCCGGTGAGGCAGGGGTGCCCTTCTTCTCGGCGTCCGCCTCGGAGTTCATCGAGATGATCGTGGGCGTCGGCGCCTCGCGCGTACGTGAACTCTTCGCCGAGGCCAGGAAAGTCGCGCCGTCCATCATCTTCATCGACGAGATCGACACCATCGGACGGGCGCGTGGCGGCGGCAGCGGGATGGGCGGGCACGACGAACGTGAGCAGACGCTGAACCAGATTCTCACCGAGATGGATGGTTTCTCTGGCTCCGAAGGGGTCATCGTCCTCGCGGCCACCAACCGCGCCGACATCCTCGACCCCGCCCTGACCCGCCCCGGACGCTTCGACCGGGTCGTCACCGTCAGCCCGCCCGACCGCGGCGGACGCGAGGCCATCCTCAAGATCCACACCCGTGAGATCCCGATGTCGAGCGACATCGACCTCGCCCAGGTCGCCCGTACGACACCGGGGATGACCGGCGCCGAACTGGCCAACCTCGCCAACGAAGCCGCCCTGCTCGCCGTCAAGCGCAAGCAGAAGGAAGTGACGCAGGCCGACCTCTCCGAGGCCCTCGAGAAGGTCCAGCTCGGTGCCGAGCGGCCGCTGGTCATGCCCGACGAGGAGCGGCGGCGCACGGCGTACCACGAGAGCGGACACGCCCTGCTCGGCATGTTGCAGCCCGGCGCCGACCCGGTCCGGAAGATCACCATCGTTCCCCGGGGGCGCGCGCTCGGCGTCACGCTTTCGACGCCGGACGCCGACAAGTACGCGTACACGGAGGAGTATCTGCGCGGCCGGATCGTCGGCGCCCTCGGTGGCATGGCGGCCGAACACGTCGTCTTCGAAGTCATCACCACGGGCGCGGAGAGCGACCTGGAACAGGTCACCAACATCGCCCGCGGCATGGTCGGCCGCTGGGGCATGAGCGAGCGCGTGGGCCGGCTCTCCGCACTGCCGAACGACGCCCAACAGGCCTACGGGCTCTCGGCCGCCCCCGGCACCCTCGACGTGATCGACCACGAGATGCGCCGGATCGTCGACGAGTGCTACGAGAGCGCGTGCCGGCTACTGAGGGACCATCGGGAGCAGTTGGACGCCCTGGCTGCCGCACTCCTGGAGAACGAGACCCTGGAGGAGGAGGCGGCGTACCGGGTCGTCGGCATCACACGGCTCACCAAGGACGTCGACTAGGCGGGTTCGGTGACGAAGCGGCCCCGCGGCTCCCCTCGGAGGCGGCCCGGGGGGAGCTTCCTGCCGTACAGGACGAGGAGGAGGTCCTGTGCGGCGCCGGTCAGCGGGGTGCCCGTGCCGTAACTCCAGTCGACGTCGTCGGCGCGCAGTTCGACGCCGGCGACGTCCGCCCCGAAGAACTTGGTGCTCTTGGGCGTGACCTTCTTAAGAAGGATGCCGACACGGTCCAGAGGGACCCTGCGTTCGAGTCCCAGGGCCACCGAGATGTCCAGGCCGTGCACCACGTCGTGGCCCAGGGCTCCCTCGATCCCGGCCATGGGCGGCTGCCAGGGGTGGTCGGCGTTGTCCCTGAGGAACGTGGCGAGCTGCCCCGTGGAGTAGGCGGCGGCGTCCTTGCGGGCGCACCGGTCGGTCATCCGGTGGAGGCTTCCGCGCGCCTTGACGAGTTCGGCCAGCGTCTTCGGGAGCGAGTACCGGAAGCCCAGCGACATATGGGCCGCCACTTCCCTGACCCGCCACCCCGCACACAGAGTTGGCACCTCCCACTGCGCGGGCGACAGATCGTCGAGCAGGGCGGCGAGGTCATGGCGTTCGGCGGCGACAGCGGTTCTGATGTCCACTTCTCCAGGGTGTCGAGCGCCCCGCCATAAGTCCAAGAGCTTGATCTTCTCGCGGCTAGCATGCCCGGTTATGGAACTCCGTCAGCTCCAGTACTTCGTCGCCGTCGCGGAGGAGGCCAACTTCACCCGCGCCGCCGCCCGACTGCACCTGGCCCAGCCGGGTGTGAGCGCCCAGGTCCGGCAGTTGGAGAAGGAGCTCGGACAGCAACTGCTCGACCGCTCGGGGCGTTCGGTGACGCTTACGGAGGTGGGCGAGGCCGTCCTGCCGTTCGCGCGGGCCGCGCTCGCCGCCGTCGAGGGCGTGCGGCACACCGCGGACGAATTCACCGGGCTGCTCCGCGGCCAGATCGCGCTCGGCCTGGTGTCCGGCGCGGCCACCCACGAGGTCGATGTGGTCTCCGTACTCGCCGACTTCCACGACGACCACCCCGGAGTCGAGATCGCCCTCACCGAGGACAGTTCGGACCGGATGCTGGCCGCGGTGCGCGGCGGCGCACTCGACATCGCCCTCCTCGGCCTGACGGACGAGGAGCCCCCGCCGGGCATCTCCTTGCGGACGGTGATCGACGAACCCCTGGTGGCCGTCGTGCTCCCGGGCGACTCCCTGCTCGCGCCCCAGGGGCGTACGACGATTCCGCTGGCCGGGCTCCGCGACCGCCCGCTGATCACCCTGCCGCGCGGTACCGGCGTACGCGGGGTGCTCGACCGTGCCTGCGCGCAGGCGGGCATCCGTCCCCGCGTCGCTTTCGAGGCGGCCGCTCCGCAGGTCCTCGTGCAACTCGTCGTCCGCGGTCTGGGCGTGGCCGTCCTGCCGGCGCTCGAACCGCGTACGGCGGCCGCGTACGGGCTGCGGACCCTGGAGATCACCGATCCGCGGCCCCGGGGCAGGATCGCCCTGGCCTGGCGCACGGACGGGCCCGCGAGCCCGGCGGCAAGGGCGCTCCTCGACCGGCTGCGGACAGCCCTGGGGCGAAGCTAGCCGGGGCTACGGCGTACGCGCGATCAAGTACCGGAACACATTCGGCATCCACACGGTCCCGTCCCGCCGCTTGTGCGGGTGCAGGGCCTCCGTCAGCTCCTTGTCGACCTGGACCTGATCCGTCGCGCCCACCGCCGCGTCGAACAGGCCCGTCGAGAGCAGACCGCGGACCGCGCTGTCCGTGTCCGCGTACCCGAAGGGGCACGCGACGCGACCCGAGCCGTCCGGCTTGAGGCCCGCCCGCTGGGCGACCTCCTCCAGGTCGTCACGGAGCGCGGGGCGCCAACTTCCCGTACTACGGAGCGGGTCGGCGAGCTTGGTCGCCACCTTCAGTACAGAAGAGGTCGTGCAGCGCTCCGGCGGACCCCATCCGACGAGGACCACAGGGGTGCCGCGCCCGGTCAGCGGGACGGTGGCCTCCAGGAGGCCGGAGAGGCCTTCGGAGTCGCCCGCCACACAGCCGATCGGCTGGAACGCGGTCACCATGTTGAAGGCGGGCGCGTCCGGCCCCGAGACGTCGGCGGGGCCTCCCTCGACGAGCCGGGTGCCGCCGTGCGGCCGTGCGTCCGAACTCGTGTCGGGCAGCAGGCGATCGCGCGCCAGGGCGAGCCGTTCGGGTGCCGAGGGGTCGACGCCGGTGACCGACGCGCCCCGGGACGCCGCCATCAGGAGGGCGAGTCCGGAACCGCAGCCGAGCCCGAGAAGCCGTGTTCCGCCGTCCACGTCGAGTCGTTCGTACACCGCTTCATAGAGCGGAACCAGCATCCGTTCCTGGATCTCCGCCCAGTCACGCGCGCGTGCGCACCGGTCCACGCCGCGGGGGGTCGTGCCCGCGCGGGGGAGGTGCGGCTGCGCGAGTGTAGGTGTCATCGAAAGCGCCCCAATCCGCCGAGAGTTGCTGGAGTGTCGTATTCAAACGGTTCGTCCGCCCCCGTGCAGTGCGCTCGCACTCCCCCCGTATGCCAGAGAACTCCGCATCCGTCGCGGCGTCCAGAGGTTGTGGGGCAATGCTTGCGTGCCACCGTCGTGCGCCCCCCGCAGGAGCCCCGGAGGAATTCAATTCCCGCTCTCCGGAGGCCCGCCGTACCATGCGCGCCATGGCTAAGGCACCCGTTCTCACGCCCCGGGCGGAAGACTTTCCGCGCTGGTACCAGGACCTGATCAGCAAGGCAGAACTGGCCGACAACGGCCCGGTGCGCGGCACCATGGTGATCCGACCGTACGGCTACGGCCTGTGGGAACGCATGCAGCAGGACATGGACGCCCGCATCAAGGAGACGGGCACCCAGAACGCGTACTTCCCGCTCCTCATCCCCCAGTCGTACCTGACCAGGGAGGCCGAGCACGTCGAAGGCTTCGCCCCCGAACTGGCCGTCGTCACGCACGGCGGGGGCAAGGATCTCGAGGAGCCGGCCGTCATCCGCCCCACCTCCGAGACGATCATCAACGAGTACTTCTCCAAGTGGGTGCAGAGCTACCGCGACCTGCCGCTCCTGATCAACCAGTGGGCGAACGTGGTCCGTTGGGAGCTGCGGCCCCGCCTCTTCCTGCGGACGTCGGAGTTCCTCTGGCAGGAGGGCCACACGGCCCACGCGACGTACGAGGAAGCACGCGACTTCGCGTCCCGCATCCACCAGGACGTCTACGGGGCCTTCATGCGGGACGTCCTCGCGATGGACTTCGTCCTGGGCCGCAAGACCGCGCGGGAGCGCTTCGCGGGCGCCATCAACACCCTCACGCTCGAAGGCATGATGGGCGACGGAAAGGCCCTCCAGCTCGGCACGAGCCACGAACTCGGGCAGAACTTCGCCAGGGCCTTCCACACCCAGTACCTCTCCAAGGAAGGCAAGCAGGAGCTCGTCTGGCAGACGTCCTGGGGCAGTACGACACGGATGATCGGCGCCCTGGTGATGATGCACGGCGACGACAGCGGCCTGCGGGTCCCGCCGCGCCTCGCACCGATCCAGGCCGTCGTCCTCGCCATCAAGGGCGACGACGCGGTGCTCGCCAAGGTCCGCGAGATCGGCGACCGCCTCAAGGCCGCGGGCGTGCGCGTCAAGGTCGACGACCGCACGGACACCCCCTTCGGGCGCCGCGCCGTCGACTGGGAGCTCAAGGGAGTGCCGTTCCGCGTCGAGGTCGGGCCTCGCGACCTCGAGAACGGCACCGCGATGCTGGCCCGCCGCATCAGGGGAGGCAAGGAGCCGGTCGCGATCGACTCCCTGGCCGCGCTGCTGCCCACCGTCCTCGAAGAGGACCAGAAGCTGCTCCTCGACCAGGCCCGTGAGCGCCGGGAGTCCCGCACCTCGGACGTCACCACCGTCGACCAGGCCGTGGAGGCCGCGGCCGCCGGCGGCTGGGCGCGCATCCCCTGGGCCACGCTCGGCCCGGAGGGCGAGGCGAAGCTCGCGGAGCACTCCGTGTCCGTACGGTGTCTGGTCACGGCGGACGGGGCGGTGCCTGACGCCGATGCGACCCCGGGTAACGTCGCTGTGGTCGCCCGCGCATACTGACGAGGGCGCCTCCGGTACCAGCGCGCTCGTTCCCGGCCCGTACGCCTGCTCAGGCAACACAAGCCCCGGTGTGAGTGGTTGTTCTACGCGCCGGGGCGTACGCGCCACTACGTACCGGCTTGCCATGAGCTGCGAGGCTTCTGGGCAGATCAGCGCACCCGCCCTCGTCCGGACGCATCAATGGCACATCAACGGCAACTGACGGGTACGTGCAAATTATTTGGGATGCCCCGGAATGGAACCCCTGGGCATCCCGGCTCGTTGTTCACGACGTGAGCACGACACCACCTGTTCTCGCCGCAGAGCTGGCACAGGCGTGGGCCGATATTCAGCGGCACCACCCCGAGCTGCCCGATCTAGCCGCGCCCGAATCCCTGATCGGAGAGTCGTCGTCCGCCTGCGGCGCCGAACTCTCCTTCGAGCGACTGCTCCATGAGGCAGTCCATGGCATCGCCGCGTCACGCGGCGTACGCGACACCTCACGCGCGGGCCGCTATCACAACCGCAGATTCCTCGCGATCGCCGAGGAGCTGGGCCTCGACCACCCCGAGGAGCCGCACCCCAGCAGCGGCTTCTCGCTGGTCACGCTCAACCCCGAGGCGCGCAAGCGCTATCGCCCGACGATCGAGCGGCTCCAGCGTGCCCTCAAGGCGCACACCGCGGCGACCGCCGCCGACACGGCACGCAGCTTCCGGGGTCCGGCCGCCCGGCACGGCTCCTCCGGGGGCGGTGTCCGAGTCAAGGCGGTCTGCGACTGCGGGCGCAACGTCCGCGTGGTGCCTTCGGTGCTCGCCCAGGCGCCCATCGTCTGCGGCGGCTGCGGCAAGCCCTTCCGTATCCCGGAAGTGGTCGGCGCCGTCGCCCGCTGACGGGCTGAGCTGGAGCTGCGTCGCCCGGGGCGTCCGGACTGATGTCGGACGCCCCGGCGACGTGTGGCACAATGGCTAGCTGTACTCGACAGCCGCATAGGAACCCTCTCGCCTCCGGCTGACGCGTCCATCGGGCACCCCGAGTACCGCAACCCCACGTGGCATCTCGTTGTGCCCAACCACGTCAAGACCAGGAGACACCACTCCAGTGGCAGTCAAGATCAAGCTGAAGCGTCTGGGCAAGATCCGTTCGCCTCACTACCGCATCGTCGTCGCCGACTCCCGTACCCGCCGTGATGGTCGGGCCATCGAGGAGATCGGTCTGTACCACCCGGTGCAGAACCCCTCGCGCATCGAGGTCGACTCGGAGCGCGCGCGTTACTGGCTCTCCGTCGGCGCTCAGCCGACCGAGCCGGTCATGGCGATCCTGAAGCTCACCGGTGACTGGCAGGCGCACAAGGGCCTTCCGGCCCCGGCGCCGCTGCTCGTCGCCGAGCCCAAGGACAAGCGCGCCGCGTTCGAGGCCTTCACCAAGGGCCTCGAGGGCGACGAGGCGAAGGGTGAGGCCATCACCCAGAAGGCCAAGAAGGCTGACAAGAAGGCGGACGCGGCCGAGGCCGCGCCCACCGAGTCGACCGAGGCCTGAGCATGCTCGAGGAGGCTCTCGAGCACCTCGTGAAGGGCATCGTCGACAACCCCGACGACGTGCAGGTCGCCTCGCGCAACCTGCGCAGGGGGCGTGTGCTCGAGGTCCGGGTTCACCCGGATGACCTCGGCAAGGTGATCGGCCGCAACGGCCGGACCGCGCGCGCTCTGCGGACCGTCGTGGGCGCCATCGGCGGCCGCGGTGTCCGCGTCGACCTCGTCGACGTGGACCAGGTTCACTGAACCACAGGTAGCACCGGCACGGGCCGGGGAGGGCTTCTGGGCCTTCCCCGGCCCGTAGTCGTCTGTAGGCGCTTACGGGCCCCTTCCGTAGGCACACGACAGGAGAGAGAGCAGTGCAGCTGGTAGTCGCGCGGATCGGCCGCGCCCATGGCATCAAGGGTGAGGTCACCGTCGAGGTGCGCACCGACGAGCCGGAGCTGCGGCTCGGGCCCGGCGCCGTCCTCGCCACCGACCCCGCCTCCACGGGGCCGCTGACCATCGAGACCGGCCGGGTGCACAGTGGCCGCCTCCTGCTGCGCTTCGAGGGCGTACGCGACCGCACGGGCGCCGAGGCGCTCCGCAATACGCTCCTGATCGCGGAGGTCGATCCGGAAGAGCTCCCGGAGGACGAGGACGAGTACTACGACCACCAGCTGATGGACCTCGACATCGTCACCAAGGACGGCATCGAGGTCGGCCGGATCACCGAGATCTCGCACCTGCCCTCGCAGGACCTGTTCATCGTGGAGCGGCCCGACGGCAGCGAGGTGATGATCCCCTTCGTGGAGGCGATCGTCACCGAGATCGACCTGGAGGAGCAGCGGGCGATCATCGACCCGCCGCCCGGCCTGATCGACGACCGCGCGGAGATCGCATCGGCGCGGGACGACGAGGGTCCCGCGAAGGACGACGCCTGATGCGGCTCGACGTCGTCACGATCTTCCCCGAGTACCTGGAACCCCTGAACGTCTCCCTCGTCGGCAAGGCACGCGCGCGTGGCCAGCTCGACGTGAACGTGCACGACCTCAGGGAGTGGACGTACGACCGGCACAACACGGTCGACGACACCCCCTACGGCGGCGGCCCCGGCATGGTCATGAAGACCGAGCCCTGGGGCGCGGCGCTCGACGACGTGCTCGCCGAGGGGTACGAGGGCGGGGCCCACGGGCCCGTCCTCGTCGTCCCCACGCCCAGCGGGCGGCCCTTCACCCAGGAGCTCGCCGTCGAGCTCTCCGAGCGGCCCTGGCTGGTCTTCACGCCCGCGCGCTACGAAGGCATCGACCGCCGCGTCATGGACGAGTACGCGACCCGGATGCCGGTCTACGAAGTGTCGATCGGCGACTACGTCCTCGCGGGCGGCGAGGCGGCCGTCCTGGTCGTCACCGAGGCCGTGGCCAGGCTCCTGCCCGGCGTCCTCGGCAACGCCGAGTCCCACCGCGACGACTCCTTCGCGCCGGGCGCCATGGCGAACCTCCTCGAAGGCCCCGTCTACACCAAGCCTCCCCAGTGGCGCGGCCACGGCATCCCGGACGTGCTGATCAGCGGCCACCACGGCAAGATCGCGCGCTGGCGCAGGGACGAGGCGCTGCGGCGCACGGTCCGCAACAGGCCCGATCTGATCGAGCGTTGCGACCCCGCCGCCTTCGACAAGAAGGACCGCGAGATGCTCTCGATCCTGGGGTGGCGTCCGGGTCCCGACGGCCGATTTGGGCGAGACCCCGAGGCCGTGGAACAATAGGCCGCTGCTGTACGTCCAGCGTGCGCCCCTGCCACAGGGGGAAAGACGCCCGCCCGACGCGAACAGCTATCGAATCCTTCATCACGACCTTCCCGCTGATGACCTGTGGCATCAGTGAAGAAAGCAGACGATCATGGCTAACCTGCTCGACTCCGTCGACAGCGCTTCGCTGCGCACCGACATCCCGGCCTTCCGCCCGGGTGACACCGTCAACGTCCACGTGCGCGTCATCGAGGGCAACCGCTCCCGTGTGCAGCAGTTCAAGGGCGTAGTCATCCGCCGCCAGGGTGCCGGCGTGCGCGAGACCTTCACGGTCCGCAAGGTCTCCTTCTCCGTCGGCGTCGAGCGCACCTTCCCGGTGCACACGCCGATCGTCGAGAAGATCGAGCTCGTCTCCCGCGGCGCCGTGCGTCGCGCGAAGCTGTACTACCTCCGTGAGCTGCGCGGCAAGGCCGCGAAGATCAAGGAGAAGCGCGACAACTGAGCTCGCGCACGGGTCCACAGCGGAGCCGGATACCATCTGGCCCCGATGGACACCGAAGCACAGCACACGGAGCGCGACCGCTCCTCCCCACCCACCGATTCCCCGAGCGCCGAGCGCGACGGAGAGTCCGAGGGGGCGGAGGACCGGTCGCGCTCCGCTTTTGTGTCCTTCGTGTCCTGGGTGCCCGGCGGCAGAGCCACCCTGACAGTGCTGATCTGCATGGCGTCCCTGCTGCTTGTCAGCACCTTCGTGATGCAGCCGTTCCAGATCCCCAGCGGCTCCATGGAGCCCGCGTTCCGGGTCGGAGACCGCGTACTCGTCAACAAGTTGGCGTACCGTTTCGGTTCCGAGCCGCAGCGAGGTGACGCGGTCGTCTTCGACGGCAGCGGCTACTTCGGAGATGCCGACTACATCAAGCGGGTCGCAGGGGTGGGGGGAGACCGCGTGGTCTGCTGCGACAAGCGGGGGAGGATCAAGGTGAACGGCGAGCCCGTCGACGAGCCGTACCTGTACCCGGGGGACGCGCCCTCCAAGGTGCGCTTCGATGTCGTCGTCCCCGAAGACAGCCTGTTCCTCCTCGGCGACCACCGCAGCGACTCCCGTGACTCCCGCGATCACCTGGGCCAGCCCGGCGGCGGCATGATCCCCGTGGACTCCGTGATCGGCAGGGCCGACTGGATCGCCTGGCCCATCGGGCACTGGACCTCCCTGGAGCGCCCCGACAGCTACGCGCGCGTGCCGGCACCAGGCGGCGCGCATGGGTAACCGCGGACGGACACGCGCCGCCAGTCACCGAGCCGACACCCGGCTGCCCACAGGCTCCCGGCCCACCACAGGGCCCGTACTGCCCGGAAGGGCCGAGCGGCGCAAGCTCGCGCGGAAGGTCAAGCGGCGCAGGCGGCGCTCGGCGATCAAGGAGATACCCCTCCTCATAGGCGTCGCGTTGCTTATAGCCCTGGTCCTGAAGACCTTCCTGGTGCAGGCCTTCGTGATCCCGTCGGGCTCGATGGAGCAGACGATCAAGATCGGCGACCGCGTCCTCGTCGACAAACTCACCCCGTGGTTCGGCTCCAAGCCCGAGCGCGGCGACGTCGTCGTCTTCGAGGACCCCGGCAACTGGCTCGAGGATGAACAGACCAAGAAGAAGGACGACCCCGTAGTCGTCAAGCAGGTCAAGGAAGGCCTCTCCTTCATCGGACTGCTGCCCTCCGACAACGAACGCGACCTGATCAAGCGCGTGGTCGGCGTCGGCGGCGACACCGTGAAGTGCTGTGACAAGAACAAGAAACTCACGGTCAACGGAGTCCCCCTCACCGAGCCGTACATCAACCCAGGTGATGAGCCTTCGTCGTTCGACTTCGAGGTGAAGGTCCCCGAAGGGCGCCTCTTCGTCATGGGCGACCACCGCTCCGACTCGGCAGACTCCCGCTTCCACCGCACCGAGAAGTTCAGCGGCACCGTCTCCGAGGAGAGCGTGGTGGGGCGCGCACTTGTCATCGCCTGGCCCTTCGACCACTGGCGCAAGCTGGAGGAGCCCGAGACGTACGCGTCGGTGCCCGACGCGCGTGCGGGGTCGGACACGGCCCTCGGGCCGTCGCATAGGGTGGCACACGGCGATCGATACGGATTGACCGGACTCCCGACCCCTGCGGAACTCCCGCTCGTTATGGGAGTGGTGGGCCTGCATCGCATCAGGAGCGGGCAGCGGCACGGACTGAGGAGTGGATGTGGGGGATGTGGCGGTCGGCGCACGGTCCGGACACGGTGGGCCCGAGGAGCAGCCAGGGCGATCAGACGAGCCCGAGGCCGCGGTGGACGGGGTGAACCCCGGGAGTGACGCCGCAGGCACCAGGCCCGCACCCAGTGATCTCGACGGGAAGCCGGCCAAGGGGGCGAAGAAGCCCCGCTCCTTCTGGAAGGAGCTGCCGCTCCTCATCGGCATCGCGCTGATCCTGGCGCTGGTGATCAAGACTTTCCTGGTGCAGGCGTTCTCGATTCCCTCGGACTCGATGCAGAACACGCTCCAGAAGGGCGACCGCGTCCTGGTCGACAAGCTCACCCCGTGGTTCGGCTCGGAGCCCGAGCGAGGCGAGGTCGTCGTCTTCAGGGACCCCGGCCACTGGCTGGACGGTGAGCCCACACCCGACCCGAACGCGATTCAGCGGGTCCTCGGCTGGGTCGGCCTGATGCCGTCCGCCGACGAGAAGGACCTGATCAAGCGGGTCATCGCGGTCGGCGGCGACACGGTCGAGTGCAAGGGCACAGGACCGGTGAAGGTCAACGGCAAGGCGCTGAACGAGCCGTACGTCTTCGAGGGCAACACCCCGTGCAGCGTCGACGACCAGGGCGGCCAGTTCAAGATCACCGTCCCCGCGGGCAAAATCTGGGTCATGGGTGACCACCGGCAGAACTCGCTGGACTCCCGCTACCACCAGAACCAGGCCGGCGGCGGCGCCGTCCCCGTGGACAACGTCGTGGGCCGCGCCATCGTGATCGCCTGGCCGCCCACCCGCTGGGCGACGCTGCCCAAGCCGGACACCTTCGATCAGCAGGGCATCAACGCCGCGATGAGCGCGGCCCCGGCGGCCCTCGGGCTCGCGGGCGCGGTGCCGGTCGTGCTCTGGCGCAGGCGTCGGCTCACGGTGGCCGCTGCCCAGGCCGCGAGGGTTTCTGGTGGAGGTACCGCCGGGTAGGGTGCCGTCCCAGATCGCTGATCTTCCGTGCTCCTGTTCGTAGGGGCGCGGGGTCGTCTCCGATATGGGGGAGCACTGGGA
The DNA here is from genome assembly GCF_009769735.1 of Streptomyces sp. BA2. Classification (NCBI taxonomy): domain Bacteria; kingdom Bacillati; phylum Actinomycetota; class Actinomycetes; order Kitasatosporales; family Streptomycetaceae; genus Streptomyces; species Streptomyces sp. BA2. The sequence goes on from NZ_WSRO01000002.1 coordinate 6,610,879, forward strand.
TGAGCAGGACACAACGTACGGACGAGGGCCACGGACGGCTCGGCAGCATGCTGTCGGGGCTGGCCGTGGCCCTTGGCTGTGTGCTCTTCCTGGGTGGCTTCGTATGGGGCGCCGTCGTGTACCAGCCGTACACCGTTCCCACCGGGTCGATGACGCCGACGATCGGTGCGGGCGACCGGGTCCTCGCGGAGCGGATGGACGGCAGCGACGTGCGCCGGGGCGACGTCGTCGTCTTCAAGCAGGCGAGCTGGGGCGACCTGCCGATGGTCAAGCGCGTGGTCGGTGTCGGCGGCGACCGGATCTCCTGCTGCACGGACGGCAAGCTGATGGTCAACGGCAAGCCCGTCGCAGAACCGTATCTCCAGGAGGGCAAGGGCGCCGCTGCCACCGGAATCCCGGCCACCACGGTCCCCGAGGGCAACCTCTTCCTGCTCGGTGACGAGCGCAGTGGCTCCCTGGACTCCAGCGTGCACCTCGGCGACTCCAACCACGGGTCCGTGCCGCGCGGCGCGGTGGAGGGGCGGGTCGACGCGGTGGCCTGGCCGATGGACAAGTTCGGGACGCTGGAGCGCCCCGAGGGCTTCGCGGACATGCCGGGCGGCATCTCCGACCCCGGGCCCGTGCGGCTCATGGTGTGGGCGGTGGTGGCCGGTGCCGTCCTCGTCCTGGGCGGCGCCGCGTACGGTCCGGTGGCCAAGCGGATGCGGCGCGGGCGTGAGCGTCCGCAGAGCCGCGACCGCTCGGGGGCGACGGCTCATGCCGGCTGAGCCCCATCCCCATCCCCATCCCCAGCCCCAGCAGGGGCAGGGGCCGGGGCCGGAGCCGGAGGCGCTGCGCAGGGTCGCGCGGGTGGTGCTGCTCGACCCGCAGGACCGGATCCTGCTGCTGCACGGCCATGAGCCGGAGGACGCGGCGGACGACTGGTGGTTCACGCCGGGCGGTGGTCTGGAGGGCGACGAGACGCATGAACAGGCCGCACTGCGTGAACTGATGGAAGAGACGGGCATCATCGAGGTCGAGCTCGGCCCCGCCCTGTGGCAGCGGATCTGCTCCTTCCCCTTCGCCGGACGGCGCTGGGACCAGGACGAGCGGTACTTCCTGGCGCGTACGTCACAGACGTACACGCAGGCCACAGGGCTGACGGAGCTCGAACGACGGAGTGTCGCGGGAGCGCGTTGGTGGACGTGCCAGGAACTGACCGAGGCACATGAGACGGTGTATCCGACCAGGCTCGCCGAGCTGCTTCGCAAGCTGCTCGACGAGGGTCCTCCGAGCCGGCCCGAGACCCTCGACACGGAAATCGTGTAGAGGCTCCAGGGGCTGACGCACAATAGGGGGACGCACGGCTGAAGGGGAACATGCCATGAGCGCCGAGGACCTCGAGAAGTACGAGACCGAGATGGAGCTGAAGCTCTACCGGGAGTACCGCGATGTCGTCGGTCTGTTCAAATATGTGATCGAGACCGAACGGCGCTTCTATCTCACCAACGACTACGAGATGCAGGTGCACTCCGTCCAGGGTGAGGTTTTCTTCGAGGTGTCGATGGCGGACGCCTGGGTGTGGGACATGTACAGGCCCGCACGGTTCGTGAAGCAGGTGCGCGTCCTCACGTTCAAGGACGTGAATATCGAGGAGCTCAACAAGAGCGATCTCGAGCTGCCGGGAGGCTGAGTTCACCGTCACGGGTTCACCGTCACGGGTTCGACGGCACGGGTTTGCCGACGCGGGTTCACCGGCACGGGTGAGCGAGTTTTTCACAACGCGTGAGTCGTCCACCAAGATCCACAACGCTCGGGGCTGAGCCCCAGTGTGGGTGTCGGAGGTGGTTCCGACATGAACGCACGTGGGGCACTGGGGCGGTACGGCGAAGATCTGGCCGCGCGGCGGCTCGGTGAAGCCGGAATGACGGTTCTGGAGCGCAACTGGCGCGGAGGCAGAACCGGCGAGATCGACATCGTGGCGATGGACGGCGAAGCGCTGGTCGTCTGTGAGGTCAAGACGCGCAGAGCAGGCCTGGCCGGCCCGGGGATCTATCAGCATCCGATGGCGGCCGTGGGCCGGGCCAAGGCGGAGCGGCTGCGGCGCCTGGCCGAGCGCTGGATCGAGGAGCGCGGAGGCCCACCGCCGGGCGGGGTGCGGATCGACCTCGTCGGCGTGCTGATCCCACGCCGCGGCGCCCCTGTCGTGGAGCACGCGCGGGGGGTGGCCTGATGGGATTCGCGCGTACGTGCTCCGTGGCGCTGGTGGGCGTCGAGGGCGTGGTCGTCGAGGTGCAGGCCGACCTGGAGCCGGGCGTCGCGGCGTTCACGCTGGTCGGGCTCCCGGACAAGAGCCTGACGGAGAGCAAGGACCGGGTCAGGGCCGCGGTGGTCAACTCCGGCGGGGAGTGGCCCCAGAAGAAGCTCACGGTGGGCCTCAGCCCGGCGTCGGTGCCCAAGGGCGGCAGCGGCTTCGATCTCGCGATCGCCTGCGCGGTGCTCGGCGCGGCGGAGCGGATCGATCCGCGGACTCTCACCGACATCGTGATGATCGGCGAGCTGGGGCTCGACGGGCGGGTGCGACCGGTCAGGGGAGTGCTGCCCGCGGTCCTCGCGGCGGCGGACGCGGGATATGAGCAGGTCGTCGTCCCGGAGTGCACGGCGGCCGAGGCGGCTCTGGTGCCCGGGGTCTCGGTGCTCGGGGTGCGCAGCCTGCGGCAGCTGATCGCCGTGCTGACCGATGAGCCGGTGCCGGAGGAGGAGCCGGACGAACCGGGGCGGCCCGATCCGATGCTCGCGGGGCTCTGTGTGCCCGGGACCGGTGTGGGCACGGGGCTCAGCGGCGGCCTGGACGACGCCCTTGCCCTGGACCTCGCCGACGTCATCGGCCAGGCCTCGGCCCGGACCGCCGTGGAGGTGGCGGCGACGGGCGGGCATCACCTCTTTCTGCAGGGCCCGCCGGGCGCGGGAAAGACGATGCTCGCGGAGCGGCTGCCGGCGATCCTGCCCCGGCTGACCAGGGAGGAGTCCCTGGAGGTGACAGCCGTCCACTCCGTGGCGGGGATGCTGCCACCGGGCAAGCCCTTGGTGGACACCGCGCCGTACTGCGCGCCGCACCACTCCGCGACGATGCAGTCGCTGGTGGGCGGTGGCAAGGGAATCGCGCGGCCGGGGGCGGTGTCGTTGGCTCACCGGGGGGTGCTCTTTCTCGACGAGGCGCCGGAGTTCAGCAGCCAGACCCTGGACTCCTTGCGTCAGCCCCTGGAAGCGGGCCATGTGGTGATCGCTCGCAGCGCGGGAGTGGTGCGGCTGCCCGCGAAGTTCCTGATGGTGCTCGCGGCCAACCCCTGTCCGTGTGGTCGGCACACCTTGCTGGGCGACGGCTGCGAATGCCCGGCGTCCGTCATCCGCCGCTACCAGGCACGGCTCTCGGGCCCGCTGCTCGACAGGGTCGACCTCAAGGTCGAGGTGGAGCCCGTCACGCGATCCGAGTTGGCCGGGTACGGCACTCCGGGTGACTCCACGCAGACGGTCGCCGACCGGGTGCGCGCCGCCCGGGAGCGGGCGGCGGCCAGGCTGGCCGGCACCGGCTGGCGGACGAACAGCGAAGTGCCGGGACACGCCCTGCGCACGCGGTGGCCCGCCGAGCCGGGCGCCCTGGACGCCGCCGAACTCGACCTGGAGCGCGGCTTCCTGACCGCCCGGGGGCTCGACCGTGTCCTGCGGGTCGCCTGGACCGTCGCGGACCTCGCAGGACGTGACCGGCCTGCCACGCAGGACGTCGCCCTGGCGCTGCAGTTGCGTACGGGGGTGGCGCGGGGTGTTCCGATGGCGATCGGGGCGCTGACATGACCCCGGCCCCGGGCTCAGCCCCGGAGGAAGAGCGGCTGGCCAGGGTCGCCCTGACGCGGATCCTCGAACCGGGGGACGAGGTGGGCGGGCGGTGGTTGCGCGAGAGCGGGGCCGTCGAAGTGGTGCGGCGGCTGGTCGAGGGGGAGGAGCTGCTTGACGGGGTGACACCGGTCCGGTGGGAAGGGCTGCGGGCGCGGGCCGGGAAGGCGCGGCCCGAGCGGGATCTGGCGGTGGCGCGGGACGCCGGGGTGCGGTTCGTGTGCCCGGGGGAGGCGGAGTGGCCTGTCCAGTTGGACGACCTCGGGGACGCGCGGCCGGTGGGGCTGTGGGTGCGGGGGCAGCCCAGCCTGCGGATATGGGCCCTGCGGTCGGTGGCCGTGGTGGGCGCGCGGGCCTGCACGGAGTACGGGGCGCACATGGCGGCCGGTCTGGGCGCGGGGCTGGCCGAGCGGGGCTGGGTGGTCGTGTCGGGCGGCGCCTATGGGGTGGACGGGGCCGCGCACAGGGGAGCGCTGGGAGCCGGTGGGGCCACGGTCGCGGTCCTTGCCTGCGGGGTCGACCGGGCCTATCCGCGAGGTCACGCCGAGTTGCTCAGGAGGATCGCGGAACAGGGTCTGCTGGTGGGGGAGTTGCCGCCCGGGGACCATCCCACGCCGAGCAGATTCATCCTCCGGAACCGCGTGATCGCCGCCCTCACCCGGGGGAGCGTCGTCGTCGAGGCCGCGTACCGCAGCGGTGCGCTCGCCACGGCGCGCAGTGCGCAGGAGCTCGGACGGTTCACGATGGGGGTACCGGGTCCCGCGACGAGCGGCCTGTCGGCAGGGGTGCACGAACTCCTGCGTCGTGATGGAGTCCTGGTGACCGACGCGGCGGAAATCGTCGAGCTGGTGGGCGACATGGGCGAGCTGGCACCGGAGCGGCGTGGCCCCGTCGTGCCACGCGATCTGCTCGCCCCGGATGCCGCGCGTGTCCTGGCCGCCCTGCCCGGCCGGGGGAGTGTGTCGGCTCGGGAGATCGCACTCGGCGCGGGCACGGGGGCGGACGAAGCGATCGGTCGGTTGTACGAGTTGCGCTCACTGGGGTTCGTCGAACGACACGGCGACGGCTGGCAGTTGACACGCCAGGCGATTGTGTCGGTCTTGCCGAAGGGAGACGGTTCGTGACCGAGCGTGTTCGGCCGTCTGGATGAACCCCCGATGGCCTTGGGAATGCCCGCAGTTGACGCTGCGCGGTCGTCACGCACCGCGATGAGGGTTACCCGGCGGGACGCCCAGCGGAACGTATCTGCGTACGCGAGATCCCCTACTGTTCGCACACTGCGACACTGCAGTCACGCTACGCTCACAAGGATTCCGACGCGGACAGGCAGCCACAGGCAATCACGGGCAAGCAGACGGACAACCTCATTCACTTCACGCAAACTCATCACCTCGCGGGCGCGGGCGAATCCATCGGCTCGCACGGCTCGCGCGACCTCACCAGTTCACGGCAGAACGGCTCAAGGCAACAAATGCCCCAGCACACCTCAGGGTCCGATCGGGCGGCGGCTCCCCCCGCCGCCCGTAGCGGCGAGCGGGAGCGGCCACCCGCACCCTCGTCGCTGGACGAGCTGTGGCGGTCGTACAAGGACACGGGGGACGGGCGGCTGCGCGAGCAGTTGATCCTGCACTACTCGCCGCTGGTGAAGTATGTCGCGGGCCGGGTCAGCGTGGGGCTTCCGCCCAATGTCGAGCAGGCGGACTTCGTGTCGTCCGGGGTGTTCGGTCTCATCGACGCGATCGAGAAGTTCGACATCGAGCGGTCCATCAAGTTCGAGACGTACGCGATCACCCGCATCCGTGGCGCGATGATCGACGAACTCCGGGCGCTCGACTGGATCCCCCGGTCCGTGCGGCAGAAGGCGCGCAACGTCGAGCGGGCGTACGCCACGCTCGAGGCGCAGTTGCGGCGGACCCCGTCGGAGGGCGAGGTCGCCCACGAGATGGGGATCGCCATCGAGGAACTGCACGGCATTTTCAGCCAGTTGTCGCTGGCGAACGTGGTGGCCCTCGAGGAGCTGCTGCACGTCGGCGGCGAGGGCGGCAACCGGCTGAGCCTGATGGACACGCTCGAGGACACCGCGGCCGACAACCCCGTGGAGGTCGCCGAGGACCGCGAGCTGCGGCGGCTGCTCGCGCGCGCGATCAACACGCTCCCGGAGCGGGAGAAGACCGTCGTCACGCTCTACTACTACGAAGGCCTGACGCTCGCCGAGATCGGAAACGTGCTCGGGGTGACGGAGAGCCGCGTGAGCCAGATCCACACGAAATCCGTGCTCCAGCTGCGGGCGAAGCTGGCGAGTTTCGGCCGCTGAGCGCGCTGAATCGTCCCTGCCCCAGGCGTGCGCCGTGCGGTCCGGGTGTGGGTTTCTCCGGGGCGGATCGACTCCCGTCCTGGCGGTCACGTCCGTAGAGTGGAGGGCGTGCCAAGGATTCGAGCGGCCTCTGTGGCCGAGCACCGGTCGATGCAGCGCGGCGCCCTGCTGGACGCTGCGCGGTCCCTGCTGTCCGAGGGCGGTACGGAAGCGTTGACCTTCCCCGCCCTCGCTGAACGCACGGGGCTCGCACGGTCGTCCGTGTACGAGTACTTCCGGTCGCGTGCCGCGGTCGTGGAGGAGCTGTGCGAGGTCGACTTCCCCGTCTGGGCCGCCGAGGTCTCCGCCGCGATGGAGGGCGCCGACTCCGCCGAGGGCAAGGTCGAGGCGTACGTCCGGCGGCAGCTGGCCCTGGTCGGTGACCGGCGGCACCGAGCCGTGGTCGCCATCTCGGCCAGCGAGCTGGACGCCGGGGCGAGGGAGAAGATCCGCGCTGCGCACGGCGGCCTGATCGCCATCATCGTCGAGGCGCTCGAGACGCTGGGGCACGAGCAGCCCCGGATGGCGGCGATGCTGCTGCAGGGCATCGTGGACGCCGCGGTGCGGCGGATCGAGCTCGGTGTCGCCGAGGAGCCGGCCGCCATTACGGAGGCGGCGGTTGCCATGGCGTTGAGGGGTGTGCGGGGCTGAGGCCCCGGATATCGGCGGTCGGCAACGCAACGCCTGTCCACGCCAGGCCCAACCCCGGACGCGCCAGGCCCGACCCCGGACGCGCAGGGAACAACCCCGGACGCGCCAAGCCCAGCCCCGGACGTGCCAGGCCCAGCCCCGGACGCGCAGGGAACAACCCCGGACGCGCCAGGCCCGACCCGGGACGCGCCAGGCCCAGCCCCGGACGCGCAGGGAACAACCCCGGACGCGCCAAGCCCAGCCCCGGACGTGCCAGGCCCAGCCCCGGACGTGCCAGGCCCAGCCCCGGACGTGCCAGGCCCAGCCCCGGACGAGCCCGGCCCAGCCCTGGACGCGCCAAGCCCACCCCCGCCCACGCCGCGACCGACCCCGTCCACGCCGCGACTGACCCCGGACGCGGCACGTCGATCACCGGCAGCAAGCGGGACGCCCCGCGCCGCAGCAGCCACGGTGGCAACAGCGACAGTGGGTCCAGATACGCCTCGCCCCTCAGCAGGCCCCAGTGGAGACAGCTGCTCGGGCAGTGGGACCTGGGCAGCTCCAGCACCCCCAGCGCCTCGCCCGCCGTCACCTCGGCGCCCTTCTCGACCGTGGCCCGCACCGGCTCGTACGTCGTGCGCAGGGGTGGATCGCCCGTGCCCGTGAGCTCCACCGCGACCACTCCGCGGCCCGCCACCCGGCCCGCGAAGGAGACCCTGCCCGCAGCGGCCGCCCGGACCACCGAGCCCGGCGCGGCCGCGAGGTCCACACCCCGGTGCCCCCGGCCGTACTCCGTCGCCGGGGGCTCCCAGCCCCGTACGACAGAAGGCCGCACCCCCACGGGCCACGCGCCGCCCACCTTCGGCACCGGCTCCCCGGCGGACCCGGCGGCGCCAGCGGGCAGCGCCACCCCAGCGATCAGCGCCACGGTCAGCAGCGCAAGGCTCAGTCTTCTTCGCATGTGAGACATGCCAGAACCGTCCCGCGCCTGGCCGGTCCGTAGGGATCATGGCGCGGATCTGTGGATGACCAGCCGCTTGTGGACAGCGGCGTCACCCGCTGCCTCGCGGGTCCCGTACACTTCTTGTGGCGATCCGGGTCACCGGGTCGACTTCGCACGCCCCGACACCAGGCCATGAAAAGCCAGGTGCCAGCGCCTCTCGGTCCTTTGTGGCACGGCGCATCGCGGGCGTCAGGCGCGACCGCCATCCGGCGGACGCGGCACAACCGAGAACACCAAGGAGTACGGCCATGGCCGTCGTCACGATGCGGGAGCTGCTGGAAAGCGGCGTCCACTTCGGTCACCAGACCCGTCGTTGGAACCCGAAGATGAAGCGCTTCATCTTCACGGAGCGCAACGGCATCTACATCATCGACCTGCTCCAGTCGCTGTCGTACATCGACCGCGCCTACGAGTTCGTCAAGGAGACCGTCGCCCACGGCGGCACGGTCATGTTCGTCGGCACGAAGAAGCAGGCGCAGGAGGCCATCGCCGAGCAGGCGACCCGCGTCGGCATGCCCTACGTGAACCAGCGCTGGCTGGGCGGCATGCTCACCAACTTCTCGACCGTCTACAAGCGCCTGCAGCGCCTGAAGGAGCTCGAGCAGATCGACTTCGAGGATGTGGCCGCGTCCGGCCTCACCAAGAAGGAGCTGCTCGTCCTCTCCCGCGAGAAGGCCAAGCTGGAGAAGACCCTCGGCGGTATCCGCGAGATGTCCAAGGTGCCCAGCGCCGTCTGGATCGTGGACACCAAGAAGGAGCACATCGCGGTCGGCGAGGCCCGGAAGCTCAACATCCCGGTCGTCGCCATCCTCGACACCAACTGTGACCCCGACGAGGTCGACTACAAGATCCCGGGCAACGACGACGCGATCCGCTCCGTCACCCTGCTCACCCGCGTGATCGCCGACGCCGTCGCCGAGGGCCTCATCGCCCGTTCCGGCGTCGCCACGGGCGACCAGAAGCCGGGCGAGAAGGCCGCCGGCGAGCCGCTCGCCGAGTGGGAGCGCGACCTGCTCGAGGGCGAGAAGAAGGCTGACGAGCCCAAGGCCGACGAGCCGAAGGCCGCTGAGGCCGAGGCTGAGGCCGAGGTTCAGAAGTCCGCCGAGACGGAGAAGGCCGCCGACGCCGAGCAGGCCGACGCCCCCGCCGCCGCCGCGGAAGCCGAGCAGGCCTGACCTTCACAGGTTCGGTAGTTGACGGCGGGGGCCTGCTGGCCCCCGCCGTTCACCCGTAGATCTTTCAGACCTCCGAAAGAGAATTTCAGGATCATGGCGAACTACACCGCCGCTGACGTCAAGAAGCTCCGTGAGCTCACGGGCGCCGGCATGATGGACTGCAAGAAGGCGCTCGACGAGGCCGACGGCAGCGTCGACAAGGCCGTCGAGGCCCTGCGCATCAAGGGCCAGAAGGGCGTCGCCAAGCGCGAGGGCCGCTCCGCCGAGAACGGCGCCGTGGTGTCCCTCATCGCCGACGACAACACCTCCGGCGTGATCGTCGAGCTGAAGTGCGAGACGGACTTCGTCGCCAAGGGCGAGAAGTTCCAGGCCGTCGCGAACTCGCTGGCCGCGCACATCGCCAAGACGTCCCCCGCCGACATCGAGGCGCTCCTCGCGTCCGAGATCGAGGCCGGCAAGACCGTCCAGGCGTACGTCGACGAGGCCAACGCCAACCTCGGCGAGAAGATCGTCCTGGACCGCTTCGCGCAGTTCTCGGGCACCTTCGTCACCGCGTACATGCACCGCACCATGCCCGACCTGCCCCCGCAGATCGGTGTTCTGGTCGAGCTGGACAAGGCCGACGCCGACCTGGCCAAGGGCATCGCGCAGCACATCGCCGCCTTCGCGCCGAAGTACCTCTCCCGTGAGGACGTTCCGGCCGAGGTCGTCGAGTCCGAGCGCCGCGTCGCCGAGGAGACCACCCGCGCCGAGGGCAAGCCCGAGGCCGCGCTGCCCAAGATCGTCGAGGGTCGCGTCAACGGCTTCTTCAAGGAGGCCACCCTCCTCGGTCAGCCGTACGCGCTCGACAACAAGAAGTCGGTCCAGAAGGTTCTGGACGAGGCCGGTGTCACCCTGAAGCGCTTCTCGCGCATCAAGGTCGGCATCTGAGTCCGTACCGCGATCGACGGTAGACCCCGCTAGGGTCGACAGCGGTCGCCCGCGTACCCACGCAGTACGCGACGTACGACCGCAGGATCTGACGAGGAGGCCATTGCCGAGCATGGGATGCGAACAACACCCCAGCGGCAATGGCCTTCTTCGTATGTGCGCCGAGCAAAAAGAAGCGAGAACTCCATGACCACCAAGGCCGACACGAACAGCGACGACGGCAAAGGCGCCGGTCGTTTCCTGCTGAAGCTCTCCGGCGAGGCATTCGCCGGCGGGGGCGGCCTTGGCGTCGACCCCGATGTGGTGCACGCGATCGCCAAGGAGATCGCCGCGGTCGTCCGTGACGGCGCCCAGATCGCGGCCGTCATCGGTGGCGGCAACTTCTTCCGTGGCGCGGAGCTCCAGCAGCGCGGCATGGACCGGGCCCGCTCGGACTACATGGGCATGCTCGGCACGGTCATGAACTGCCTTGCCCTCCAGGACTTCCTGGAGAAGGAGGGCATCGAGTGCCGGGTCCAGACCGCCATCACGATGGGCCAGGTCGCGGAGCCGTACATCCCGCTGCGCGCCGTCCGGCACCTGGAGAAGGGCCGTGTGGTCATCTTCGGCGCCGGTATGGGCATGCCGTACTTCTCCACCGACACGACCGCGGCGCAGCGCGCCCTGGAGATCGACGCCCAGGCCCTGCTCATGGGCAAGAACGGCGTCGACGGGGTCTACGACTCCGACCCCAAGACCAACCCGGACGCGGTGAAGTACGACGCGCTCGGCTACGGCGAGGTCATCACCCGCGACCTGAAGGTCGCCGACATGACCGCGATCACGCTGTGCCGCGACAACAAGTTGCCCATCCTGGTCTTCGAGTTGCTCTCCGCCGGCAATATCGCGCGTGCCGTCAAGGGTGAGAAGATCGGCACACTCGTGGGCGACGAGGGCACCCGCGCCTGATCTCGGGGACGTCCCCGAGGGCCCTGAGGGATGGACAAAGCCCTGCCGGTCGGACACGGTGCAGGGAAAAGAGACGCGACGCAGCCGACACCCCATGGACTCCCCCTACTTCACCGTGTGGGGGCGCCCCCAGCCCACTCACAACACGCAGGAGCAAGTGGTGATCGAAGAGACCCTCCTCGAGGCCGAGGAGAAGATGGAGAAGGCCGTCGTGGTCGCCAAGGAGGACTTCGCCGCGATTCGCACAGGCCGTGCGCACCCGGCGATGTTCAACAAGATCGTGGCCGACTACTACGGCGCCCTTACGCCGATCAATCAGCTGGCCTCGTTCTCGGTGCCCGAGCCGCGGATGGCCGTGGTGACCCCGTTCGACAAGAGCGCGCTGCGCAACATCGAGCAGGCGATCCGCGACTCCGACCTCGGCGTCAACCCCAGCAATGACGGAAACATCATCCGGGTGACGTTCCCCGAGCTGACGCAGGACCGCCGCAAGGAGTACATCAAGGTCGCCAAGACCAAGGCCGAGGACTCCAAGATCTCGATCCGCTCCATCCGCCGCAAGGCCAAGGAAGCGATCGACAAGGCGATCAAGGACGGCGACATCGGCGAGGACGAGGGCCGTCGCGCGGAGAAGGAGCTCGACGACACCACCGCGAAGTACGTCACTCAGGTGGACGAGCTGCTCAAGCACAAGGAAGCCGAGCTGCTCGAGGTCTGAGGGCTCGAAGTCTGAGGACTGAGGAATCCGATCCGTGAACGACTCTTCCTGGGGGGCGCCTCCCAGAGCCGGGTACTGGGGGCCGCCCGACCAGGGCCCTGCTCAAGGGGCTGCTCCGGCAGGTCCCGCGTACGATGCGCATGACGCCCTGTATCCAGCAGAGACGCAGCCCATGCCCATCGTGCCTGACATGCCTGAAGTACCCCAGGAGCCCATGCCCAGCGCATCACAGCCCGCCCCCGAGGCGCCGCGAGTGCCTCAAGGGCCACAAGCGCCGCAAGCGCCGCAGAAGAAGAGCGCGGGCCGTGATCTCGGGGCGGCCATAGGAGTCGGCGTGGGGCTCGGCGCGGTGATCGTCGCGTCGCTCTTCATCGTGAAGGCCGTCTTCATCGGCGTCATAGCGGTCGCCGTCGTCGTAGGCCTCTGGGAGCTCACCTCGCGGCTCCAGGAGCGCAAGGGCATCAAGGCGCCGCTGGTCCCTCTCGCGGTGGGCGGCGCCGCGATGGTCGTCGCTGGGTACGTCCGCGGGGCCGAGGGCGCCTGGGTCGCCATGGCGCTCACCGCGCTCGCGGTGCTCGTCTGGCGGATGACCGAGCCGCCCGAGGGCTATCTGAAGGACGTCACGGCGGGCGTCTTCGCGGCGTTCTACGTCCCGTTCCTCGCCACGTTCGTGGCGCTGATGCTCACCGCGGACGACGGCTCGATGCGGGTGCTCACGTTCCTGCTCCTGACCGTGGTCAGCGACACCGGGGCGTACGCGATCGGCTGGCGCTTCGGCAAGCACAAGCTCGCCCCGCGCATCAGCCCCGGCAAGACCCGCGAGGGCCTGGTCGGTGCGGTGACGTTCGCGATGGCGGCGGGCGCGCTGTGCATGGAGTTCCTGATCGACGGCGGCACGTGGTGGCAGGGGCTGCTCATCGGCCTCGCGGTCGCCGCGAGCGCGACGCTCGGGGACCTGGGCGAGTCGATGATCAAGCGTGACCTCGGCATCAAGGACATGGGCACGCTGCTGCCGGGTCATGGCGGCATCATGGACCGCCTCGACTCGCTGCTGCCGACGGCGCCGGTGGTGTGGCTGCTGCTTGTCATTTTCGTGGGGTCCGGCTGACCCGCACTTTTGTACGTGAGGGGCTCGCCGTCCACAGGACGGCGAGCCCCTCTTCGTCGTTCCTGCCTACCGAACCCCGGTCTGAGCCGGTCTGAGCCGGTCTGAGCCGGTTGGAGCCCGGTTTGAGATCCGCCGGCGCGGGTGAGGCTCCCCGAGCACATCATCCGGACGATTCCGAAAGGAAGGATCCTGTGTCGTTTGGACTCGGACCCACTTCTGGACTCGGACCCACCTCTGGACTCGGACTCGGACCCACTTCGCATCGCACCGTGGACGTCGATGGCATCGAGATCTTCTACCGCGAGGCGGGAAACCCCGACGCCCCGGTGCTGCTGCTTCCACACGGCTATCCCGGGTCGTCCTTCGTCTACCGGCACCTGCTGACCGCCCTCGCGGACCGGTGGCGCCTGATCGCCCCCGACCTACCCGGCTTCGGCTACAGCGGGACGCCTTCACCGGACGATTTCGACTACACCTTCGACGCCTACGCGGACTTCCTGTTCGATTTCACCCAGGCGATGAGACTGGACCGGTACGTCATCTGGCTGCACGACTACGGGTCGCAGTTCGGGCTCCGGCTCGCGATGCGCGAGCCCGCACGGGTGGCGGGCCTGATCATCCAGAACGGCGACATCTACGAGGACGAGTTCGGACCGAAGTACGACGGCCTGCGGAAGTTCTGGACCAATCCCGGACCGGAGTCGCGGCGAGGCATCGCCCAGCACGTGAGCCTCGACGGATTCCGCGACGAGTTCGTCGGCGAGCTCCCGGCAGAGGTGGCCGACCGCGTTCCTCCGGACCTGTGGACCCTGCACTGGTCCCTGATGTCCGATCCTGCCCGGGTGGCGAACCTCGTCCGGCTCCTGGAGGACCAGCCCAGCACGCTGGCCTGGTTCTCCCGACAACAGTCATACCTGCGCGAACACCAGCCGCCGACCCTGATCCTGTGGGGCCCGCACGACGGCTACATGCCCGAAGCCGCCGCCCGCGCCTACCACCGCGACCTCCCCAGTGCCGAATTGCACCTGCTCAACGGCGGACACTGGCTGCTCGAAACGCACCTGGCCGAGGTGGTCCCTCTGGTCCGGGAGTTCCTGAGCGCTTCAGTCGCCGCCTGAGCCGACGGCTCCCGTCGTCTGCGACACTGGAAGAACCATGCCTGTACCCGGAGAACTCACCTTCGTCGCGCCCCGCGGAGCCAAGAAGCCGCCGCGGCATCTCGCCGACCTCACGCCCGCCGAGCGCAAGGAAGCCGTCGCCGCCGCTGGCGAGAAACCGTTTCGCGCCAAGCAGCTCTCGCAGCACTACTTCGCGCGGTACGCGCACGACCCGGAGCAGTGGACCGACATTCCTGCCGGGTCCCGCGGGAAGCTTCAGGAGGCGCTGCTTCCCGAGCTGATGTCCGTGGTGCGGCACATCAGCTGTGACGACGACACCACGCGCAAGACGCTGTGGCGGCTCTTCGACGGGACGCTCGTCGAGTCCGTGCTCATGCGCTATCCGGACCGCGTGACGATGTGCATCTCCTCGCAGGCCGGGTGCGGGATGAACTGCCCGTTCTGTGCCACCGGGCAGGCCGGTCTCGACCGGAATCTGTCGACCGCCGAGATCGTGCACCAGATCGTGGACGGGATGCGGGCCCTGCGGGACGGGGAGATCCCGGGTGGGCCTGCCCGGCTCTCCAACATTGTTTTTATGGGGATGGGTGAACCGCTCGCCAACTACAACCGGGTGACCGGGGCGATCCGCAGGCTGACCGATCCCGAGCCGGACGGTGTGGGGCTCTCGCAGCGTGGCATCACCGTGTCGACCGTGGGCCTGGTGCCCGCTATCCACCGGTTCGCCGACGAGGGCTTCAAGTGCCGCCTCGCCATCTCGCTGCACGCGCCCGACGACGAGCTCCGCGACACCCTCGTACCCGTCAATACGCGGTGGAACGTGCGGGAGGTGCTGGATGCCGGCTGGGAGTACGCGGCCAAGTCCGGGCGCCGGCTTTCCATCGAGTACGCGCTGATCCGGGACATCAACGACCACGCGTGGCGCGGTGACCGGCTCGGGCGGCTGCTCAAGAACAAGCCCGTGCACGTGAACCTGATCCCACTGAACCCGACGCCGGGCTCGAAGTGGACGGCATCGCGGCCGGAGGACGAGAAGGCCTTCGTGGATGCCATCGCCGCTCATGGGGTGCCTGTCACGGTTCGTGACACCCGCGGCCAGGAGATCGACGGGGCGTGCGGTCAGCTCGCCGCGTCCGAGCGTTAGGCTGGCCGAAACACAACCTCATAGCCGAAGCACAACTTCATAGCCGGAACGCATCTTCATATTCCGACAGGGGAGCGCCACAGCGCTGAGAGTGCGGCAGCCAAGGACAGGTTGGCCGCAGACCCTCTGAACCTTGCCCGGGTCATTCCGGGTAGGAAGTTCGGTCATCACTCAAGCTGTTGCGCCCTGCCCGTGGCCCCTTCCGGTCCGCGGGCAGGGCCGCGTCTCTTCCTGGTCACTCCAGGAGGAATGAACTCAGTTGAACTCAGTGAGCACCACCAAGAAGATCACCGTCACCGCGGTCGCGGTCGCCCTCGGGCTCGTCGCGCTCTCCGCGTGCGGCGGCTCGTCGGACAGCGGTGACAAGGGCGACGACGCCAAGAGCGTCACGCTTGTCAGCCATGACTCCTTCAACGTCTCCAAGGACGTACTGAAGGCGTTCGAGAAGAGCTCCGGTTATAAGGTCAATGTCCTCAAGGACGGGGACGCCGGCGCCGCCGTGAACAAGGCGATCCTGTCGAAGGACAACCCGCAGGGCGACGTCTTCTTCGGCGTCGACAACACGCTTCTTTCGCGTGCGCTCGACAACGGGCTCTTCCAGTCGTACGAGGCCAAGGGCTCGGACCAGATCGCGTCGCAGTTCCGCGTTGATCAAGGGAAGCACCGCGTTACGCCTGTCGACAGCGGCGACATCTGCGTCAACTACGACAAGAAGTACTTCGCCGACAAGAAGCTGGCGCCGCCGAAGTCCTTCGCGGATCTGACCAAGCCCGCGTACAAGGACCTGCTGGTCACCGAGAACGCTTCGACCTCGTCTCCCGGCCTCGGGTTCCTGCTCGGCACCGCCGCCCAGTACGGAGACGACGGCTGGCAGGGCTACTGGAAGAAGCTCAAGGACAACGGCGTCAAGGTCGTCGACGGCTGGGAGCAGGCCTACAACGAGGAGTTCTCCGGCTCCGCGGGCGGCAAGAAGGCCAAGGGCGACCGGCCGCTCGTCGTCTCCTACGCCTCCTCGCCGCCCGTCGAGGTGCTCTACGCAAAGCCGCAGCCCGAGGAGGCGCCGACCGGCGTCGCGACCGGCACCTGCTTCCGGCAGGTCGAGTACGCGGGGCTGCTCAGCAACGCCAAGAACGAGAAGGGCGGCAAGGCGCTCCTCGACTTCCTGATCAGTGACAAGTTCCAGAACGACATGCCGCTGAACATGTTCGTGAACCCTGTGCGGGAGAAGGCCGAGCTGCCCGAGCTGTTCGTCGAGCACGGTGTGAAGGTCGACAATCCGGAGACCATGGATCCGAAGAAGATCGCCGACAACCGCGAGCAGTGGGTCAAGTCGTGGACCTCGCTCGTACTGAAGTAAAGGGGCCCCGAAAGTCCCGTACGAGGCGAAAGTTCCGTACAGGACGAAAGTCTCGTACGGGGCTCTCGCGCGGGAGTGCGGCGCGGCTCGGCCTGATGGCCGTGCCCGTCGCGTTCTTCGCGGTCTTCTTCGCCTATCCGGTCGCCGCGATCGTCGCGCGCGGCCTGAAGGTGGGCGGGCAGTGGCAGTTCGGACGGATCGCGGACGTCGTCGGGCAGTCCGACGTCCGGCACGTGCTGTGGTTCACCACCTGGCAGGCGCTCGCGTCGACCGCGCTCACGCTGCTCATCGCGCTCCCCGGCGCGTACGTCTTCGCGCGCTTCGAGTTCAGGGGCAAGCAGGTCTTGCGGGCCGTCGCGACCGTGCCGTTCGTGCTGCCGACGGTCGTCGTCGGGACGGCGTTCCTCGCGCTGCTCGGCCGCGGCGGGCTGCTCGACGACATGTGGGGCGTGCGGCTCGACACGACCGTGTGGGCGATCCTGCTCGCGCACGTCTTCTTCAACTACGCCGTCGTCGTACGGACCGTCGGCGGGCTCTGGTCGCAGCTCGACCCGCGCCAGGAAGAGGCCGCGCGGATGCTCGGCGCCTCGCGGTGGACCGCCTGGCGGACGGTGACGCTGCCCGCGCTCGGCCCCGCGGTCGCGGCGGCCGCACTGATGGTCTTTCTGTTTACGTTCACCTCCTTCGGTGTCGTGCAGATCCTCGGCGGACCCGCGTACTCGACGCTCGAAGTCGAGATCTACCGGCAGACCGCCCAGCTCCTCGACCTGCCGACGGCCGCGGTCCTGACGATCGTGCAGTTCGCGGCGGTCGGCGTGATCCTCGCCGTGCACGCGTGGACCGTGCGCAGGCGGGAGACCGCGCTGAGGCTGGTCGATGCCTCCGCGGTCGCACGGCGGCCACGCGGCGTGGGGCAGTGGAGCCTGTTCGGCGGGGTCCTGCTGACGGTCGCCGTGCTGATACTGCTGCCGCTCGGAGTGCTGATCGAGCGGTCGCTGAGCGGCCCCGACGGCTACGGCTTCACCTACTACAGGGAGCTGACATCGGCGGAGGGCGGGGCCTTCCTCGTCCCGCCGATCGAGGCGGTCTGGAATTCGCTCCAGTACGCGCTCGCCGCCACCGCCATCGCCCTGGTGATCGGCGGGCTCGCCGCCGCGGCCCTCACCCGGAAGGCAGGTCGCCTGGTGCGCGGCTTCGACGCGCTGTTGATGCTGCCGCTCGGGGTGTCCGCGGTGACGGTCGGCTTCGGGTTCCTGATCACGCTGGACAAGCCGCCGCTCGACCTGCGCTCGACGTGGATTCTGGTGCCGCTCGCGCAGGCCCTGGTGGGCGTGCCCTTCGTCGTACGCACCATGCTTCCCGTCCTGCGCGCGGTGGACGGACGCCTGCGCGAGGCGGCCGCCGTGCTCGGGGCGTCGCCGATGCGGGCGTGGCGTGAGGTCGACCTGCCGATGGTGCGGCGGGCGCTGCTGATCGCCGCCGGGTTCGCCTTCGCCGTGTCCCTGGGCGAGTTCGGCGCGACCGTGTTCATCGCGCGGCCGGACAACCCGACGCTTCCGGTCGCCGTGGCGCGGCTCCTTGGGCGGGCCGGGGAGCTCAACTACGGCCAGGCGATGGCACTTTCGACGATCTTGATGGTGGTGTGCGCGGTGTCGCTGCTGCTGCTCGAACGGCTCCGTACCGACCGCACGACAGGGGAGTTCTGATGGGTGTGGGTGCAGGTGTGGGTGCAGGTATGGGTGCAGGTATGGGTGCAGGTGTGGATGTGGGTGCCGGTGGGAGTGCAGGTGTGAGCCTGCTGACGTTGGCGGACGCGACCGTGCGGTTCGGGGCGCGTGCCGTCCTCGACGGTGTCGCTCTGGAGGTCGCGGCGCACGAGATCGTGTGCGTGCTCGGCCCGAGCGGCAGCGGCAAGTCGACGCTGCTGCGCGTGGTCGCCGGGCTCCAGGAGCTCGACGGCGGGCAGGTCCTGCTGGGCGGGAAGGACCAGCGTGGTGTG
This sequence comes from Streptomyces sp. BA2, assembly GCF_009769735.1. NCBI lineage: Bacteria > Bacillati > Actinomycetota > Actinomycetes > Kitasatosporales > Streptomycetaceae > Streptomyces > Streptomyces sp. BA2. Next base: position 6,629,232 of record NZ_WSRO01000002.1, read on the forward strand.
CCCGCGCACAAGCGTGGGGTCGGCTTGATGTTCCAGGACCATCAGCTGTTCCCGCAGCGCGATGTGGCCGGCAACGTCGCCTTCGGGTTGCGGATGCACGGCGCTTCGCGCGGTGAACAGGCCAACCGGGTGGCCGAGTTGCTCGAACTGGTGGGGCTGCCGGGTGCGCAGCGCCGGGCCGTCGCCTCGCTCTCGGGCGGGGAGCAGCAGCGGGTCGCCCTCGCGCGTGCGCTCGCGCCGAGGCCGCGCCTGCTCATGCTGGACGAACCGCTCGGGCAGCTCGACCGTTCGCTGCGGGAGCGCCTTGTCGTCGAACTCCGTGAACTCTTCGACGAGTTGGGCACGACGGTCCTCGCGGTCACGCACGACCAGGGCGAGGCGTTCGCGCTCGCGGACCGGGTCGTGGTGATGCGGGACGGGCGGATCGCCCAGTCCGGTACGCCACTTGAGGTCTGGCGGCATCCGGCGGACGAGTTCGTGGCGCGGTTCCTCGGCTTCGACAACGTCGTCGACGCGACGGTGGCGGGTGACGTGGCCGATACCGTCTGGGGCAAGGTTCCGGTGCCGGAGGGTGCTGGGGGCGCGGGTGCGGCGGACGGGCGGTGCCGCCTCCTTGTGCGGCCGGCCGGGGTGCGGCTCGTTCCCGCCGACGAGGGGCTGCCGTGCGCGGTGACGGCGCGGACCTTCCGGGGTACGCATGTCGCCGTTCATCTGGAGCCTCGGGTGGGGCCGCGTCTTGAGGCGGCCTGTGCGTTGCGGGACGCGCCTGGGGTGGGGGAGACGGTGGGGGTCGCGTTTGATGCGGGGGATGTCGTGATTCTGGGCTGACGTGGGCTGACGTGGGCTGACGTGGGCTACGGGTGATGGGGGTTGCGGCTTTATTGAGGTGCCTTGCCCTGGGGATCTGCCTAGGGTTCCGCCCATGACGACATTGGAGTACGACCGCCACCGCGCCGAAGTCGCGGTCCAGCTGGGCCTCTTGAGGGAAACGCTGGCCGGGGCGGACCTGTCGGCCACCGTGCCGACGTGTCCGGAGTGGACGCTCGGGTACCTCGCCCGGCATGTGGGCGGCGCAGTGCGTTGGGCCGAGCGGCTGGTGGGCACGCGGGCCACGGGGGACATTGTGGAGGAGGAGGTGCCGGGGATCCGCGGGCCCGAGGGCGACGATCCCGCCGTCCTCGACGCCTGGCTGGCCGAGACCGCCGAGCTGGCCGGCAAGACGTTCTCCGCCGCGCGCGCCGATACCCCGGTGTGGACCTGGGCCGAACCGCGGAACGCCGGGTTCTGGGCGCGGCGTATGACGCATGAGGTGGCCATTCACCGTGCGGACGCGGCGATTGCCGCGGGGGTCGCGTATGAGATCGCGCCGGATGTCGCCGCCGATGCGATTGATGAGTGGCTGGAGATCGTGCGGTATGTGCAGCGGTCTGATCCGGGGGACAGTGCCGCCGAGTTGAGGGGGGCGGGGCGCAGTATCCATTTGCATGCGACGGATGCGCCTGCGGGGCTGAATGCCGAGTGGGTCATTGAGTTCGGTGAGGATGGGTTCGTGTGGCGGCGGGGGCATGAGAAGGCCACGGTTGCTTTGCGGGGGCCGCTTACTGAGGTGCTGCTGGCCTTCTACCGACGGCGGTCCCTCGACAGCGGGGCCGTGGAGGTGTTGGGGGAGCGGGGGTTGCTGGAGTTCTGGCTGGAGCGGGCCTCGTTTGGGTGATTAGTCCCCAACCCCGCCCCTTCCCGAAAACCCGCTCTGGCGCGGGGGCCTTGGTGGCCGTCATCACCGGCTTCGCCGAGTTCGTCCTCAGGCGCCGGACGGGCTGGAGCCTTCGCCGGGTGGGCTGGAGCTTTCGCGGGGTGGGTGGGGTGCCGGTGTGCGGGGGTCTTGGTTGCTGTCGTCACCGGCTTCGCCGAGTTCGTCCTCAGGCGCCGGACGGGCTGGAGCCTTCGCCGGGTGGGCTGGAGCTTTCGCGGGGTGGGTGGGGTGCCGGTGTGCGGGGGCCTTGGTTGCTGTCGTCACCGGCTTCGCCGAGTTCGTCCTCAAACGCCGGACGGGCTGAAGCCTCGCAGCGCGTCCGGGGCCTCCTCCACCCCGTCCACCAACGCGATCCGTGACTCCATCGAGCGCCCCCGTGCCAGCGCCTGCAGCAGCGGCCATGCCGGGAGGCGTTTCGTCCAGTGGTCGTGGTCCACCAGGATCATGGGGGCCGGTTCGCCGCGGGATTCGTAGTAGTTCGGGGTTGCCGCGTCGAAGATCTCCTGGAGTGTGCCCGCGGCGCCGGGGAGGAAGATCACGCCCGCGTTCGAGCGGGCGAGGAGGCCGTCCTCGCGGGTGGCGTTGGCGAAGTACTTGGCCAGGTGCGTGGCGAAGGCGTTCGGCGGCTCGTGGCCGTAGAACCACGTGGGGATGCCCACCGACGCGCCGCCGGACGGCCAGCGCTCGCGCACGTGGAAGGCCGCCCGCGCCCACTCGGTGACCGAAGGCGTGAACGACGGTGCCTTGGCGAGGAGTTCGAGCGCCTCGTCCAGCATCTCGTCGCGGAAGACGGACGCGTACGCGCCCAGGTTCGCGGCCTCCATCGCGCCGGGGCCGCCGCCGGTGGCGACCGTGAACCCGGCGCGGGCGAGCGAGCGGCCGAGCCGCGCGGCGCCCTCGTACGCCGTCGTGCCGCGGGCCATCGCGTGGCCGCCCATCACGCCCACCACCCGCGCGCTGACGAGCAGTTCGGCGAGGGCGTCCGAGATCGCGTCGTCGTGGATCGCGCGGAGCATCGAGGAGAAGACGTCGCCGTCGGCCTTGGTCTCCTGGAACCACTCGTACGCACGGGCGTCAGGAGTCGCCTCGTACCCACCCTCGGAGAGTCCCGCGAAGAGTTCTTCCGGCGTGTGGAGAAGACCGCGGTACGGGTCGAACGGCAGGCCGGGGACGGGCGGGAACACCAGCGCTCCGGCGGCCCGCATCGCGTCCGCCGCGCTCGGCTCCATCAGGCAGCCGAGGAAGACCGCGCCCGTGGCGTCGCACGCCGTCAACGCGGTCGTACGCGCCATCAGGTCTATGGCCTGGACGCGGCACCCGGCGAGGGAGCCGCCCGCGGCGATCTCGTCGAACTCGGCGAGCGACTCGATCTCGCGGTCGCCGCCCGGGAGTCGGGGCGAGGGCCTGGGGGCGGATGCGGGTTCGGGAGTCGGCTGCATCCGCCCATGCTAAGCAGGCCGTGCAAGGCGCCGTCCTCAGCCCTGGACCTCGGACTCGTCCATCCACATGATTTCCCAGGTGTGGCCGTCCAGGTCGTCGAAGGCGCGGCCGTACATCATGCCGAAGTCCTGCGTCTTGCCCGCCGTGCCACCCGCCGCCACGGCCTTGTCCACCAGCTCGTCGACCTTCTCGCGGCTCTCGGCGCTCAGACAGAGCAGCGTCTCGCTGGTCGTCGTCGAGTCCGCGATCCGCTTCGTCGTGAAGTCCTGGTAGCGCGGCTTGCTCAGCAGCATCGCGACGATCGTGTCGCTGATCACGACGCAGGCGCAGTCGTCCGTCGTGAACTGGGGGTTGATCGTGTAGCCGAGCTCCGTGAAGAACTTCTTCGAGCTGTCGACGTCGTTCACGGCGAGGTTCACGAAGATCATCTGCTGGTACATGAGGTGTCTCCCGTTGCGGTGAGTTCTGCGTGGCGCGTGCGTTCCGTGTCTTACGGAGGGGTAGACGAACGTTCGACGCAGAACTCATCGCCCGGCGCGGATCTTTTTTCCCGCGCCTTCGATGAGGGCTCCTCAGCCCACGAGCGGCAGTGCAGCCAGCTCCGCGACCACCCAGGTCAGCGGCCCGAACACGGCCGCGAGCACGCCTGCCCGCAGCGCGGCGGTGCCGCGCAGCAACGATGCCGGAGCCCCGATCTTGAGCAGCGCCGACGTCGTCTCCGAGCGCGCGTGCTTGGCCTCGATCGCAGCCGTGGCCAGCGTGAGGACCGCGCAGCCCGCGACGAGCAGCGAGCCGAGCGTGGTCAGCGGGCCGACGTCGGGCCGGGCACCGGAGTAGAGCGTGAGCGCCGCGTACGCCCCGGAGGCCACCACGCAGAGCACCCCGAGCGGCCGCCCGATCCGCCGGGCCTCCTCCTGCAGCCCACGCCCGGCCAGGAGCCGCATCGCGCCGGGCCTGGCCGCCTGGAGGATGCGCCCGCACAGATGCGTGAGGCCGGGCCCCGCGAGAGCGAGACCGAGCGCCGTGAGCGCCCACCCGGCGAGCACACCCGCGGGGCTTCCGGTCAGGCCGCCCGGCATCCTCAGATCCGAAGCGCCGGGGGAGCGGCTCGCGTACGTCTCGACGGCGAGGCCCGCCGCGAGGAGCGCGACCCCCCAGGGAAGGCCGCTCGGCGGGGCGGCCGGGGCGTTCGGGTCCGCCGGTTCTTCCTGCTTGCCGCCGGACTTCGCGGTCCGGGGCCGCAGTACGGCCGCGCTGGCCGCGGAGGCCGTCAGCGGGACCAGGGCGAGCAGGGTGAGCGCCGCGGCGAGGGGCAACGGCTGCCCGGCGGCGAGCAGTTCGGCCGCGGCGCCGTCGAACGGCAGGCCCGTCAGATCGCCGCGCAGGTGCAGGAAGAACAGGAGCGCGACCATCGAGCCGAGCGTGCACGCCACGGCCGTGGAGATCGTGGCGAGCACGGTGAGCCTGGCCGGACCGAGCCCCACCGCGGAGAGCCCGGAGCGCGGCCGGGTCGCGGGGTCGGTGCGCGCGACGGTGACGGCGAAGTACACGGTGGCGGCGATCGGCGCGACGCACCAGGCGAGCCGCAGCAGGGCCCCGCCGGACGCCTCCGGGTGGCCCATCGCGTACCCCAGCGTGCAAAGGAGCAGGAAGCCGGTGCCGGCCGATGCCGCGGCGACGAGCAGCCTGCGCAGCTGGACCAGGGGATGCGCCCCGCGGGCTAGACGGAGAGCGAGCACGCGGCCCGGCCTTCCGCGTCGTCGGAATCGCCCTCGGCGGCCGAGGTGCCGGAGCCCTCGGCGGGGGCAGTGGCGGGGGCGCCGCCCTCATCCGAGCCGCCGACCTCCGCCGCGAGCTCGCCCGGCCCCGGCAGGTGCACCGTGTTCACGCGCCGCCCGTCGAGCAGCGTGACCGTCCGGTCGGCGAGGGCGGCGACCTCCGCGTCATGCGTGGCGAGGACGACCGTGATGCCGTGCGAGCGGGCCGCGGTCGTCAGCGTGCGCAGGACGTGGGCGCGGTCGGCGCGGTGCAGCGGCGCGGTCGGCTCGTCGGCGAAGATCACGGACGGCATCGTGACCAGGGCGCGGGCGATGGCGATGCGCTGGCGCTGGGCCTGGAGCAGCGCGTGCGGCCGCTTGCGGGCGCAGTCACCGATGTCGAGGCGCTCCAGCCACTCCTGGGCCGTGGTCTTGGAGACGCGGTGCGAGGCGCCGCGCAGCATCAGCGGCATCGCGACGTTCTCCCAGGCCGTGAGCTCGGGCACGAGGTGCGGCTCCGGGTCGATCCAGCCGAAGCGGTCGCGGCGCAGACGTTCGCGGACCACCGGGCCCATCGTGTGCACCGGCGCGCTGTTGAACCAGACCTCGCCCTCCTGGGGCAGGAGCTGGCCGGAGAGACAGCGCAGGAGAGTCGTTTTGCCGCTGCCGCGCGGGCCGGTGACGGCGAGGATCTCGCCCTCGCGGACACCGAGCGATACGCCGGTGAGCGCGGGAGAGCCGTTGTGTGTGACGTGGAGGGCACGTGCCCACAGCACGTCGTTGTCCGGCGGGGCCACCATCACGTACACCTCGGTTCAGATCAGTTTGCCTCCCCCGTACGGGGGAACGAAGGCGGGGCCGATCGGTCACTGGGCACGCTAGGGATCCAGGCCGCTGTGCCTGGAAACGACGCGGCCCGGGGGCGCCCGTTCTCACTCGAACGGGCGCCCCCGGGGCCGGTGTTGATCACTCGATCACACTATGGATCCCGGAGAGGGACCCCATGGATCAGAGCTTCGTCCACGCCTCCGTGAGGACCTGGCGCAGGATGCCCTCGATCTCGTCGAAGGTCTCCTGGGTGGAGATCAGCGGCGGGGCGAGCTGGACGACCGGGTCGCCACGGTCGTCGGCGCGGCAGTACAGGCCGTTCTCGTACAGCGCCTTGGAGAGGAAGCCGTACAGGACGCGCTCGGTCTCCTCGTCGTTGAACGTCTCCTTGGTGGCCTTGTCCTTCACGAGCTCGATGCCGTAGAAGAAGCCGTTGCCGCGGACGTCGCCGACGATGGGCAGGTCGTGCAGCTTGCGCAGGGTCTGGTAGAACGCGTCCTCGTTGTCGAGGACGTGCTGGTTCAGACCCTCCTTCTCGAAGATGTCGAGGTTGGCGATGCCGACCGCGGCCGAGACCGGGTGGCCACCGAAGGTGTAGCCGTGCAGGAAGGTGTTGTCACCCTTGTAGAACGGCTCGGCGAGCCTGTCCGAGATGATGCAGGCGCCGATCGGGGAGTAGCCCGACGTCATGCCCTTGGCGCAGGTGATCATGTCCGGGATGTAGTCGAACTTGTCACAGGCGAACATCGTGCCGAGGCGGCCGAAGGAGCAGATGACCTCGTCGGAGACGAGCAGCACGTCGTACTTGTCGCAGATCTCGCGTACCCGCTGGAAGTACCCGGGCGGGGGCGGGAAGCAGCCACCGGCGTTCTGTACCGGCTCCAGGAACACGGCGGCGACCGTCTCGGGGCCCTCGAAGAGGATCTCCTGCTCGATCTGGTCGGCGGCCCAGCGGCCGAAGGCCACCGGGTCGTCGCCGTGGATCGGGGCGCGGTAGATGTTCGTGTTCGGCACCTTGTGCGCGCCCGGGACGAGCGGCTCGAAGGGGGCCTTGAGGGCCGGCAGGCCGGTGATGGACAGGGCGCCCTGCGGGGTCCCGTGGTAGGCGACCGCGCGGGAGATGACCTTGTACTTCGTGTGGTTGCCGGTGAGCTTGTGGTACTGCTTCGCCAGCTTCCACGCGGTCTCGACGGCCTCGCCGCCACCGGTGGTGAAGAAGACCTTGTTGAGGTCGCCCGGCGCGTAGTTGGCCAAACGTTCCGCCAGCTCGACGGCCTTCGGGTGGGCGTAGCTCCACACCGGGAAGAAGGCCAGCTCCTGCGCCTGCTTGTAGGCGGTCTCTGCGAGCTCGTGACGGCCGTGGCCGGCGTTGACGACGAAGAGGCCGGACAGACCGTCCAGGTACTTCTTGCCCTTGTCGTCGTAGATGTAGGTGCCTTCGCCACGCACGATGGTGGGCACGGGTGCGTTCTCGTAGTCCGACATGCGGGTGAAGTGCATCCACAAGTGGTCGTACGCGGTTCGGCTGAGGTCCTTGCTCACGGCTATCGGGTTCCCCACATATAGGTCTGCTTCTTGAGCTTCAGATAGACGAAGCTCTCGGTGGAGCGCACGCCGGGGAGGGCGCGGATGCGCTTGTTGATCACGTCGAGAAGGTGGTCGTCGTCCTCGCAGACGACCTCCACCATCAGGTCGAAGGAGCCCGCGGTCATCACCACGTACTCACACTCGGCCATGGCCGTCAGCGCCTCCGCGACGGGATCCAGATCACCCTCGACGTTGATGCCGACCATTGCCTGCCGACGGAAACCCACGGTGAGCGGGTCCGTGACGGCGACGATCTGCATCACGCCCTGGTCGAGCAGCTTCTGGACGCGTTGGCGCACGGCCGCTTCGGAAAGGCCCACGGCCTTGCCGATGGCGGCGTACGGACGGCGTCCGTCCTCCTGAAGCTGTTCGATGATCGCCAGGGAGACGGCGTCGATGGACGAAGAAGCGTTCCCGTGTCGGGAACTGCTGGAATCTGCGCTGCGACTGGCCACGACCCCATGGTGCACACGTCTCGACAGTTCCGCAAGGTCAGATCGATGAAATTCGTTGTCTGGAGCTTCGATCGTCACGGATTTCGCAGTTCTAGGCCCTCGGGTATGTTGAAAGCGTCCGTGCAACGACTAGGGTGGGTGTCTCATCCACTGGACATCTGACTGGAGGGCCGGAAGTGACCACCGAGCTGCGCCGTCTGCGTAACTACATCAACGGCGAATTCCGGGACGCCGCCGACGGGCGGACCACCGAGGTCGTCAACCCGGCCAACGGCGAGTCCTACGCCACCGCGCCCCTGTCGGGGCAGGCCGACGTCGACGCCGCCATGGAGGCCGCCGCCGCCGCGTTCCCCGCCTGGCGCGACCTGACGCCCGCCGAGCGCCAGAAGGCCCTGCTGAAGATCGCCGACGCCTTCGAGGAGCGCGCCGAGGAGCTCATCGCGGCCGAGGTCGAGAACACGGGCAAGCCCACCGGGCTCACCCGGTCCGAGGAAATCCCGCCCATGGTCGACCAGATCCGCTTCTTCGCGGGCGCGGCCCGGATGCTCGAAGGCCGCGCGGCCGGCGAGTACATGGAGGGTCTGACCTCCATCATCCGCCGCGAGCCGATCGGCGTCTGCGCGCAGGTCGCGCCCTGGAACTACCCGATGATGATGGGCGTCTGGAAGTTCGCCCCGGCGCTCGCCGCGGGCAACACCGTCGTCCTCAAGCCCTCGGACACGACCCCCGCGTCGACCGTCCTGATGGCCGAGATCATCGGCTCCATCGTCCCCAAGGGCGTCTTCAACGTCGTCTGCGGCGACCGTGACACCGGCCGCGCCATGGTCGAGCACCACACCCCGGCGATGGCCTCCATCACCGGCTCCGTGCGCGCCGGCATGCAGGTCGCCGAGTCCGCGTCCAAGGATCTCAAGCGGGTCCACCTGGAGCTGGGCGGCAAGGCCCCGGTCGTCGTCTTCGAGGACGCCGACATCGCCAAGGCCGTCGAGGACATCTCGGTGGCGGGCTTCTTCAACGCGGGCCAGGACTGTACGGCCGCCACGCGCGTGATCGTCCACGAGTCCATCCACGACGAGTTCGTGACGGCGCTCGCCAAGGCCGCGGCCGACACGAAGACCGGCCAGCCGGACGACGAGGACGTGCTCTTCGGCCCGCTCAACAACGCCAACCAGCTGAAGCAGGTCTCCGGCTTCATCGACCGCCTCCCGGCGCACGCCAAGGTCGAGGCGGGCGGTCAGCGCGTCGGCGAGAAGGGCTTCTTCTACGCCCCGACCGTCGTCTCGGGCCTGAAGCAGGACGACGAGATCATCCAGAACGAGGTCTTCGGGCCGGTCATCACCGTCCAGTCCTTCACGGACGAGGCGCAGGCCATCTCGTACGCGAACGGCGTGGACTACGCCCTGGCCTCCTCGGTCTGGACCCAGAACCACGCGCGCGCCATGCGCATGTCCAAGGTCCTCGACTTCGGCTGCGTCTGGATCAACACGCACATCCCGCTGGTCGCGGAGATGCCGCACGGCGGCTTCAAGAAGTCCGGCTACGGCAAGGACCTCTCGGCGTACGGCTTCGACGACTACACGCGCATCAAGCACGTGATGACGTCGATCGAGGGTTAAGCCTCCTCGTCCCTGAGCTAATTGGGATGCCCGGCCCCGCCGCCCCCGCGTACCGTCAGGTGCGCGGGGGCGGCTCCGTCGTGTGCTTCCTTCTTTCTCATCTCTGCAAAAGATCCGTAGCGCACGCACTCTCCGCCCCCGCCTTTTCTGTACCTACGGGGGTGGGACCTGATGATGACGACGGCTGACGACCTCGCCGGGCTGCTGCTGCGCCGCCGGCAGAGTGTGTACGTTCCCGAAGGCGCCGGAAGGTCCACCTTGACCGATGCCGCAGTCGTCGTCCTCGAAGCCGAACTCGCCGACCGCGGGCACCTGTTGACCGCCCCGCTGCGCCGCGCGCTGGCCGCGCTCTCCGTCGCCGACCTCGCAGCGACCGGCATGCGGCTGATCGCCGACGTCGACGCGCTGATGGGCTCCGACCGTCACCACGCCCCGCTGTTCCGGCGCTTCCCCGACGACATCCCGTACCAGCACGCGTACGACCGCTACGCCTCCCTCGTCGTCGCCCACCTCGCCGCCCAGCCCCACCAGCCCTGCATGAACTGCGCGGGCACCAAGGCCCGCGTCCGTGCGATCGAGCCGTGCGCGCATCTGCTGTGCGACGACTGCCACCGCAAGGAACTGGACACGGGCTGCTGCGACCTGTGCTGCGTCTGGTACGCCTGCCCGGTCTGCGAGAACCGCTACGAGACGGACGGTCCCACCGACCCCTGGTTCGACACAGGGGCCGGTCTCGGCGGCGACGGCGGCGAGATCCTGCGCGCGCTGCGCCTGGCGGCCCCGGGCGACGCTTCGGGTGAACTCGCCGCCCTGCTTGCCCGCCGTACGCCCCTGAGCCCCCAGGACCACGACGACCTGGTGCTGCTCCTTGGGCACCTGGACCCGGCCGACGCCGCCGACTGGCTCCCGCCGGAGATACCCCTGCGCGAGAGCAAGGCGCTCGCGCTCGCACCGCTGCTCGATGTGCCCGTCCCGGCGGACGTGCGCGCGCTCGTCGGGCGGTACGCCGACACCGCCACCGATGTGCTGCGCATCCTCGTCGTAGGTTCCGGGGGCGACCCCGATCTGCTCGAACTGCCGCGTCTGCGTGGACTTTCGCGTCCCGTACGCCGCGAACTCCTCGCCCTGCTCGACGGGTTCGACCTGCGGCGCCTCGCCGAGGACATGGCACGCCACCCGCGCGCCTGGAAGCGGGCCGGTGAAATTCTGCACCCCTTCGAGCAGGCCCACCGGCACGCGCGCGTGGCGCTCGCCTTCGCGGTCCTGCGGGGGACCCGCATCGGGGACGGCGCGCTCGGCGAGACACTGCTCGCCGAAGCCGCACGCCACGATGACATCCGCATCGAAGGCGACCGGCTGCGGATCTCCACCTGGCAGGGGCGCGTCGAGGAGGCGCTCGGCCGTTGGGACACCGAGGCCGCCGCCGGACTCCTGCGCGAACGCCCGGGTGAACTCCTGCGCCGGCTGGACCTGTTGCTCGCACGGTCGGGCTCGACGGCCCTGCCGGAGGCCGTGGGCGAGGCGCTCGCGGAGGCCCTGCCCCGCTCCGGACCCGGGCCGCTGCTCGGCGCGTACGGCCGCATGAAGGTCCGCTCCGTGCCGGGGCACCGCCGCGTCTTCTTCCCGCGCGGGCGCGTCACCCAGGCCTACGCGATCGACGACGACCGGCCGCCGCTGCCGTCCCGGGTGGCGGGGCGTGCCGGTGAGCTGATCGAGGCGGAGGCCGTGCGGCGGCTCGCTTCTGGCGAGGGGGAGGGCGAGCGGTACGACGTGGCCGTCCTGGACGCATCGCTGGCCGACCTTCCGGTGCCGTTCGCCGAGCGCGCGTCCGCGGCATCGCTGGTCGCCGTGCCGCGCGGCAGCTCGCTGCCCATGCCCGCGGACAGCGAGACCGTGCGGCTCTTCCTGCACTGGCTGCAGCCCAAGGGCGTGCGCGTCGACCTCGATCTGTCCGTCGCGCTCTACGACGACCTGTGGCGCTTCGTCGGCCTGTGCGACTACACGCACCTGGCGTACGCGGGCGGCGCCGCCCGGCACTCCGGGGACCTGACGTCGGCGCCCGCCCCGCACGGCGCCACCGAGTACCTCGACCTGGACCTGCCGCGCCTCGCCCACGTGGGGGTGCGCTTCGTGGTGCCCGCGGTCCTCTCGTACAACAACGTCCCCTTCGACGAACTCCCGGACGCCTTCGCGGGGTTCATGGCGGTGGAGGGTACGAAGAGGGCCGTGTACGACCCGCGCACGGTCCGGCAGCGCTTCGACCTCGCGGGTGACGCGGCGCTGCGCGTGCCGATGCTCGTCGACCTGAGGGCGCGGCGCGCCTGGTGGGCCGACGTCACCCTCGCCACGGGCGACGGCAACCACGACGTGTGGCGCTACCGCAAGCAGCTGGGCCGCATGGGCAACGACCTTCTCGACACGTTCGAGCCGCGCGGCCGGGCCACCCTGTGGGACCTCGCCTGCTGGGCGGCGGCGGCCCGCACCGACGGACCCGTGTACGTGCGCGGCCGTGGCCACGTCCTGTGGGGCTACCGCCGTGCCGACGACGAGCCGCGCGCCGACTTCGCGCTGCGCGTCCGCGACGGCTGGGAGCCGGACGAGCTGCGCGCGCAGCCGGATCCCGGGCTTGCGGGCCGCCGCGCTCTTCTGGCGCTCCTGCACGGCGAGTTGGAGGGCACGGACGGCGTCACGTCCGGCACGGTGTACCGCCTCTACCCCGGGCCGGTCGACGCCTCGCCGCTGGAGCGGATCACCGCGGGGGATCTGGCGGGGTGGCTGGCGCCGGTGTGATCACGTCGGTGGACAGGGTGTCGCTTCCCGACCGCTCGGCTCGACGCAGCGTCCATTGCCTGTACGTGACACCCAGGCGCATGCTGCCGGAGTGCGAGCGAACCCCAGTGCCTCCTCAGTCTCCCGCCGGTCCCTGCTGCGTGCCCTCGGCGGCGGGGCGGCCGTCAGCGCGCTCGCGGGCTGCGGCGTGCCCGCCGCGTACATAGGCCCCGGCGAGCGCGCTGCCGGGGACCGTTCCCGGCAGGACAAGACGCTGTCCTTCGCCAACTGGCCGCTCTACATCGACACCGACGACGATGACACGACGAAGCGGCCCTCGCTCGACGCCTTCGAGAAGCGGACCGGCATCGACGTCCGCTACACGGAGGAGATCAACGACAACGACGAGTTCTTCGGCAAGATCAGCCCGTCCCTGATGAACCACCAGGAGACCGGCCGCGACCTCATCGTCATCAGCGACTGGATGTGCGCCCGCTTCGTACGGCTCGGCTGGGTCCAGGAGATGGACCGCGCGCGCCAGCCCAACGTGACCAAGTACCTGGACCCGCTGCTGCGTTCGCCGCACTTCGACCCGGGGCGCAAGCACACCGTTCCCTGGCAGTCCGGCATCACCGGCATCGCGTACAACAAGCGCAGGCTCGGCCGGGAGATCAAGCAGGTCTCCGACCTGTGGGCCGGCGACCTCAAGGGCCGGGTCACGCTGCTCTCCGGCCTCGACGAGTCGTTCGCGCTGCTGATGCAGGGCGACGGCGTCGACATCACCAAGTGGAAGGCCGACGACTTCCACCGGATGTGCGACCGGGTGGAGAAGCTGGTGGCCTCGAAGCACATCCGCCGCTTCACGGGCAACGACTACATCAAGGACCTGTCGAGCGGCGACGTCCTGGCCTGCCAGGCCTACAGCGGCGACGTGATCCAGCTCCAGGCGGACGACCCGGACATCGAGTTCGTCGTCCCCGAGGAGGGCGCCGAACTGTGGGCGGAATCCCTGATGATCCCCAACCTGGCCCGCCACAAGCGGAACGCGGAACGGCTCATCGACTACTACTACGAGCCCGAGGTGGCCGCGGAGCTGGCCGCCTGGGTCAACTACGTCTGCCCCGTGCCTGCCGCGCGCGACATCCTCGCCTCGTCCAAGGACAAGGAGCTGGCTTCGCTGGCCGAGGACCCGCTGATCTTCCCGGACGACGCGATGCGGAAGCGGCTCGCGATAGCGCGGGACATCACGTCGGAGGAGCGGACGGAGTTCGCGAAGCGGTGGAACGCGATCGCGGGGTTGTAGCGGGGGCGTTGCACGTTGCTCAGGGCCGGCGTCGGCGCAGGGACTTCCTGACGTCACCGACGGTGTCCTCGGACAGCATCCGCCAGTACGCCAGCTTGTCAAGCACGGCCATCCGCACCAGCTGCCACTTGAACCACGGCGGCAGCTGCCGGTAGGGCACAAAGGTCAGGGTGTCCCTGATGGCGTCATCGGCCATGCCGCCGGGACCCTCGGCGCGGAGCGCCGCGTACAACTGAGGGGTCAGTTCGCCGTTGAGCCGGGCCACGGCTCCCGCCGCGGTGAACGCGAATCCCCGCTGACCGCGGTCCTCCAGCCGCATCGCCCTGACGATGCGGGGTGAGGCCTCGGTCGGCGTGCAGTTGAAGGCCAGCCCGATGGCCGCCGTGCCGAGGCTTCTCTCGCCGCGTTCGTACGCCGCGTCCCAATCGGCGGGGTCGTCGATGCGCAGCATGGTTTCGCCGCGGTTCCAGTCCCAATCGGCGGCCATGACCACGCTTCCTTCCCGTTCCCCGTGCTCAATTTGAACACCCGCGAGTCTCGTTGCGTTTCATGGGTAACCGAAAGGAACGAACGTGATGCCCAAGCGAATCGGCCTTCTCGCGGCGCTCGCCGCTCTGCCCGCCGCCCTCCTCACCGTGGCCGTGTCGACCCCGGTGTTCGCGGCGGATCCCCCGGCCTACCAGATCGACCTGGCGCCGCTGAACGACTCCGGATCCACGGGAACGGCGCTCCTGAGCCTGCGTGGCAACGCGCTGACCGTGTGGATCAAGTCCGAGGGGCTGGTGCCGGGACAGCCGTCGGCGCAGCACCTGCACGGGTCCACCGACGGGCACGACTTCCAGTGCCCGGACGACGGCGACGACACCAACGGCGACGGCATCCTCGACAACACCGAGGCCACCGTCCACTACGGCGACATCAACATCTCGCTGACCGAATCCGGGGGCACCGACGCGGGCAGCGGTCTCGCCGTGGACCGGATGCCGGTGGCCGACGCGCAGGGCAAGGTCTCCTACAAGCGGACCATCACCGTGGGGCAGGACGTGGTCGAGCAGATCAAGGACCTGCACATCGTGCAGCACGGCGTCGACCGCAACGACAACGGCAAGTACGACTTCGAGGGCGCGGGCAAGAGCGAACTCGACCCGAAGCTGCCCCAGGAGGCCACGGCTCCGACGAACTGCGGTGTCGTCAAGGGCGCGGCCGTCGGGTCCGTCCCCATCGGCGGGGTCGAGACCGGCGGGGGCACGGAGAGCCGCACCTCCGCCGGTGCCGTGACCGGCGCCACCGGGGCGGCGGTGGTGGCGGCCGCCGGGGTACTGGCTCTCATGCGACGGCGCATGGTGCCGGTGCCCGCCGCCGTGGTCACGAAGACCGGGGACGCCGCGTGAGCCGCTCGGCCTGGCGGATGTGGACCGGGGTCCGGCGTGCCTCCGCCGCTCTGATCGCCGCCGTCGCGGCGGCCCTGGTACTCACCGCATGTGCGGGTCAGGACGGTACGGCTGCCTCGCCCTCGCCTCCTCGCCAGAGCGCGGCGGGGGACGCCACGGAGGGCGGCGGCCCCACGCCGTCGAAGGGACCCGGCGAGGCCGCCGCGCCCCTGGAACGGTCGGCTCCGCAGCGGGTCGCCATCCCCTCCCTGGGTGTTTCGAGCGGGCTTGAGACGCTGGGGCAGAGCGGGGACGGGGCGATGACGACGCCGAAGGACCCCGATCTGGCGGGCTGGTACGAACCGGGCCCCACCCCCGGCTCCCGGGGCCCGGCGGTGATCGCCGGACATGTGACCTGGAACGGCGCGGACGCGGTCTTCAAGAAGCTGAAGACGATGAAGGCGGGGGACACGATCGAGGTGACGCGCGAGGACGGGAAGACCGCCACCTTCGCGGTGGACCGTGTCGAGGAGTACCCGAAGAAGAAGTTCCCCACCCTGGACGTCTACAAGAACATCGACCACGCGGGGCTGCGCCTGATCACCTGCGGCGGGGAGTTCGACGCGGACCGGAACTACTACCCCAACAACGTCACGGTCTTCGCGAGCATGACGGGCGTGGCGTAGGCGGTCAGGGCGATCCGCTCGGCGACCGGGTTCATGTCCTTCCCCTTGGCGTCGGTCGCGTTGACCGAGTAGACGAGGGCCCGGGAGCCGTTCTCGGTGGAGGCGATCATGCTCGTGTAGCCGTAGCGGGAGCCGGTCTTGAGCCAGACCACCGTGTCGTCGTCGACCTTCATCCGCTGGAGGCCCGCGCCGAAGACGGCTCCGGGGACGCCCGGCGCCAGCTTCGGCAGGGTGAACATCTCCTTCAACTGCGGCCGGGGCACGACCTTTCCGCCGAACAGCGCCTGCGTGAAGACCTCCAGGTCGGCGGTGGACGAGATCATGTCGCCCGCCGCGAAGCGGTCGAACTGGTTCCACTCGGTGACGTCGACGAGCCGGGTGGTGCCGTCCGGCTGCTTCACGCTCTGGTAGCCGCGGTTGTGCGGGCCGCGAATGCGGAGGTCGGCCCCGGGGAAGTACGTGTCGCGCATGCGCAGCGGCCGGAAGATCCGCTCGCTCGCCTGACGGGCGTACGAATCCCCGGTGACCCGCTCGATCAGCAGGCCGAGCACGGTGTAGCCGATGTTGCGGTAGTGCTGCTGGTCGCCGGGGTCGTGCTCGGGCCCCTTGGAGACGGCCGACGCGACGACCGTCCGGTAGTCCAACGTGTCGTAGCGGTGGGCGTATTCGTCGTCGAAACCGTCGCCCGGCCGCAGCCCGCTGGTGTAGTTGAGGAGGCTGCGGACGGGGATGGGCTTGAACGTCTTCTTCGGATCCTGGCTCCGCTCCGGGAACAGGTCCGGCATGTAGTACTGCACCGGCTTGTCGAGGTCCAGGTCGCCCTCGGCGGCCAGCTGCAGCGCCAAGGCCGCGGTCACGATCTTGGTCGTGGATCCGGCGCGGAAGCGCCCGTGCGGGTCGGCCTTCCGGCCCGTGACCACGTCGTGTACGCCGGAACTGCCGCGCCAGGTCCCGTCGGTGCCTCCGACACGGACCAGGGCGGCGGTCGCGTCGGCGTTCGGGAGCCCCTTGATCGCGGCGCGCAGGGCCTTGCCGTCCGGCGCGGCTCTCTGGGTGGAGGCCGCGGCGGCAGGGGCGTTCGCATCCGCGAGGGCGGGGGCGCTCGCGGCGCCGGTGAGGCCGATGACGAGGGCGGCGGCGAGAGCGGTACGGGCGGGGAACTGCACGGTGTGACTCCAGGTGGGCTGCGGTGTGGGACCTGTGCTGTCCATCCTGGTGATCTCCCGGGCAGGGCGGATCCTCACGGGGGAGGGTGGCGCCCCGCTGATCCCTGAGGGGTCAACACCCATGCGCCTAAGGGGTGTCGGGCGGGATCCCCCTAGGGGGCGTCGGCCGACAGACCGTCGGCGCGCTCCTGCGCCGCCATGACCTCGTCCCCGTGGTCGAAGGCCCACGCTCCGAAGGCCTCGATCGGGTCGAGCAACGTACGGCCGAGGCCGGTGAGTTCGTACTCGACGCGGGGCGGTGACTCGGCGTACGACTTCCGCGAGACCAGGCCGTTGTACTCCAGGCGGCGCAGCGTCTCGGTGAGGATCTTGGGGCTGATGCCGCCGATCAGGCCGCGCAGTTCACCCGGCCGGCGCGGGCCGTGCCGCAGAGCCCAGAGCGCCACCGCGTTCCAGGTGTTCGCGAGCAGATCGAAGGCGAGCCGGGCGCGGCAGTCGGCGAGCAGATCGTCGTTCGTCACGTACCGAATGGTGCCTGAGCGCCTTCCTACTGTCGTTCCGTACCCCGATGGCCGGGGATGTGGGGCGAGAAGGAGACGGGCATGCGCATAGGCATCATCGGCGCGGGCGGCATGGCGGACGCGCTCGGCACGCAGTGGGTGCGCGCGGGGCACGAAGTGCTGATCGGAGGCCGGGACGAGGGCCGTGCGGCGGCACTCGCCGCGAGGATGGGCGCCGCGGGGCACGGAACGCCGCGCGCGGCGGCCGAGTTCGGGGACGCGGTGCTGTTCGCCGTGCCGTACGAGGCGGGGGCCGGTCTGGCCGGCGGGCTCGAAGTCGCCCTGCGCGGCCGGGTGTTGATCGACTGCTCCAACCCGGTGGGGCCCGGCTTCGCCCTGCTCACCGAGGGCGGCCCGTCGGCCGCGCGACGGCTCGCCGAGGCGGCTCCCGGAGCGCGTGTCGTCAAGGCGTTCAACCTCTGCCACGAGGACGTGTGGCGGATGGACCCACCGGTCTTCGACGGCCGCCCGCTCGCGGTCCCGGTGTGCGGGGACGAGGAGGGCGCGCTGGATGTCGTACGGGAACTGGTGAAGGACATCGGCTGCGCGCCGTTCGCCGCGGGCGGCCTGGAGCGGGCCGGTCTGGTGGAGGCGACGGCGGCGCTGCTGATCGGGCTCTGGGTGGGGGAGGAGGTGGACGCGCAGGCCATCGCGCCACCGCTGGCGTATGCCGCAGGGGCCCCTCAGGCCGGGGCCGTCACCTCGCCATGAGCAGGATGACGAGGACGACGCCGACCAGGAGTGCGATGAGCAGCATGCGGCCGACGGGATGCCGCGGATTGAGGCGGTGGCCGCGGTACCCCCGTTCGTCGCGCTCGTACACGAAGAGCGGCTCTTCCCGCTTGTCGTCGTCGCTGTTCCCCATGTCCCACAAGCTAGTTGAGGGACCGCCCGGCTACGAGAGTGCGCCGCCGGACCGCATGTCCTGAACGCGCAGGGCATGCAGTGTGTCGATGCGGTTGGTCGTGATCGCGTCGACGCCGAGGTCGATGAGGCGGCGCATCGCGCGCTTCGTGTCCGGTGTCCAGGCCGAGACGAGCAGCCCCTGGCGCTGCACCTGCCCGACCAGTTCACGCCCGAGCAGCGAGAAGCGGTAGTTGAGCCAGCGGGGTTTGATCGCGTCGAGCACGGCGTGGCGCGGCGGGGCCAGGGTCGTCCAGGTCAGGGCGATCTCGGCGGCGGGATCCGCCGCGCGCACCGCGAGCATCGTCCGGGCGCCCGCGCAGTAGTACACCCGCTCCGACGCCCCGCAGTCGGCGACGGCGCCGACGACCGCGCGTACGGACTCCGGTGTGGCGCCCGGCAGATCCACCATGAGCCGGTGGCCTTCGGTCGCCGCGATGGTCTCTTCGAGCGTGGGTACGCCGCCCTCGGTGAGGCCGCGCACCTCGTCCGCGGAGAGCACGGACAAGGGGCGGTCGAGTTCCCACAGACGCTTGAGGGTCGCGTCGTGCAGCAGGACGGGGACGCCGTCACGGCTGAGACGGACGTCGATCTCCACCGCGTCCGCGCCCCGGTCGAGCGCGGAGCGCAGGGACGGGAGGGTGTTCTCGCGGACGCTGTAGGGATCGCCTCGGTGGGCCACGGCTGTCACGGTGCGCATGGGCCCATTGTGGTGCCGCGCTAGGGGGCGAGCCAGGTCTGCGTGTACGTGTCGATCTCCGCGACGATCTTCGCCTTGCCCGCCGGGTCGAGGAACGACGCGTCGACCGCGTTCTTCGCCAGGGCCGCGATGCCCCGCTCGTCGAGGTCGAGGAGGCGGGCGGCGACCGCGTACTCGTTGTTGAGGTCGGTGCCGAACATGGGCGGGTCGTCGGAGTTGATGGTGACCGGGACCCCGGCGGCGACGAACTGCTTGATCGGGTGC
Organism: Streptomyces sp. BA2; assembly: GCF_009769735.1. Lineage (NCBI taxonomy): Bacteria > Bacillati > Actinomycetota > Actinomycetes > Kitasatosporales > Streptomycetaceae > Streptomyces > Streptomyces sp. BA2. The sequence goes on from NZ_WSRO01000002.1 coordinate 6,648,389, forward strand.
TCGTCGAGGGTGGCGACCGCGCGCGTCGCGATGTTCGACGTCGGGCACACCTCGAGCGGGATGCGGTGCTCGGCGAGGTGGGCGAGGAGCTTGGGGTCCTGGGCGGCGCTGGTGCCGTGGCCGATGCGCTCGGCGCGCAGATCGGTGAGGGCGTCCCAGATGGTGCCGGGCCCTGTGGTCTCGCCCGCGTGCGGGACGGAGTGCAGGCCCGCCGCGATCGCCCGGTCGAAGTACGGCTTGAACTGCGGCCGCGGCACGCCGATCTCGGGGCCGCCGAGCCCGAAGGAGACCAGGCCATCGGGGCGCAGCTTGTCGGTGGTCGCGAGCCGGACCGTCTCCTCGGCGGATTCGAGCCCTGCCTCGCCCGGGATGTCGAAGCACCAGCGCAGTACGACACCGAGCTCGTCCTCGGCCGCCTTGCGGGCGTCCTCTATGGCGTCCATGAAGGCGCGGTCGTCGATGCCGCGGCGCACGGAGCTGTAGGGGGTGACGGTCAGCTCGGCGTAGCGGATGTTCTGCCGGGCCATGTCGCGGGCGACTTCGTACGTGAGCAGGCGTACGTCGTCCGCGGTGCGGACCAGGTCCACGACCGAGAGGTACACCTGGACGAAGTGGGCGAAGTCCGTGAACGTGAAGAAGTCGGCGAGGGCCTCTACGTCCGTGGGCACCTTGGAGTCGGGGTGGCGGGCGGAGAGGGCCGAGACGATGCGGGGAGATGCCGAGCCGACGTGGTGCACGTGCAGTTCTGCCTTGGGCAGTCCTGCGATGAAGGCGTGCGGGTCGCGTTGCTGGCCTGCGGTGTGGCGGTCGGTCACGGTTTCCTCCCCAGGAACGGGCTTGATCGGCTGATCGGTGGGTCGGGGATCATCGTAGGCGGCGTTCAACCCGTCGAGGGCGGGGGTCGTAGCATGACGGAACGCAGGAAAGAGGTGACCCGCCATGTCCCAGTCCGAGGGGTCCGCACCGGACGCCGAGCCCGAACGGGACCCGTGGGCGCCACCTGAGGACGCGGCCCCGCAGGGGTCGCAGGAACCGTACGGGTCGCAGGGGCCGCACGGCCCGCAGGGACCGCACGGTTCGCAGGGGCCGCAGGGGCCGCACGCCTCGCAGGGGGCGCCCGTCCCGTTGGAGAAGCGGGATCCGTGGGCGGCGCCTCTGTCGCCGCCCCCGTCGGGTGCGGCTGCTTCGGGAGAGCCGGTGCCGCCGCCTCCGATCGGGCCCGAAGGGCCTGGGCAGGTGCCTTACGGATACCCCGGACCGCAGGGACACCCCGGCTACCCGGGCTACCCGGGCTACCCCGGCTATCAGGGGCAGGGCCCGCCCGGATACGGCTGGCCCGCGATGCCGATGGCGCCCGCCAACGGCATGGGCGTGACCGCGCTCGTCCTCGGGATCATCGCGGCCGTCGGCTTCTGCCTGTGGCCCCTGGCGATCGTCCTCGGCATCCTCGCGATCATCTTCGGGTCGATCGGACGCGGCAGGGCGAGCCGGGGCGAGGCCACGAACCCCGGCCAGGCGCTGGCCGGGATCATCTGCGGGATCGCGGGCATCGTGCTGGGAGTGGCGCTGCTGGTGGTGCTGATCGTGGTCCCGGACGACGCGTTCGAGGAGGACGGGGCGGCTTCGGGGGGCGGCAGCTACTCGACCACGCTGGTCGTAGGCTCCTGACGCTTGGGCGGCTCTTGTACCGCTGCTCTTGTCGGGCAGGAGCGCTTTCTCTGCCGTGCTGAACCGCCGCTCTTGCTTGGCGGGGCGCCTCGTGTAATGCCCTGAGTCGCCGCTTCGCGGCGGATCTTTCCCGCCCACCCACCCGATTACCCCGCATCCGGGCCCTTCGCTCACCCTGCACCGCAGGGCAAACGGGTGGGTGGGCGGGAGGCATCCGCCGCGAAGCGGCGGTTCAGGGCGGCGCAGCAGGCGCCCCGCCAGTTCAAGAGCGGCGGTTCAGGACGGGGCCAGCGCAAGGCCCTGGGCGGCGGCCCCAGGCCCGGCGCGGCGGCGTGGACGACGCAAGGCCCCGCCCGGCGGAAGGCCCGCCCGGCGGCATAGACGACGCAAGGCCCCCGGCCAGGCCCCCCGCCAAGGAACCGCCTAGCGCGAGCGGTCCCGTGCCTCCATCAGGGCGAAGCCCAGCAGATTCGGCCCCCGCCACCTCTCCGGGTCATGGGCCCGCTCATCATCGGCCGCCAGGCCGATCCCCCAGACGCGGTCCATCGGGCTCGCCTCGACCAGTACCCGCGACCCCGTACCGACCAAGAAGGACGAGAGCGCGGGCGTGGACGCGAACTTCCGCACGCTGCCCTCGACCACGATGCCGAACCGCTCCCGCTCCCATACCGCCTCGTCGAAGCCCCGCACCAGGCGCCCCGCGTTCTTCGCCTCGGCGGGCGTACGCGAGGCGAGGACCGCCCGCTCCGCCTCCGCGTCGGAGAAGAGGCGGGCCTTGGCGGCCATCATCCAGTGCTCGGCTGTCCCGTACTCCACGCCGTCCACGGTGAACGGCGACGGCCACCACTGGCTCAGGCAGCTCGAACCGAGCGTCCCGTCCCGCCGCGGCCTGTGGCCCCAGAAGTGCAGATACTTCACCGGCTCGCCCGCCCGCACGGCCGCGACCAGCGCGTCCACCGAGTCGATCTTCGTCATGCATGCGAGTTTGGCACGCACCACTGACATTCCGTCCTGGGTTTTCCAGGACGACTCGACACCTGGTCGACAGATTCCGTCGCGTAACCAAAAGGCAACAACGGAATCACTTGTTGGAGTACCACTGCTCTGTCAGGATCGGCACTCAAATCGATCTGGAGCTACGCCGACCCCCTGGGACGGGGACGACGGCGGAGGAGAGCGTCATGCACAACTTCCAGGCGCAGGACCACTTCGCGGAGGGCGCGCAGTACATCGCGGGACGGCTGACCGAGGGCACCTCAGGGCGCTCTCACGCCGTCGTCGACCCGGCCACCGGCGCCGAGGTCCACCGTTACCAACTCGCGGGCGAGAAGGACGTCGACGCCGCTGTCGCAGCCGCCGCGCGCGCCTTCCCCGAGTGGGCCGGCGCCACCCCCGGCGAGCGCTCCGACGCCATGCACCGCTTCGCCGGCGTACTGGCCGAGCGCGCCGAGGAGTTCGCGCAGGCCGAGTCGCTCCAGTGCGGCAAGCCCATCAAGCTCAGCCGGGAATTCGACGTACCGGGGACCGTCGACAACGCCGCGTTTTTCGCGGGCGCCGCCCGGCATCTTCAGGGCCAGTCGGCCGGTGAGTACTCCGGCGACCACACCTCGTACGTACGGCGCGAGCCCATCGGTGTCGTCGGCTCCATCGCCCCCTGGAACTACCCCCTCCAGATGGCCGCCTGGAAGGTGCTCCCCGCCATCGCCGCGGGCAACACGATCGTCCTCAAGCCCGCCGAGCTGACCCCCTTCACCTCGCTCCTCTTCGCGCAGGCGGCCACCGAGGCGGGCATCCCGGACGGTGTCGTCAACATCATCAGCGGGGCCGGGCGGGATGCCGGAGAGCGGCTCGTCGGGCACCCCGACGTCGCCATGACCTCCTTCACCGGGTCCACCGGCGTCGGCAAGCGCGTCGCCGAGATCGCCACCTCCACCGTGAAGCGGCTGCACCTGGAGCTCGGCGGCAAGGCGCCGTTCGTCGTCTTCGACGACGCCGACCTCGATGCCGCCGTGCACGGCGCGGTCGCCGGTGCGCTCATCAACACCGGGCAGGACTGCACGGCCGCCACGCGCGCGTACGTGCAACGTCCGCTGTACGACGCCTTCGTGGAGGGCGTCGCCGAGCTCATGGAGAGTGTGCGGCTCGGTGATCCCTTCGCCGACGACACCGACCTCGGGCCGCTCATCTCGCACGTCCACCGCGACCGCGTCGCCGGTTTCGTCGACCGGGCACGCTCCTACGCGCGCGTGGTCACCGGCGGCGAGGCGCTCGACCACCCCGGGGCGTTCTACAAGCCCACCCTCATCGCCGACGCCGCGCAGGACAGCGAGATCGTGCAGTCCGAGGTCTTCGGGCCCGTTCTCGTCGTGCTGCCCTTCGACTCCGACGAGGAAGGCATCAGGCTCGCCAACGACACCCCGTACGGACTCGCCGCCTCCGCCTGGAGCCGCGACGTGTTCCGCGCCAACCGCGCGACCCGCGAGATCAAGGCGGGCTGCGTATGGGTCAACGACCACATCCCGATCCTCAGCGAGATGCCGCACGGCGGATACAAGGCATCCGGCTACGGAAAGGACATGTCCGCCTACTCCTTCGAGGAGTACACGCAGATCAAGCACGTCATGTTCGACAACACCGCGGTCGTCCGCAAGGACTGGCACCGCACGATCTTCGGGGACCGATAGCCGATAGGCCGCCCGACCAGCGGCCCCATCCTCCCGAAAGGGCAATCAAGCGCATGGAGCAGTACGAGCCCGAACCCCTGTCCCCGGCCCAACTGGCCGCCATGCACCGCAGCCTCAGGAACGGCAGGGGCGCCCTCACCCGCCGTTCCCTGCTGCGGGCCGGCACGAGTGGAGCGTTCGCCGTCGGCGGTCTCGGCGCGCTCAGCGCCTGCGGGATCCCGGCAGCGAGCAAGGGGCAGGGCGATGTCTCGTCCGACGACCACTCGGACAAGGAGAAGCGGATCGCCTTCTCCAACTGGACCGAGTACATGGACGTCGACGACGAGCGTCGCCCCACCCTGGACGCCTTCACGAAGCGCACCGGGATCACGGTCAAGTACACCGAGGACATCAACGACAACGTCGAGTTCTTCGGGAAGATCAAGCCGCAGCTCGCGGCGGGCCAGGACACCGGACGCGACCTCATCTGCGTCACCGACTGGCTCGCGGCCCGGCTCATCCGCTTCGGGTGGGTCCAGAAACTGGACCCGGCGAACCTGCCGCACGCGTACGCCAATCTGGCCTCCCAGTTCCGCGACCCGGACTGGGACCCGGGGCGGGCCTACTCGTACCCCTGGACCGGCATCTCCACCGTCATCGCCTACAACAAGAAGGCGACCGACGGCGAGGACATCACCTCGGTGTCGCAGCTTCTGGACAACCCCAAGCTCAAGGGGCGCGTCGGCTTCCTCTCCGAGATGCGCGACAGCGTCGGCATGACGCTCATCGACATGGGCAAGGACCCCTCGAAGTTCACCGACGACGACTTCGACGCGGCCATCGCCCGCCTCCAGAAGGCCGTCGACAAGAAGCAGATCCGCCGCTTCACGGGCAACGACTACACCTCGGACCTCGACAAGGGCGACCTCGCCGCCTGCCTCGGCTGGGCGGGCGACATCGTGCAGCTCCAGGCCGACAACCCCGACATCGCCTTCCACATCCCGGACCAGGGCTACATCACGTCCACGGACAACCTGCTCGTCCCGAACAAGGCGCGCCACAAGCGCAACGCCGAACGGCTCATCGACTACTACTACGAGCCCGAGCCCGCCGCGCGCCTCGCCGCGTACATCAACTACGTCTGCCCCGTGGACGGTGTGCGCCCCGAGCTCGCGAAGCTCGACAAGGACGCCGCGAACAACCCGCTGATCCTCCCGGACAAGGAGATGGCCGCGAAGTCCCGCGGGTTCCGCTCGCTGACGCCGAAGGAAGAGACGGCGTACGAGGAGAAGTTCGCGAAGCTGACAGGTTCCTAGGCGGCGCCCCCACGCCCCTTCGTAGTCCCCATGTCTCCCCTCGACCCCCTGGACGCACCATGACGACTGCTACAGAACACGGCGGCGACGTCCGCCTCACCGGGATCAGCAAGACGTACGGCTCCTTCAAGGCCGTACGGCCGCTCGACCTCACCGTGCCGCAGGGCTCCTTCTTCGCGCTGCTCGGCGCGTCCGGCTGTGGCAAGACCACCACGCTCCGCATGATCGCGGGCCTTGAGGAGCCCAGCACGGGCACCGTGCACCTGGGCGAGCAGGACGTCACGGCGCTGCCGCCGTACAAGCGGCCCGTCAACACGGTCTTCCAGTCGTACGCGCTCTTCCCGCACCTCGACATCTTCGAGAACGTCGCCTTCGGCCTCCGCCGGCGCGGCATCAAGTCCGTGAAGGGCCAGGTCGGCGAGATGCTCGACCTCGTCCAGCTCGGCGAGCAGGCCCGCAAGAAGCCGCACCAGCTCTCCGGCGGCCAGCAGCAGCGCGTCGCCGTCGCCCGCGCCCTGATCAACCACCCCAAGGTGCTGCTCCTCGACGAGCCGCTCGGCGCGCTCGACCTCAAGCTGCGCCGCCAGATGCAGCTCGAACTCAAGCGCATCCAGACCGAGGTGGGCATCACCTTCATCCACGTCACGCACGACCAGGAGGAGGCCATGACGATGGCCGACCAGGTCGCCGTGATGAACGCGGGCCAGGTCGAACAGCTCGGCGCCCCCGCCGACCTCTACGAGAACCCCCGCACCACCTTCGTCGCCAACTTCCTCGGCACGTCGAACTTCATCGAGGCCGACATCGCGGGCCGCAGCGGCGACGACCTCACCCTCAAGGCCGGCGACGGCAAACTCACGCTGCCCGCCGCGCGATGTACGGCCCCCACCACCACCGGGGGCAAGGTCATCCTCGGCGTACGCCCCGAGAAGATCTCCCTCACGCACGCCGACGACGCGGGGCAGATCCCGGAGGGCCGCAACCGCATCACGGGCCGCATCGCCGACAGCAGCTTCATCGGCGTATCGACGCAGTACGTCGTCAACAGCCCGCTCTGCACCGAGTTCGAGGTCTACGCCCAGAACATCGAGCGCGACACCCGCCTGGTCCCCGGCGTCGATGTCGTCCTGCACTGGAACCCCGCGCACACCTTCGGCCTGGACCCCGCCCAGGACATCGAGGCGGGCGTCGAGAAGGTCGAGGAGGACGCCTCCGCATGACGACGACCCTCACCGAAGCGCCACCGGCCAAAGAGCCGGAAACGGCGCCGCGCAAGCCCCGCAAGCGCGGCCGCCTCGTCCCCTACTGGCTGCTGCTCCCCGGCATCCTCTGGCTCGTCGTCTTCTTCGCCCTTCCGCTGGTCTACCAGGCATCGACGTCCGTCCAGACGGGCTCCCTCGAAGACGGCTTCAAGGTCACCTGGCACTTCGCCACCTACTGGGACGCCCTGAGCGACTACTACCCGCAGTTCCTGCGCTCGGTGATGTACGCCGGCGCCGCCACCATCCTGTGTCTGCTGCTCGGCTATCCGCTCGCGTACCTGATCGCGTTCCGCGCGGGCCGCTGGCGCAACCTCATCCTGGTCCTGGTCATCGCGCCGTTCTTCACCAGCTTCCTCATCCGTACGCTGGCGTGGAAGACGATCCTCGCGGACGGCGGGCCCCTGGTGGGCGCCCTGAACTCGCTGCACGTCCTGGACGTCACCAGCTGGCTCGGCTGGACGGAGGGCGACCGGGTCCTCGCCACACCGCTCGCGGTGATCTGCGGACTCACGTACAACTTCCTGCCGTTCATGATCCTGCCGCTCTACACCTCCCTCGAACGCATCGACGGCCGGCTGCACGAAGCGGCGGGCGACCTCTACGCGAAGCCGTCCACGACCTTCCGCAAGGTGACCTTCCCGCTCTCCATGCCGGGAGTCGTCTCCGGCACGCTGCTCACGTTCATTCCGGCGGCGGGCGACTACGTGAACGCGGATCTGCTCGGCTCCACCGACACCCGCATGGTCGGAAACGTCATCCAGACGCAATTCCTGCGCGTTCTGGATTACCCGACGGCCGCGGCCCTTTCCTTCATCCTCATGGCGGCGATCCTCGTCATGGTCACCGTCTACATCCGTAAGTCCGGGACGGAGGATCTCGTCTGATGGCTGCCTTCTTCCGCTGGCTCCGCGGCAAATTCGTCGTCATCGCGGGTCTGCTGACGCTCGCGTATCTGCTGCTCCCGAACATCGTCGTGACGGTGTTCTCCTTCAACAAGCCGAAAGGGCGCTTCAATTACGCCTGGCAGGACTTCTCGCTCGACGCGTGGAAAGACCCCTGCGGCGTCGCCGACATGTGCGGCTCGCTCTCGCTGAGCCTGCAGATCGCGTTCTGGGCGACGATCGGCGCGACCCTGCTCGGCACGATGATCGCCTTCGCGCTCGTCCGCTACCGCTTCCGGGCGCGCGGGGCGGTCAGCTCGCTGATCTTCCTGCCGATGGCGATGCCCGAGGTCGTCATGGCCGCCTCGCTGCTCACGCTCTTCCTCAACATGGGCGCGCAGCTCGGCTTCTGGACGATTCTCATCGCCCACATCATGTTCTGCCTCAGCTTCGTGGTGACCGCCGTCAAGGCGCGCGTGATGTCCATGGACCCGCGCCTGGAGCAGGCCGCGCAGGACCTCTACGCGGGCCCCGTGCAGACCTTCCTCCGGGTCACGCTGCCGATCGCCGCACCGGGAATCGCGGCGGGCGCGCTGCTCGCCTTCGCGCTCTCCTTCGACGACTTCATCATCACGAACTTCAACGCGGGCTCCACCGTGACCTTCCCCATGTTCGTCTGGGGATCGGCACAGCGCGGTACGCCCGTCCAGATCAATGTGATCGGTACGGCGATGTTCCTGGTCGCCGTTCTCCTGGTGCTCGGCGGAATGATCGTCTCAAAGCGCCGCAGCAAGCAGGCCAAGTAAGCATGCGAGAAAAGAACCGCACGTTCTGAAGGAGTTGGAAATCATGGCCCCAAGCGCCATGACCCGCTGGACCAAGTCACTCTCCGACGCCCAGCCGGTCTCGTACTGGCTGGACGACCCGGACAAGCCACGCCCCGAGCCCGCCCTCACCGCCGACGAGCAGTGCGACCTGCTCGTCGTCGGCGGCGGCTACAGCGGCCTGTGGACCGCGCTGATCGCCAAGGAACGTGACCCGGGCCGCGATGTGGTCCTGGTCGAGGGCCGAGAGGCGGGCTGGGCCGCCTCCGGCCGCAACGGCGGCTTCTGCGCCGCGTCCCTCACGCACGGCATCTCGAACGGCCTGTCCCGCTGGCCGGGCGAGATCGGGAAGCTGGAGGAGCTCGGCGCCCGCAACCTCGACGAGATCGAGGCGGCCGTCAAGCGCTACTCCATCGACTGCGACTTCGAGCGCACCGGCGAGATCGACGTGGCGACGCAGCCGCACCAGCTCACCGAACTGCACGAGATGTACGAGGAGATGGCGGAGCACGGCCTCGCGGGCGGCTCCGAACTGCTCGACGCGGATGCCGTGCGGTCCCACGTCGACTCGCCGACCTTCCTCGGCGGCCTCTGGGACCGCGAGGGCGTCGCCATGCTCCACCCGGCGAAGCTCGCCTGGGGTCTCAAGCGCGCCTGTCTGGAGAAGGGCGTACGCGTCTACGAGCACACGCCCGCGCTCCAACTCGCCTCGTCAGGCGCCGGGATGGCCGTGCGCACCCCGTACGGCCGGATCCGCGCCCGCCAGGTCGCGCTCGCCACGAACATCTTCCCTTCGCTGGTCAAGCGCGTGCGCGCGTACACGGTCCCGGTCTACGACTACGCGCTGATGACCGAGCCGCTGACCGAGGAGCAGCTGGAGTCCATCGGCTGGAAGAACCGCCAGGGCCTCGGCGACAGCGCCAACCAGTTCCACTACTTCCGGCTCTCCGCCGACAACCGCATCCTGTGGGGCGGTTACGACGCGATCTATCCGTTCGGCGGCAAGCTGCGCGCCGAGCACGACGACCGCCCCGAGACGTACGCGAAGCTCGCGGGCCACTTCTTCACCTGCTTCCCGCAGTTGGAGGGGGTCCGGTTCTCGCACGCGTGGGGCGGCGCGATCGACACCTGCTCGCGCTTCTCGGCGTTCTTCGGCACGGCCCACGCGGGACGCGTCGCCTACGCGGCGGGCTACACCGGCCTCGGCGTCGGTGCCACCCGCTTCGGCGCCGACGTCATGCTGGACCTGCTCTCCGGCGAGCGCACCGAGCGCACGTCCCTGGAGATGGTGCGCACGAAGCCGCTGCCGTTCCCGCCCGAGCCGTTCGCGTGGACGGGCGTGGCCCTGACCAAGTGGTCCCTGGCCCGTGCGGACGAGAACGGCGGCCGGCGCAATCTGTGGCTGAAGACGATGGACAAGCTGGGCCTGGGCTTCGACAGCTGACCAGCTCCGGGGTTCAAACAGCCGCCTGTCGACGATTCGTCAACAAGTTCCCGGAACCCGCGTAATGCTGCGGCCCCAGCCCCCTCTCTCCTGTGACAGGCACAGCCGCAACACAGGAGAGAGGGAGGTCCCGCCATGGCTGGCTCTGGCTCGGGAGCGAAGTCTGCGGTCGAATGGCTGGTGTCGGTGGCGCCGGATCCGGAGGCCTGCCGCTGGGAATGGGAGCGCAATCCCCTGGGGGTCGCGCTCCTTCCCGCGGGCAGGCTCTGGGACGTACTCATCCTCACCGGCGAACTCGGCTATCCCACGCTTGACGTCCTGACCCGCTGCGTCGACCGTCCGGGCCCGGTGCTCGCGGACTTCGGCGACTCCCGCATGGGGTTCTTCGTCCCGGCGGGCACGGTCTCCCGCTGGATCGGTACGGGCGTGCGGGGCGCGGGCCGAGGCACGTGGATCGTCGTCCCTTATCCGGGGCGTTCCACGGGCGGTGTCCGCTGGCTCGTCCCGCCCGACGGGTCGGGAACGCTGACGGATCCGGCACTTCTCGAACTCGCGATGCACGAGGCGGCGGCGCAGCTGGCGCCGCGGGACGGCGAGCAGACGGGGGAGGAGTGACCGGTCACCACGACGGGAGCTCCCGAAGAACCTCGACGGTTACTCCGGCTGAGCCGGGTCCGCTTCGGCTGGGCGGCGGCCGTACCGCGCCACCGTGAGCGCCACGACGTACAGCACCATCCCGAACAGACACCAGCTGGCCACGACGTCCAGCGGCCAGTGATACCCGCGCCGCACGAGCCCGAGCCCGACCCCGAAGTTCAACAGAGCGCAGGCGATGACCAGTTCACGCCGCGCGTACGTGCCGCGCAGGTACGGCAGCAGGAGCAGCGCCGCCCCGCCGTAGGCGACCATGGCGGTGGCCGTGTGCCCTGATGGGTAGTAGCCGGTGCCGTCCATGCCGGGCGGGCCGGTGCGGCCGATGAGTTCCTTGAGCGGGATCACGAGCACCGGCACCGCGGCCATGGCCACGGCGGTGGCGACCGGGGCCAGCCACCAGCGGTACGTACCGGCCCGGTGGCCGCGCCACCCCGCGTAGGCGATGGCGGCCGCCAGGAACGGCACGGCGACGGCGACCCCGCCCAGATCGGCGAGGAGTTCGGCGGCGCCGCCCGGGATGCGGCTTCCGGTGATCCAGGGGCCGAGCCGCTCGTCCGCGTCGCGGAGGGGGCCTTCGGCGAGCACTTGCCAGGTGATGAGCGCGAAGAGCAGCGCACAGAGGGAGAAAAGAAAAATGGTCGGCCGCCCCGGAACAGGGGGGGTAGTTCCGAGGCGGCCGTCCTGACCGGTGTGCCGCACGCCCCGGGGGGTTTGGGGCGGGCGGCCATCCGATCGGTGAGGAGTTCCAGAGCCAGTGACTCCGGGTGTGTGCGCGAGGGCACGACCAAGACGGGGCTGGGGAGGCTCCGTCCCGGTGTCGCCCACAGTCCCCTGTGGGCGGGGTGTTTCTCTCATCTGCAGAAACCGTACGTCAGGTGGTGTCGGGCCGACAGGCGGAACGGCAACCCGACATGGGCCCCGCACACGTTCTTCACACGCTCTGACGGTCACCCCAGGTCACGGTTCCGCCACCGCGCGCTGTACACACACGTCAGGGCATGTACCGATACATACGGAGCCGGGATCTTCCCCCTTTGGGGTGATCCCGGCTCCGTCAGGCGCTGTAGGCGGTGGACGGTCAGACGCCCGAGAAGGCGGCCTCGATGATGTCCAGGCCCTCGTTCAGGAGGTCGTCGCCGATGACCAGCGGCGGCAGGAAGCGCAGGACGTTGCCGTACGTGCCGCAGGTGAGGACGAGCAGCCCCTCCGCGTGGCAGGCCTTGGCGAGCGCGGCCGTCGCCTCCGGGTTCGGCTCCTTCGTGGCGCGGTCCTTGACGAGCTCGATGGCGATCATCGCGCCACGGCCGCGGACGTCGCCGACGATGTCGTACTTCTCCGCGATGGCGTTCAGGCGGGCCTTCATCGTCGCCTCGATGGCCTTGGCCTTGCCGTTGAGGTCGAGCTCCTTCATGGTCTCGATGGAGCCGAGCGCACCGGCGCAGGCCACCGGGTTGCCGCCGTAGGTGCCGCCGAGGCCGCCGGAGTGCGCGGCGTCCATGATCTCGGCGCGACCGGTGACGGCGGCGAGCGGCAGACCGCCGGCGATGCCCTTGGCGGTCGTGATCAGGTCCGGGACGATGCCCTCGTCCTCACAGGCGAACCACTGACCCGTACGGCAGAAGCCGGACTGGATCTCGTCCGCGACGAAGACGATGCCGTTGTCGTTGGCGAACTTCACGATCGCGGGCAGGAAGCCCTTCGCGGGCTCGATGAAGCCGCCCTCGCCGAGCACCGGCTCGATGATGATCGCGGCGACGTTCTCCGCGCCGACCTGCTTGCTGATCTGGTCGATGGCCTGCTTGGCGGCCTCGGGCCCGGCGTTCTCCTCGCCCGTCGGCCAGCGGTAGCCGTACGCGACCGGGACGCGGTAGACCTCGGGCGCGAACGGACCGAAGCCGTTCTTGTACGGCATGTTCTTCGAGGTCAGCGCCATGGTCAGGTTGGTGCGACCGTGGTAGCCGTGGTCGAAGACGACGACGGCCTGGCGCTTGGTGTGCGCACGGGCGATCTTCACGGCGTTCTCGACGGCCTCGGCGCCGGAGTTGAAGAGCGCGGACTTCTTCTCGTGGTCACCCGGCGTCAGCTCCGCGAGCTGCTCGGCGACGGCGACGTACCCCTCGTACGGCGTGACCATGAAACAGGTGTGGGTGAAGTCGGCGAGCTGCGCGGTCGCCCGGCGTACGACGGCCTCGGCGCTGGCACCCACCGACGTCACGGCGATGCCGGAGCCGAAGTCGATGAAGCGGTTGCCGTCGACGTCCTCGATGATGCCGCCACCCGCGCGCGCCGCGAAGACAGGCAGCACGGAACCCACGCCGCCGGCGACCGTGGCGGTACGGCGGGCCTGCAGCTCCTGAGACTTCGGCCCGGGAATGGCGGTGACGACGCGGCGCTCCTGCGGAAGTGCGGTCATGGGGTGCTCCTGGGGGTGGGGCGAGGCGGACGCTCGATGCTTGCTTTCGTTCCTGCTTTCTTTCGCAGGTTAGGGGCGAAGGGCGGGGGCGGGCATGCTCCACGGGGGAGTTGTTGGGTGTGGCGGTTTGTCCGTGGTGGACATAGTGGCCGGGCCGGTGGGTCAGCGGGCGGGCGCGAGGCTGACAGGGCGGGCGCCGCCGGGCGCGGAGGCCATGCAGCGTGAGCTGAGGTCGCCCGCGATCCACAGACGCGTGGCCTGTTCGTCGACGTGGGTGCGCCACGGGTTCGGGGTCAGCTCCCGCCCCTCGACGGTGATCAGCTGGGTCTTGCCCCGCATGCGGACCGTGCAGTCGACGGGGCGCCAGGAGTGGCCCGCCAGGAGACGGGTCATGCGGCGGGTACTGACGAGCACGAAGATGTGCATCGGAAGCCCTGCCAGCTGGGCCAGCACGATGACCATGAACAGGCCGATCCTGTCGTCGTCACCGTGGGCGACGATCACGATCTGCGTGGCCAGCAGCGCCGGCCAGAGCAGGACGAGGAGAAGAACGCGGCGACGCATCCGGCTTCGCATCGTGCGGGCAGTGGGCAGGTGGGAGAGAGCCGCACGCGAGCTGTCGAGGATCTCGGGATCCGAGTCTCCGGGACCGCGGTGGCGTCGGCCCGCGACCAGGGCGTTGCGCTGCTGGAGATGGAGAAGTCGACGAGGCGCCTTCCCCGCTCCCGAGCGTGCGGACGCGGCGATGACCACGTCGGCGCGCGGATCACCGCAGCACCACAACACGCGGATCTCCGCCCGCTGTTCGGCGGTGGCTCGGGAGCGCATGCGCCGGGTCCACCAACGGGTGCCGGGGTGGACCAGGAGAAGGAGAGGGAGCCGGGCATCCGGGTCGTCAGGGGTCTCGGGGTCCGGGACCGCGATCCACGGGTGGTCCTTCGCCGCCGCCGGATGGGCCGTAAAACCGTGCTCGGCGCCCTCGACCAGCCGCCAGGGGTGACCGCGAAGGGTGCGGCGGATCCGGAGGGTGTCGGGGAGCGTCGCGGCCAGCAGCACGAGGAGGCGGTAGGCGGCATAGACGCTGTACGGGACGAGTACCACGGACGCCAGGGTGAAGATGTTCCGCATGATGCCGTACAAAGCGAACCAGACGGCGATCCACCCGGCGAGGGCGAGCACGGTTCTGACCGTGTGCCACCGCCAGGCCCGACGGGTCGGGGGCTCGTCCCAGGCGGTGGGGCTCCCGGGGGACGGGAGCGGCGACCGCTGCGGTTCGGTGACGGGGTCCTTGGGGGCGGGCATCGGACGAACGTAGCCGGATTGGCGTGTTCTGCCCAGATCGCGGAGGCCATTGCGGTCGCCCATTCCCGCAGGCCCCGGGCGCGTATCCGGTGAACTACCCCTGTGGGGGCACTAGATTGACGGCTGAATCGACAGACCGGCAGGTCAGGGGGCAAGGGCCATGGACTCCGAAGGCACGCACGACGCTCGCGGTACGCACGCCACACCGGTGCCGCGTCCGGCGGGGCCTCCTGGCTCCGCAGGGCAGCGGGGTGTGCCGTCCGGCTCCGCCGGTCAGCAGGGCGCGCACGTCACTCCGCCGCGGCCTGTGCGGGCACCGGGAACGGTGGACGCGGGGGCGCCGCCCCTGCCCGACGGCTCCGCCTTTCTGACCTGGCTGCGGACGCCGCGGCCCGGGGCGCAGCCCGGCGTGTGGCGGTTCGGGCACCGGCCTCGGCCCGAGCAGGAGCCCGAGATCACTCCGGCCAGGCAGTTGTTCACGGGGGCGCTGATCGCGTTCCTGGTGGGGTGGCTGCTCTGGTCGCTGCTCTGGAACGGCTATCTCGGCGGCTGGTGGGTCCTGCCGCTCGAGCTCTTCCTGCCCGACGCCTGGATCTACACGGACGACCAGGTCGGCAACGCGGTCGTCTGGTACGGCTACTACACCCTCATCGTGCTCGTCATCATGATCGGCGTCGGCCGTATCGGCCGCTGGGACGAGATCTGGCGCCGCTACATCGCCCCCCGCTTCCGCCGCCCCGCCCCGCCCCAGGCTCCCCCCGCCCCCGGCGAGGACCCCGCCCAGTGGCCCCAGTTGAGGGAGGCCGGGGCGCAGGACGCTGCCGAGCGGCTGGCCGCAGATGCGCGGGCCGGGCTCATGCGGGACGTCGACCATGCCCGGATCACGCGGGCCTGGCGTTCCGTGCGGGCCGGGCGCAACAGCCTCTCCGCGTTCAGCGAGTCCGTCGTGAGGGAGGGGGCCGCCGCTTGCGCCCACCCCTCCGGCGACCGGGATCTGCCGGCGCGCGCCGCCCGCCACGACCTCGCCACGGCGCAGGTGCGGCTCGGGACGACGGTCGATGATCCGCGTAATCCCTATGCCTACCGGGGGACGGGGCTCGGGATCGGGCCCGAACTGCTCGGGACCTCGCTGCTCGCCGTGGGGCCCGCCGGGTCCGGCAAGACGAGCGGTGTGGTGTGGCCGGTCGCCGAGTCGTTGTGCCTGGGGGCACTGGCGGGGCGAGCCGCCGTGGTCGTGGTCGGAGCCGCGGGCGCCGGGCTCGGACCCGCCGACGACTACGACGTCGTGGTGCGGATCGGGCACCCCGACTCCGTGTACGACCTCGACCTCTACGGCGGCACGAACGACCCGGACGAAGCGGCCGCCGTCCTCGCCGAAGCCCTGGTCGGCGACCTCGTCGACCCGCACCCCGGAGCCGACAGCCGCCGCTCGACGACCGTGCTCGCCCAGCTGCTCGGCCCGTATCACGCCGTGCACCGGCGCTTCCCGTCCGTGCCCGAGCTGCGCGCCCTGCTCGACGGCACCCCCGGCCCGCTCGGCGCGCTGCGCAAGGCGCTCCAGGAGTCGGGACAGGAGGCGATGCTGCGGGAACTCGATGCCCGCGAGCGGCAGTTGGGGCACCCCGGCGACCCCGGCGCCGTCATCGCCGACCGCATCGCGCTGCTCGACCGCCCGGCCTTCGCCTCCTTCTTCGACACGTCCGGCCAGAGCACACCCTTCTCGCTGCGGGCCCTCGACCACCCCGTACGCGTCCGTATCGATCTCCCCGAGCGCGGTCACGCCGACGCGTCGCGGATCCTCGCCCGGCTGATGCTCGCCCAGTTCATGGCGAGCGCCGCCGCACGCGAGGACCGCTCGCTGTTCGCCTGTCTCGTCCTCGACGACGCGACGGGGACGGTCACCCCGGAGTCCGTACGCCGTCTGCAGCGGCTCCGGTCCGCGAACGCCGGGGTCGTGCTGACCCTGCGTACGCTCGACGACGCACCCCGCCCCCTGCGCACCCCGCTGCTCGGCTCGATCGGCTGCCGCATGGCGCTGTCCGGGCTCACCCCGTGGGACGGGCAGGACTTCGCCGAGGTCTGGGGCAAGGAGTGGATCGAGGCGCGGGACGTCACCGACCGGCAGATCATCGCCGAGACACCGCTCGGCAAGACGGTGCACATGCTCCGCCGCGTGATCACCGGCAACGCCCCGACCGCGCGCGCCGTCACCGTCCGCCAGGTCGAGCGCGAGCGCTGGTCCGCGTCCGAGCTCGCGCACGGGGTGCCGGCCGGGCACGCCGTGCTCTCGTTGACGGACGTACGGGGCGAGCACGCGCCGCCGTTGCTGGTGGACCTTCGGGGGTAGCTGCCGGGGCGTGGGCGGCGGTGCACATACGGGGTAATCGGTCCCCGCCGTACCGTACGGTGAGGCAGAATCGACACAGGTCGTTCATACGTACCGGCCAAAAGATCCACATCTCGTCCGGGATTCAATGGCCGACCGGGACGCGTGCCTCACCCGCCGGTGCCAGACCTGCCGTCCTGACCTGCTGACCAGACCTGAAGGTCCCATGCCGCCCACGCTCGCCTCCCTCGTCCACCACTCCGCGCTCAAGCTCACCGTGCGCGCGGGTGAGGAACATCTGGACGTGCCCGTGCGGTGGGCGCACGCCAGTGAGCTCACCGACCCCGTGCCCTACATGGAGGGCGGCGAGCTCCTCCTGATCACCGCGCTCAAGCTGGACGCGGAGGACCCGGAGGCCATGCGCCGCTATGTGAAGCGGCTCGCGGCGGCGGGCGTCGTCGGGCTCGGGTTCGCGGTCGGGGTGCATTACAAGGACATTCCGGACGCGCTGGTCGCCGCGGCGGCGGACGAGGAGCTTCCGCTCCTCGAAGTCCCGCGCCGCACCCCCTTCCTCGCCATCAGCAAGGCCGTCTCCGCGGCCATCGCCGCCGACCAGTACCGCGCGGTCACGGCGGGCTTCGCGGCCCAGCGCGAGCTGACCAAGCAGGCGCTGAGCGACGGCCCCGAGGGGCTGCTCGGCGCGCTAGCCGGACAAGTGGACGGCTGGGCCGCGCTGTACGACGCGTCCGGCGCCGTCGTCGCCACGGCTCCCGAGTGGGCGTCCCGCAGGGCCGCAAGGCTCACCTCCGACGTGGAGCGGCTGCGGGAGCGAGCCGCGCCCGCGAGCGCGGTCGTCGCCGGCACGGAGGACCGGGTGGAGCTGCACTCGATCGGCACCGGCCGGCGGCCCCGCGCCGCGCTCGCCGTCGGCACGGCATCCACCCTCGGCACCGCCGAGCGGTACGCACTGCACTCGGCCATAGCGCTGCTCACCCTCACCACGGAGCGGAACCGCTCGCTCCAAGCCGCCGAGGCCCGGGTCGGCTCCGCGGTGCTCCGGATGCTGCTCGCGGGGGAGCCGGACCACGCCCGCACGGTGGCGGGGGAGCTGTACGGAAGCCTGCTCGACGCCCCGTTCCGCCTGGTGGTGGCGGAAGTCCCGGCCTCCGCGGCCCCGGAGGACGGCGACCCCTACGCCGGGCTCACCGACGCCGTCGAGTCCGCCGCGGCGCGGGCAGGCGAGGCACTCCTCGTCGTCCCCTACGGCGAGCGGCTCGTGCTGCTCGTCGTGGACGGCGGCGCGGGCGCGGCGGCCTGCCTCGCGTACGCGGAGACGCTGGAAGCCGGACGCTCCGAGGCGCCGGAGGGCGGCGCGGGCGACGGGGCACCCCTCCTCCTCGGCCTCTCCGCGCCCGCCGGACCGATCGCGGCGGCCACCGCGTACAAGCAGGCCGACCAGGCGCTCTCCATCGCCCGGCGCCGAGGCCGCGCGATGGTCGAGCACGAGGACCTCGCGGCGGGCTCGGTCCTGCCGCTGCTCGCCGACGACGCGGTGCGGGCCTTCGCCGACGGGCTGCTGCGCGCCCTGTACGAACATGACGCCAAGGGCCGGGGCGACCTGATCGCCTCGTTGCGCGCCTGGCTCTCGCGGCACGGCCAGTGGGACGCGGCAGCGGCCGACCTCGGCGTCCACCGCCACACGCTGCGCTACCGCATGCGGCGGGTCGAGGAGATCCTGGGCCGCTCCCTTGACGACCCGGACGTCCGGATGGAGCTGTGGCTGTCGCTGAAGGCGACGTCGAGCGGTACGGAGTAGCCGCGGGCGAAACGCGCCCCTGCCAAAGAGGCGCGGGGCGCCCCGTCAGTACTCCGCGTCGGACAAACGTCGTCCACCCATACCGCCCCTACGGTGGGGAACGTACCCCCCAAGACACACCTTCGCGGAAGGGCCGGGAATCGACATGACTTCCATCCACGCCTTCTGGCTCGCCGGTCGCCAGACCACCGGTGAGACCACTCTCGACGTCACATCGCCCTGGGACGGGCGGATCGTCGGCAAGGCTGCCGTCCCGACCGACGCCCAGGTCGAGGAGGCCGTCGCCGCCGCGTACGCCGTGCGCGACGAGTTCGCCGCGACCCCGGCGCACGTGCGGGCCGCCGCCCTCGACCACGTGAGCCGCAGGCTCGTCGAGCGGACGGAAGAGATCGCCCAGCTCATCTCCGCCGAGAACGGCAAGCCGATCAAGTGGGCCCGTGGCGAGGTCGGCCGTGCCGTCTCCGTCTTCCGGTTCGCCGCGGAGGAGGCCCGCCGCTTCAACGGCGGCGAGGCCCAGCGCCTCGACACGGACGCCGGTGGCCAGGGGCGCCTCGCCTTCACCCGCCGCTTCTCCAAGGGTGTCGTCCTCGGCATCGCGCCGTTCAACTTCCCGCTGAACCTCTGCGCCCACAAGATCGCCCCGGCCATCGCGTCCGGCACGCCGATCATCCTCAAGCCGGCGCCCGCGACCCCGCTCTCCGGTCTCCTCATCGGCGAGCTGCTCGCCGAGACCGAGCTGCCCGCCGGGTCCTGGTCGGTCCTTCCGGTCGCGAACGAGAAGATGCCCGCCCTCGTGCAGGACGAGCGCCTTCCCGTCATCTCCTTCACGGGCTCCGAGAAGGTCGGCTACGCGATCATGGACTCGGTGCCGCGCAAGCACTGCACCCTGGAGCTCGGCGGAAACGGCGCCGCCGTCGTCCTGTCCGACTTCTCCTCCGACGAGGACCTCGACTGGGCCGCCTCGCGCATCGCGACCTTCTCCAACTACCAGGGCGGCCAGTCCTGCATCTCGGTGCAGCGCGTCATCGCCGACGCCTCCGTGTACGACCGGCTCGTGCCGCGCGTGCTCAGGGCCATCGAGGCCCAGGTCACCGGTGACCCGTCCGACCCGAAGACAGACGTCGGCCCGCTCGTCAACGAGGACGCCGCCAAGCGCGTGGAGTCCTGGGTCGACGAGGCCGTCCAGGCGGGCGCGCAGCTGCTCGCGGGCGGCAAGCGTGACGGCGCCTCGTACGCGCCGACCGTGCTCGCCGACGTGCCGGCCGACGTGACCATCGCCTGCGAGGAGGTCTTCGGGCCGGTCCTCACGATCAAGAAGGTGGATGGCGAGGCGGAGGCGTTCGCCGCCGTCAACGACTCCAAGTACGGCCTCCAGGCGGGCGTCTTCACGCACGACCTGCAGACCGCCTTCCGCGCGCACCGCGACCTGGAGGTCGGCGGCGTGGTCATCGGCGACGCCCCCTCCTACCGCGCCGACCAGATGCCGTACGGCGGCGTCAAGCAGTCCGGCGTGGGCCGCGAGGGCGTCCGCTTCGCGATGGACGACTACACCTACGAGCGGGTCATGGTCCTGACGGGCCTCGCCCTCTGATCCGTACGCCGAGGACAACGGCCGGAGCCCACTGTGCGGGGGCTCCGGCCGTTCTCGTGTCCGGCGGGTGCGACGGGTGTGGCGGGGCCAAACGCTGCACGAGGACTGGTGGGCTCGGGGCGAATCGGGTACATACGATCCATACGATCGAGTAGCACCAGTCAGTAACCGACCGGGTCAAGATCGGGTCAATCGGAGCCGATCGGCCCCACTCCGCGGCGAGGTGAGCTCCTCAATGCCCGCACAACCCACGCCCCCTTCCGGGCCGTCCGTCAGCGAGCGCGAGGCCCGGCAGGTCGCCGAGGCCGCCCGCGAACAGGACTGGCGCAAGCCGAGCTTCGCCAAGGAACTCTTCCTCGGCCGCTTCCGGCTCGACCTGATCCACCCGCATCCCCTGCCCGCCGACGAGGACGCCCGGCGCGGCGAGGAGTTCCTCGCCAAGCTCCGCGACTTCTGCGAGACGAAGATCGACTCGGCGCGCATCGAGCGCGAGGCGAAGATCCCCGACGAGGTGATCAACGGGCTCAAGGAGCTCGGTGCGCTCGGCATGAAGATCGACACGAAGTACGGCGGTCTCGGCCTCACGCAGGTGTACTACAACAAGGCGCTTGCCCTCGTCGGCTCCGCGAACCCGTCGATCGGCGCGCTGCTCTCCGCCCACCAGTCGATCGGCGTACCGCAGCCGCTCAAGCAGTTCGGCACCCAGGAACAGAAGGACGAGTTCCTGCCGCGCTGCGCCCGCACGGACATCAGCGCCTTCCTCCTGACCGAGCCGGACGTCGGCTCCGACCCGGCGCGCCTGGCCACCATGGCGGTGCCGGACGGCGACTCGTACGTCCTGGACGGCGTGAAGCTGTGGACCACGAACGGCGTCGTCGCCGACCTCCTGGTCGTCATGGCGCGCGTACCGAAGTCCGATGGCCACAAGGGCGGCATCACGGCCTTCGTGGTGGAGGCCGCGGCGGAGGGCATCACGGTCGAGAACCGCAACGCCTTCATGGGCCTGCGCGGCCTGGAGAACGGCGTGACCCGCTTCCACCAGGTCCGCGTCCCCGCCGCGCACCGCATCGGCCCGGAGGGCGCGGGACTGAAGATCGCCCTGACGACCCTCAACACCGGCCGCCTCTCGCTGCCCGCCATGTGCGTCGGCGCGGGCAAGTGGTGTCTGAAGATCGCCCGTGAGTGGTCGGGCGCGCGGGAGCAGTGGGGCAAGCCGGTCGCGCTCCACGAGGCAGTCGGCGCGAAGATCTCCTTCATCGCGGCGACGACCTTCGCCCTCGAAGCCGTACTCGACCTCTCATCGCAGATGGCCGACGAGGACCGCAACGACATCCGCATCGAGGCGGCGCTCGCCAAGCTGTACGGCTCCGAGATGGGCTGTCTGATGGCCGACGAACTGGTGCAGATCCGCGGCGGCCGCGGCTTCGAGACCGCCGAGTCCCTCGCGGCCCGCGGCGAACGCGCGGTTCCGGCCGAACAGGTCCTGCGCGACCTGCGCATCAACCGCATCTTCGAGGGCTCGACGGAGATCATGCACCTGCTCATCGCCCGCGAGGCGGTGGACGCGCACCTGAAGGTGGCGGGCGACCTGATCGACCCGGACAAGTCCCTGACCGACAAGGCGAAGGCGGGCGCGAAGGCAGGCGGCTTCTACGCCCGCTGGCTGCCGAAACTGGTCACGGGGCCGGGTCAACTCCCGCGCTCGTACGCCGAGTTCCACCCCAGCGGCCACGCGGACCTCTCCCCGCACCTGCGCTACGTGGAACGCACCGCCCGGAGGCTGGCCCGCTCGACCTTCTACGCGATGTCGCGCTGGCAGGGAAAGATGGAGACCAAGCAGGGCTTCCTGGGCCGCGTGGTCGACATCGGCGCCGAACTCTTCGCGATGAGCGCGGCGTGCGTACGGGCCGAGCTCCTGCGGACGACGGAGGACCACGGACGCGAGGCCTACCAGCTGGCCGACACGTTCTGCCGCCAGTCCCGCATCCGCGTCGAAGAGCTCTTCGACCGCCTGTGGAAGAACACGGATGACGTCGACCGCAAGGTCGTCAAGGGCGTTCTGAACGGCATGTACACCTGGCTGGAGTCGGGCGTCGTCGACCCCAGCGGCGAAGGCCCCTGGATCGCGGACGCCACACCGGGTCCGTCCACCCGGGAGAACGTCCACCGGCCGATCCGCTGACATCCGCCGCCGCGCTTTTCCGGGGCGTTCCCTCCACGGGAACGCCCCGGAACACGATTTCGGCCGTCCGGATCGGGGCGCGGTGTCTCCTCACCCCCTCGCCCAGGCAAGAATGGGGGGATGAGCGACAGCCCAGCCCCCCTCGCCGACCCGCATCTCGTCTTCGACCCCGTCGTCACGGACGGCCCGCGGGACATCGTCATCCTCGGCTCGACCGGGTCGATCGGCACGCAGGCCATCGATCTCGTCCTGCGCAACCCCCGTCGCTTCCGCGTCACCGCACTGTCCGCCGCGGGCGGCCGCGTCGGACTGCTCGCCGAGCAGGCGAGGCAGCTGCGGGTGCGGACCGTGGCCGTGGCCCGCGAGGACGTCGTACCGGCGCTGCGCGAGGCGCTGAAGGGGCAGTACGGCGGTGAGCCGCTGCCCGAGATCCTCGCCGGGCCCGATGCGGCCACGCAGGTCGCCGCATCCGACTGCCACACCGTCCTGAACGGCATCACGGGATCCATCGGGCTCGCGCCCACCCTCGCCGCGCTCGAAGCGGGCCGCACCCTCGCGCTCGCCAACAAGGAGTCGCTGATCGTCGGCGGCCCCCTGGTGAAGGCGCTCGCCAAGCCGGGGCAGATCATCCCCGTCGACTCCGAGCACGCCGCGCTCTTCCAGGCGCTCGCCGCGGGCACCCGCGCCGACGTGCGCAAGCTGGTCGTCACGGCCTCCGGGGGCCCGTTCCGGGGACGTACGAAGGCGGATCTGGCGAACGTCACGCCGGACGACGCCCTCGCGCACCCCACCTGGGCCATGGGCCCGGTCATCACGGTCAACTCCGCGACGCTCGTCAACAAGGGCCTGGAAGTCATCGAGGCCCACCTCCTCTACGACATCCCCTTCGAGCGCATCGAGGTCGTCGTCCACCCGCAGTCCTACGTGCACTCCATGGTCGAGTTCACCGACGGATCGACGCTAGCCCAGGCCACGCCGCCCGACATGAGCGGCCCGATCGCCATCGGCATCGGCTGGCCCGAGCGGGTGCCGGACGCCGCGCCCGCCTTCGACTGGACGAAGGCGTCGAGCTGGGAGTTCTTCCCCCTCGACAACGACGCGTTTCCGTCGGTCGGGCTCGCCCGGCACGTGGGGAAGCTCGCGGGCACGGCCCCGGCAGTGTTCAATGCCGCCAACGAGGAGTGCGTGGACGCGTTCTTGAACGGCGCCCTGCCCTTCAACGGGATCATGGAGACCGTCACGAAGGTCGTCGCCGAACACGGCACACCGTCCGCGGGAACTTCCCTGACCGTCGCGGACGTCCTCGAAGCGGAGACCTGGGCGCGTGCCCGGGCCCGTGAACTGACGGCGAAGGCGACCGCGGAGGCCCGCGCATGACGACCTTGATGATGATCCTCGGCATAGTCGTCTTCGCGGTCGGGCTGCTGTTCTCGATCGCCTGGCACGAGCTGGGCCACCTCTCGACCGCCAAGCTGTTCGGCATCCGCGTGCCGCAGTACATGGTCGGCTTCGGCCCGACGCTCTTCTCGCGCAAGAAGGGCGACACCGAGTACGGCATCAAGGCCATCCCCCTCGGCGGGTACATCCGCATGATCGGCATGTTCCCGCCAGGTCCGGACGGCCGCATAGAGTCACGCTCGACGTCCCCGTGGCGCGGCATGATCGAGGACGCGCGGTCGGCCGCCTTCGAGGAGCTCAAGCCCGGCGACGAGACGCGGCTCTTCTACACGCGCAAGCCGTGGAAGCGCGTGATCGTGATGTTCGCGGGCCCGTTCATGAACCTGATCCTGGCCGTCGCGATCTTCCTCGGCGTGATGATGACCTTCGGCATCAGCACGCAGACGACGACGGTCGGCAAGGTGTCCGACTGCGTCATCCAGCAGAGCGAGAACCGCACGAAGTGCGAGAAGGGCGACACGGTCGCGCCCGCCAAGGCGGCGGGCCTGAAGCTCGGCGACAAGATCGTCGGCTTCCAGGGGCAGCCCATCGACGACTGGTCCGCGCTCCAGGGCAAGATCCGCGAGACGATCGGCCCGGCCACCATCACGGTCGAGCGCGACGGCAAGCAGGTCGACCTGCACGCCAACCTCATCAAGAACCAGGTCAGCAAGACCGACGGCGAGGGTGGCTATGTGGAGGGCAAGTACGTCTCCGCGGGCTTCCTCGGCTTCACCCCCGCCACCGGCGTCGTCCAGCAGGGCTTCGGCGACTCCGTGAACCGCATGGGCGACATGATGGAGAACGGCGTCGAGTCGCTCATCGCGCTGCCGTCCAAGATCCCCGACCTGTGGGACGCGGCCTTCGGTGACGGCGACCGCAAGCAGGACTCCCCGATGGGCGTCGTCGGCGCGGCCCGCGTGGGCGGCGAGGTCTTCACCCTGGACATCCCGCCGGAGAACCAGATCGCGATGATGCTGTTCCTGGTGGCGGGCTTCAACCTCTCCCTGTTCCTGTTCAACATGCTGCCGCTCCTTCCGCTGGACGGCGGGCACATCGCGGGAGCCCTGTGGGAGTCGGTGCGGCGCAAGGCGGCCAAGCTCATGAAGCGGCCCGACCCGGGCCCCTTCGACGTCGCGAAGCTGATGCCCGTCGCCTATGTGGTAGCCGGAATCTTCATCTGCTTCACGATCCTCGTCCTGATCGCGGATGTAGTTAACCCGGTAAGAATCTCCTGATAACGCGAAGTTTGCGGCGGCCGGGCACTCTATGTGTCCGGTCACCCACCAATGGGTGGACTTGGGGGCGGGATGTGCTCGGGCCCTGTGGGGTGCCGTAATCTCGAAGCCTGGAGCCCGCCGATCTCGGGACCTTGATCCACACCTTGGGGATGCACGCCAGATGACTGCCGTTTCTCTCGGAATCCCGTCCGTACCGACCAAGCTCGCCGACCGCCGTGTCAGCCGCAAGATCCAGGTCGGTACGGTCGCCGTCGGCGGGGACGCACCGGTGTCGGTGCAGTCGATGACGACGACGCGTACGTCCGACATCGGGGCGACGCTTCAGCAGATCGCCGAACTCACCGCGTCCGGCTGCCAGATCGTGCGGGTCGCGTGTCCCACGCAGGACGACGCGGACGCGCTGGCCACGATCGCGCGCAAGTCGCAGATCCCGGTGATCGCCGACATCCACTTCCAGCCGAAGTACGTCTTCGCGGCGATCGACGCGGGTTGCGCTGCTGTCCGTGTGAACCCGGGCAACATCAAGCAGTTCGACGACAAGGTGAAGGAGATCGCGCGGGCCGCGAACGACGCGGGTACGCCGATCCGGATCGGGGTCAACGCTGGGTCGCTGGACGCGCGTCTCCTCCAGAAGTACGGGAAGGCCACCCCGGAGGCGCTGGTCGAGTCGGCGCTGTGGGAGGCGTCGCTCTTCGAGGAGCACGGCTTCCGGGACATCAAGATTTCCGTCAAGCACAACGACCCGGTGGTCATGGTCAACGCCTACCGCCAGCTTGCCGCGGCCTGCGACTACCCGCTGCACCTCGGCGTGACCGAGGCCGGTCCTGCCTTCCAGGGCACGATCAAGTCGGCGGTGGCGTTCGGTGCGCTGCTCTCCGAGGGCATCGGCGACACCATCCGGGTCTCGCTCTCGGCCCCTCCGGCGGAGGAGGTCAAGGTCGGCATCCAGATCCTGGAGTCCCTGAACCTCAAGCAGCGCCGCCTGGAGATCGTCTCCTGCCCGTCGTGCGGGCGCGCCCAGGTGGACGTGTACAAGCTGGCTGAAGAGGTCACCGCGGGCCTGGACGGCATGGAAGTGCCGCTGCGTGTGGCGGTCATGGGGTGTGTCGTGAACGGGCCGGGGGAGGCCCGTGAGGCGGACCTCGGTGTCGCGTCCGGCAACGGCAAGGGGCAGATCTTCGTCAAGGGCGAGGTCATCAAGACCGTGCCCGAGTCGAAGATCGTGGAGACGCTCATCGAAGAGGCGCTGAAGATCGCTGAGCAGATGGAGAAGGACGGCATCCCTTCGGGCGAGCCGACGGTGGCCGTGGCCGGCTGACCCTCGCCTGCGCGTCGCGCGTTTACGTGGGCCCCGCCACCGGGGGTTGGTGGCGGGGCCCACGCGCGCGTGGCGCTTGCGGCTTGCGGGGGGCCAGGGCGCGGCGTGGGGGCGGCTGTGTCCTTTGTCTGCGGGCAGTCTCCGGCCTGAACCGCCGCTGCGCGGCGGATGTCTCCCACCCACCCACCCGTGCACTCCGTGGCTGATTCTGCCCAGGGCGCTGGCTGATGCGGGGCAATCGGGCGGGTGGGTGGGAAACCCCGCCGCGGAGCGGCGGAGAAAAGGTGACGCCCCCACCGGCCCGCGGGTGGGCGGGAAACCCGCCGCGTAGCGGCGGAGAAGGCGAGCCACCCACCGGCCCGCAGAGGAGACGACGACCGAGCCCCAAGCCGCCCCACGGCACGAGGTTGATGCGGGGTAATCGGGCGGGTGGGTGGGAAACCCCGCCGCGGAGCGGCGGAGAAAAGGCGTCACCCCCACCGGCCCGCAGGTGGGCGGGAAACCCGCCGCGCAGCGGCGAAGAAGACGGACCACCAGCCCGCAGGGGAGGAGACAAAGCCCCCTCCAAGCGACCCCACGGCACAAGGCGCCCCCGCCAGGTACAGTGCGGAGATCAGCAGACCGTATGGTGAGGCCCCCGCACGTGTTGACTCAGACCACCACCAGGGTCCTCGAACCGAGTGACCTGGACGCCGCGCTCGCAGTCCTCGACCGCGAGCCCGTGGCCAACGCCTTCGTGACCTCACGAGTCCGCGTCGCGGGCCTCGACCCGTGGCGGCTCGGCGGCGAGATGTGGGGCTGGTACCAGGACGGAATGCTGGAGTCCCTCTGCTACGCGGGCGCCAACCTCGTCCCGATCTGCGCGACCCCGCGAGCGGTCCGCGCCTTCGCGGACCGCGCCCGCAGGGCAGGCCGCCGTTGCTCCTCCATCGTCGGCCCCGCCGAGCCCACCGCCCAGCTGTGGCGGCTGCTCGAACCCTCCTGGGGCCCCGCCCGCGAGGTCCGCGCCCAGCAGCCCCTGATGGTCGCCGACCGCCTCCCGTACGGCATCACCCCCGATCCGTACGTCCGTCGCGTCCGCAAGGACGAGATGGAGACGATCATGCCCGCGTGCGTGGCGATGTTCACCGAGGAGGTCGGCATCTCGCCGATGGCGGGCGACGGCGGCCTCCTCTACCAGGCGCGGGTCGCCGAACTGGTCGGCGCGGGGCGGTCGTTCGCGCGCCTCGACCGCGAAGGCAACGTCATCTTCAAGGCCGAGATCGGCGCGGCCACGGCACAGGCCTGCCAGGTGCAGGGCGTCTGGGTGGCCCCCGAGTACCGGGGGAAGGGCTACGCGGCACCGGGCATGGCGGCCGTCATGCGCTACGCCCTCGCGGACGTCGCCCCGGTCGTCAGCCTCTACGTCAACGACTTCAACACCGCGGCCAGAGCGGCGTACCGGCGTGTGGGGTTCCAGGAGGTCGGGGCCTTCATGAGCGTCCTGTTCTAGCCCCCTTCCAGCCCCTACGCGTCTCACACCGCCCTCCTCACGCACCCCCGTACGCGAGTTAAAGTTCGGCGCATGACTGACGACGTCGTGATCGGGCCGCTGGACCTCGCCACGCACGTGGACGAAGCGCTGCGGGTGCAGGCCCACGCCTTCGGGCTCACCGACGACGAGGTGGCCGTGCGGCGGCAGATCGTGCTGCGGCACATCACCTACCCCGGGGCCCGCGCGCTCGGCGCGAGCACCCCCGAGGGACGGCTCGTCGGCTTCGTCTACGGCATGCCCAACGACCGCGGCCACTGGTGGTCCACGGTCGTCGAGCCGTATCTGCGGGCCGGCGGCAGGGACGACTGGCTCGACGACTCCTTCGTGATCACCGAGCTCCATGTGCAGCCCGGCCACCAGAACCGCGGAGTCGGCCGCACGCTCATCACCACCATCACGGACGCCGTCGACCAGCCCCGCTCGATCCTCTCCGCGATCGACACCGAGAGCCCCGCGCGGGGCCTCTACCGCTCCCTCGGCTACGCGGACCTGGCCCGCAACGTCCAGTTCCCCAGCGCCCCGAAGCCGTACGCGGTGATGGGCGCGCCCTTGCCCCTGAGGCGGCCCGGCGCCTAACCGATTTCCGCACGCGCCCGCGCCCGAAGTAACCTCCTGCACATCACCCTCCCCCAAGCTCTCGGCTCCGCTCGAGCAGGGGGGACCCCCATCCCGCAGGAGTTCACCATGGCCCAGGTCCAGCGCATGTCCCGATTGATGATCAAGACACTGCGCGACGACCCGGCGGACGCCGAGACGCTCAACCACAAGCTGCTCGTCCGGGCCGGATACGTCCGCCGCACCGCCGCCGGCATCTGGTCCTGGCTGCCGCTGGGCAAGAAGGTCCTGGAGAACATCACCCACGTCGTACGCGAGGAGATGGACGCCATCGGCGCCCAGGAAGTCCTCCTGCCCGCGCTCCTGCCCAAGGAGTCGTACGACGCGACGGGCCGCTACGACGAGTACGGCGACCTGCTGTTCCGTCTCAAGGACCGCAAGGGCGCGGACTACCTCCTCGGTCCGACCCACGAGGAGATCTTCACCCAGATCGTCAAGGACCAGTGCTCGTCCTACAAGGACCTGCCGGTGATCCTGTACCAGATCCAGACCAAGTACCGCGACGAGGCCCGCCCCCGCGCCGGTGTGCTCCGTGGCCGCGAGTTCCAGATGAAGGACTCGTACTCCTTCGACACGACGGACGAGGGTCTCGCCGAGTCGTACGACCTGCACCGCGCCGCGTACATCAAGATCTTCGAGCGTCTCGGCCTCGACCACCGCATCGTCTCCGCCGTCTCCGGCGCGATGGGCGGCTCGGCGTCCGAGGAGTTCCTGGCGCCCGCGCCGGCCGGTGAGGACACGTTCGTGGACTGCCCCGCGTGCGACTACGCGGCCAACACGGAGGCGGTGTCCTTCGTGGCCACCGCGGTGGACGGTTCCGCGCACGGCCCGGTCGAGGACCTGGACACCCCCGACACCCCGACCATCGAGACGCTCGCGGCCCACCTCGGCGTGCCCGCGTCCGCGACCCTGAAGAACCTCCTGGTCAAGGTCGACGGCGAGATCGTCGCCGTGGGCGTCCCCGGCGACCGCGAGGTCGACCTCGGCAAGCTCGGCGAGCACCTGTCGCCCGCGGTGGTGGAGCTGGTGACGGCGGAGGACTTCGAGGGCCGCGACGATCTCGTACGCGGATACGTCGGCCCGCAGGGTCTGGAGAAGGTCCGCTACATCGCCGACCCGCGAGTGGCCGCGGGCACCGCCTGGATCACCGGCGCCAACAAGATCAACACGCACGCGAAGAACGTCGTCGCGGGCCGTGACTTCGAGGTCGACGACTACCTCGACGTCGTGGTCGTCGAGGAGGGCGACCCCTGCCCCAAGTGCGGCACCGGCCTGAAGCTGGACCGCGCCATCGAGATCGGCCACATCTTCCAGCTGGGCCGCAAGTTCGCCGACGCCTTCCAGCTGGACGTCCTCGGCCAGCAGGGCAAGCCGGTCCGCGTGACCATGGGCTCGTACGGCATCGGCGTCTCGCGGGCGGTGGCGGCGCTGGCCGAGCAGACGGCGGACGACAAGGGGCTGTGCTGGCCCAAGGAGATCGCCCCCGCCGACGTCCACGTGGTGGCCGCGGGCAAGGCGCTCCAGACTGAGCTCGCGCTGGACGTCTCCGAGCAGTTGAACGCGGCGGGTGTGCGGGTTCTGGTCGACGACCGGGCGGGCGTCTCGCCCGGCGTGAAGTTCACTGACGCGGAGCTGATTGGTGTTCCCACCATCCTGGTGGCGGGGCGTCGCTCGGCCGAGGGCGTCGTCGAGCTGAAGGACCGGCGTACCGGGGAGCGCGAGGAGCTGACGGTGGCGGAGGCTGTGGCGCGGCTGACGGCCTGAGAGGGCTGGGGTTCGGGCTGACCCTGCGGGGCTTTCCCCAATCCCGCCCCTTCCCGAAACTGGGGCTCCGCCCCAGACCCCGTACAAGATGGCCTCAAACGCCGGCCGGGCTGGAATCTTCCAGCCCGGCCGAGATCATTTAGCCCGTCCGGCGTTTGAGGACGAACTCGGCGAAGCCGGTGATCAGCGGCAACCAAGGCTCCCGCGCCAGAGCGGGTTTTCGGGAAGGGGCGGGATTGGGGAAAGCCCCGCAGGGTCCCGCCCCCTACAACCAACCCGCGAACTCCAACAACAGCTCCGCATCCTGCTCCCGCCCCACCCGCCGCGCCCGTACGCCCGACTCCACGGCCCGGAACAAGGTCCACCCCCGCAGCCGCTCCTGATCCACATCCAGCGACTCGGCCAGCTTCTTCACCCGGCGACGGGTGATCGACGCCCCCGAGGGAGAGGCGATCAGGTCCTCCACCCGGTCCCGTACCAGACGGGCCAGGTCGAAGGCGGGCTCCCCCACCACCGGGTCGGGGCCCACGGCCAGCCACGGCACCCGGTCACCCTGCAGCACCTTGCTCTGCCGGAACGTCCCGTGCAGCAGCCGCACCTCCACGTCCCCGGCGAGCAGCTCATCCCGGGCGGAGAGCGCCGCGTCCACCAGCGGCGCCACCTCCCCATCGGCAGCGGCCCGCATCGCGTCGGCCTGCCTCCCCGTCCGCTCGGCGACCGTCTCGAAACGGTGATCCGTGGGCGGTTCCACCCACAGCCGCCGCAGCGTGCCCGCCGCCTCGAGCAGAGCCTTGGCCTCGGGCAGCGAACGGACCGACACATCGCGGTGCAGCCGTTCAAGGAGGAGGGCCCCGTCCGCGGCGGAGGGGTCGAGCAGCCGTACGGCACCGAGCCCGTTCCAGTGCGCCAGCGCGGCCCGCTCGCTCTCGGGCCGCGACCTCGGCGGCACCAGCTTCAGGACGGCGGGCGTGCC
Source organism: Streptomyces sp. BA2 (assembly GCF_009769735.1). Lineage (NCBI taxonomy): Bacteria > Bacillati > Actinomycetota > Actinomycetes > Kitasatosporales > Streptomycetaceae > Streptomyces > Streptomyces sp. BA2. The sequence goes on from NZ_WSRO01000002.1 coordinate 6,679,613, forward strand.
GTCGGCGAGGCGCACGAGGATGACGAGGCTGCTGCGCCCGCCGGGCACGTGGACCCGCTCGACGGTCAACTCGCGTAGGGAGACGGCCTGTTCAGCTGCCTCGGGCAGCTTCGCCAGCCAGTCGTCGCCGTCCTGCGCCGTCTCACCGAGAGCGGTGACCAGACGCTGGGGCGGTTCGAGAGCCATACGCGAGGTGTTCCCTTCCTGAGCGGGTTAGGCCTTGGGTGCCGAGGAGCCAGAAGTGGCGGCCCGCTCGGCGAGACCAGGGAAGGTTACGCTCCCGCCGCGCCACCGCGCCGCACGGACCGCCGCCTCCCGCAGCGCTTCGGCCGCGTTCCCGCGCCGGGTGCCGGTGGAGGCCCGTACGAGATCCGAGTAGACCCCCGCGACCCGCTCCTCCAGCTCCGTCGCGAGCCGCGCGGCAGCCGCGGAGTCCGGCACCGCGAACGGCAGCGCGTAGGCGGCCGCCGAGGGCTCGGGCTCGCCGCCCAGGTCGCGCACGGCGCGCTGCAGCTCGTCGCGCCGGGCGCGATGCGCGTCGTACGCCGTGCGCGCCTCGTCCCTGCGGTCCTCGCCGATCCGGCCGCCGACGACCCCGAAGCCGTACACGGCGGCGTGCTCGGCACCCAGCGCGGCCTGCACCGCCCGCAACTCGTCCTTGGAATCGCTCACTTGTCGCCCTCCGTCAGCAGATACGCGTGCGCGGCACCCGATGCCGCCACCGACGCGAGCAGCCTGGCCAGCTCGTCCGGCGCGTCAAGGAGATCGATCCCGCGGCTCTTCGCCAGCTCCTTCTCGGCCTTGGCGAGCTCGCGCACGGCGTCCTTCTCATCCTTGGGGACGGAAGGCTTCCGCGAGGGCGATGCGGAAGGGGAACGGGAGCCGGACGAAGGCGGGGGCGTCGGGGGAGCGGACCCCTCGGCGAAGACCGCCTCGTGCCGCTTCACCTCCGCCCGCAGCGGACCGAGCCGTCCGGCCAGCGAGGGATGGGCGGCGATGACGGCGTCGTACCGCCCGAGCAGCTCACCGCTGTCCCGAGCGGCACGCGCGCGCAGCCGCGCGGCGGCGGAAGGACGCTCGTCCGCGTCCGTGGATGCGGAGTCCGAGCAGCCCGAGAGCAGCACGGCCCCGGCCGCTCCTGCGGCCCCGGTCAGCAGGCTCCTCCGGCGCGGCCCCGAGCGGGCGTGCGAGGGGGTGGGATACGACGGCACAGCAGACGTCCTCGGCAGGAAGGCCAGAAAGGCAGGCAGTCAGAAGTCGGGCGAGTCAGGAGTCGGCGAGTCGGAAGTCGGCGAGTCGGAAGTCGGGCGAGCCGGGCGTGAGCTCGGTGATCACCGTACCTGCGGGCTGTCCTCGTACGCGTGAGCGGCTCGATGCGGGGCGGACCGGGACCGGACCGTGACCGGAGAGGGGCCGGACAGGCGCCGGACAGCGGCGGCAACACCCCTCAGGACCGGATACCCTTTGACCTGACACGCGACGAACCCACAACAGCACACGCGGCCGAGGAGTCACCCGGATGAGCACCACCCAGAGCGAGAGGCTGCGAGAACTGCTGGAACCGCTCGTCAGCTCGAAGGATCTGGATCTCGAAGAGATCGAAGTGGCCTCGGTCGGACGCAAGCGGGTGCTGCGGGTGGTCGTCGACTCCGACGACGGCGTGGACCTGGATCAGATCGCGGAGATCAGCCGCGAATTCTCCGAGAAGCTCGACGAGAGCGACGCGATGGGCGACGGGGAGTACACCCTCGAAGTCGGCTCCCCGGGCGCAGAGCGCCCGCTGACGGAGCACCGCCACTATCTGCGCGCCGTCGGCCGCCTGGTGAAGTTCCAGCTGACGGAGGGCGGCGACGAGCTGATCGCCCGCATCCTCGAGGTGGACGACGAAGGTGTGGATCTCGAAGTACCGGGCGTGAAGGGGCGCAAGCCCACCGCCCGCAGGCTCACCTTCGACGAGATCGCCAAGGCGCGCGTCGAGGTCGAGTTCAACCGCAAGGACAAGAAGGAAGAGGAGGCGTAGCCGTGGACATCGACATGAGTGCCCTGCGGGGTCTGGTCCGGGAGAAGGAGATCTCCTTCGACCTGCTGGTCGAGGCGATCGAGTCGGCCCTCCTCATCGCCTACCACCGGACCGACGGCAGCTTCCGTCGCGCACGCGTGAAGCTGGACCGCGACAGCGGCCATGTGACGGTGTGGGCGACGGAGGACCCGGCTGACCTCGAAGAGGGCCAGGAAGCCAAGGAGTTCGACGACACCCCGTCCGACTTCGGCCGTATCGCCGCGACGACCGCCAAGCAGGTCATCCTGCAGCGTCTGCGCGACGCCGAGGACGACGCGACCCTCGGCGAGTACGCGGGCCGCGAGGGCGACATCGTCACGGGCGTCGTCCAGCAGGGCCGCGACCCGAAGAACGTGCTCGTCGACATCGGCAAGCTCGAGGCCATCCTGCCGGTGCAGGAGCAGGTCCCGGGCGAGGAGTACGCCCACGGGCTCCGCCTTCGTTCGTACGTCGTCCGGGTGGCGAAGGGTGTCCGCGGCCCCTCGGTCACGCTGTCCCGTACGCACCCGAACCTCGTCAAGAAGCTCTTCGCGCTCGAGGTGCCGGAGATCGCCGACGGGTCGGTCGAGATCTCGGCCATCGCCCGTGAGGCCGGCCACCGGACCAAGATCGCGGTGCGCTCGACCCGGCAGGGTCTCAACGCCAAGGGCGCCTGCATCGGCCCGATGGGCCAGCGTGTGCGCAACGTCATGGCCGAGCTCAACGGCGAGAAGATCGACATCGTCGACTGGTCGGACGACCCGGGCGAGATGGTCGCCCACGCGCTCTCCCCGGCGCGGGTCAGCAAGGTGGAGATCGTCGATCTCGCGGCCCGTTCCGCGCGGGTCACGGTGCCCGACTACCAGCTGTCCCTCGCGATCGGCAAGGAGGGCCAGAACGCCCGCCTCGCCGCGCGGCTCACGGGCTGGCGCATCGATATCCGTCCGGACACCGAGCAGCCGCAGGGCTCCGAGGAGGCCTGACCGGGTGCGGATCGGGTGCGGGATCGGGTGCGGATCGGGCCGCGAGCCGGGTGCTGATCAAGACCTGAGCCACTCCTGAGCCACTCCTGATCCAGTCCTGATCAAGACAACAACCGTTCGATTTTTGCCCCAAAGGGGTGAGGTCGGTACGGGGAGGTAGACTTAATCGTGTCTGGCCGGACGCAAGCCCGTGCATGCCCTGAACGCACCTGTGTGGGGTGCCGGGAGCGAGCGGCCAAGAGCGATCTGCTGCGCATCGTGGCGAAAGAGGGCGCTTGCGCCCCCGATCCAAGCGGTACGCTGCCCGGCCGGGGTGCGTATATCCACCCCGTTCCGGTCTGTCTCGACCTGGCGGTCCGACGCAGGGCGTTCCCGAGGGCCTTCCGGGCCCCGGGCCCGCTCGACACGGCGGACTTGCGCCGAGCCGTCGAGACAGTTGCCCAGCAGGCAACACCGTAAGGAAGGTCGCGCGGAACCCCGCGCGGCCCTGGTATTCCGCGAGTTGGAAGTAGGTCGAGATTGCGATGAGCACTCGATGAGCACGCGATGAGTACGCCCATGAAGTAGCGACGGTCCGGCGTAACCCGGACCTAAAAGGAGCGAAGTGGCTAAGGTCCGGGTATACGAGCTCGCCAAGGAGTTCGGCGTAGAGAGCAAGGTCGTCATGGCCAAGCTCCAAGAACTCGGTGAATTCGTACGTTCGGCGTCCTCGACCATCGAGGCGCCCGTTGTACGCAAATTGACTGACGCATTGAACACGGGTGGTGGCAACGGCAAGGCCGCCGCCAAGCCCGGGGCGCCGCGCAAGCAGGCCGCCCCCAAGCCGCCGGCCCCCTCGGGCTCGGCGTCCCCCTCTCCCGCGCAGGCCGCCCGTCCGGGTCCGGCCGCGCCCAAGCCGCCGGCGGCCAAGCCCGCCGAAGCGGCCGACAAGCCTGCGGCCTCCCCGGCCGCTCCCGGCCCGCGTCCGGGCCCGAAGCCGCCGACGCCCAAGCCGGCGCCGGCAGCTCCGGCTGCCCCGGCCGCGCCCGCCGCGCCGGTCACCCCGGCTCCGGCCGCCCCGGAGTTCACCGCTCCGCCGGCTGCTCCGGCCGCCTCCTCGGCGCCGGCAGGCCCCCGTCCGGGCGCTCGCCCGGGTGCCCCGAAGCCCGCGGGCCGTCCGGCCCCCGGCCAGGGTGGTCAGGGTCAGGGTCAGGGCGGTCGTGGCGACCGCGGCGACCGTCAGGGTGGCGCTCCGCGTCCCGGCGGCCAGGGTGGCGCTCCGCGCCCCGGTGGCCGTCCGGCCGGACCGCGTCCGGGCAACAACCCCTTCACCTCTGGTGGCTCCACCGGCATGGCGCGCCCGCAGGCGCCCCGTCCGGGCGGCGCCCCGCGTCCCGGCGGCCAGGGTGGCCCCGGCGGTCCCGGCGGCGCCCCGCGCCCGCAGGGCCAGGGCGGCGGCCAGGGTGCTCCTCGTCCGCAGGGTCAGGGCGGCGCTCGCCCCAGCCCCGGCGGCATGCCTCGCCCGCAGGGTGGCGCACGTCCCGGCCCCGGCGGACCTGGCGGCGCTCCCGGCGGCGGCGGTAACCGTCCGAACCCGGGCATGATGCCCCAGCGTCCCGCTGCGGGCCCGCGTCCCGGTGGTGGCCCCGGCGGTGGCCGTGGTCCCGGTGGCGGCGGTCGTCCCGGCGGTGCCGGTGGCGGCGGCGGTCGTCCCGGTGGCGGCGGCTTCGCGGGTCGTCCCGGTGGCGGTGGCGGCGGTGGCTTCGCCGGTCGTCCCGGTGGTCCCGGTGGCGGTGGCGGCGGCTTCGCCGGTCGTCCCGGTGGCGGCGGCGGTCGTCCCGGCTTCGGTGGCCGTCCCGGCGGTCCCGGTGCCCGTGGTGGCACGCAGGGTGCCTTCGGCCGTCCCGGCGGGCCCGCCCGTCGTGGTCGCAAGTCGAAGCGGCAGAGGCGCCAGGAGTACGAGTCGATGCAGGCTCCGTCGGTCGGCGGCGTCATGCTGCCGCGCGGCAACGGCCAGGCGGTCCGCCTGTCCCGTGGTGCCTCGCTGACCGACTTCGCCGAGAAGATCAACGCCAACCCGGCGTCGCTCGTCGGCGTGATGATGAACCTCGGCGAGATGGTCACGGCGACGCAGTCCGTGCCGGACGAGACGCTGAAGCTGCTCGCGGACGAGATGAACTTCGTCCTCGAGATCGTCAGCCCCGAGGAGGAGGACCGCGAGCTGCTCGAGTCCTTCGACATCGAGTTCGGCGAGGACGAGGGCGACGAGGACATGCTCGTCGCGCGTCCGCCGGTCGTGACCGTCATGGGTCACGTCGACCACGGTAAGACCCGCCTTCTGGACGCGATCCGCAAGACGAACGTCATTGCGGGCGAGGCCGGCGGCATCACGCAGCACATCGGTGCGTACCAGGTCTCTTCCGAGGTCAACGGCGAAGACCGCAAGATCACCTTCATCGACACCCCCGGTCACGAGGCGTTCACCGCCATGCGTGCCCGTGGTGCGAAGTCCACCGACATCGCGATCCTCGTGGTCGCGGCGAACGACGGTGTGATGCCGCAGACGATCGAGGCGCTGAACCACGCCAAGGCGGCCGAGGTGCCGATCGTGGTCGCGGTCAACAAGATCGACGTCGAGGGTGCCGACCCGACCAAGGTGCGCGGTCAGCTCACCGAGTTCGGTCTGGTGGCCGAGGAGTACGGCGGCGACACGATGTTCGTCGACATCTCCGCCAAGCAGGGCGAGAACATCGAGGCCCTCCTGGAGGCCGTGGTCCTGACCGCGGACGCCTCGCTCGACCTGCGGGCCAACCCGGAGCAGGACGCGCAGGGTATTGCGATCGAGTCCCACCTGGACAAGGGCCGCGGCGCCGTCGCGACCGTCCTGGTCCAGCGCGGTACCCTCCGCGTCGGCGACACGATGGTGGTCGGCGACGCGTACGGCCGAGTCCGCGCGATGCTCGACGACAAGGGCGAGAACGTGGAAGAGGCGGGTCCGTCGACTCCGGTCCTCGTCCTCGGTCTCACCAACGTCCCGGGCGCCGGCGACAACTTCCTGGTCGTCGACGAGGACCGTACGGCCCGTCAGATCGCCGAGAAGCGTGCCGCCCGTGAGCGCAACGTCCGCTTCGCCCGCAAGGGTGTCCGGTTCTCCCTGGAGAACCTGGACGAGGCCCTCAAGGCCGGTCTGGTGCAGGAACTCAACCTCATCATCAAGGGCGACGCGTCCGGTTCGGTGGAGGCTCTCGAGTCCTCGCTGCTCCAGCTCGACGTCGGCGAAGAGGTCGACATCCGCGTCCTGCACCGCGGTGTGGGTGCGGTCACCGAGTCGGACATCGACCTGGCGACCGGCTCCGACGCGATCGTGATCGGCTTCAACGTCCGTGCGGCCGGTCGTGCCGCGCAGATGGCCGACCGCGAAGGTGTGGACGTCCGGTACTACTCGGTCATCTACCAGGCGATCGAAGAGATCGAAGCGGCCCTCAAGGGCATGCTCAAGCCGGAGTACGAAGAGGTCGAGCTCGGCACGGCGGAGATCCGCGAGATCTTCCGCTCGTCCAAGCTGGGCAACATCGCCGGTGTTCTTGTCCGGTCGGGCGAGGTCAAGCGCAACACCAAGGCGCGCCTCATCCGCGACGGCAAGGTCATCGCGGAGAGCCTCAACATCTCCGGTCTGCGCCGCTTCAAGGACGACGTCACCGAGATCCGCGAAGGGTTCGAGGGCGGTATCAACCTCGGCAACTTCAACGACATCAAGATCGACGACGTCATCGCGACGTACGAGATGCGCGAGAAGCCGCGAGGCTGATCACGACAGCTCGAACCGGGGCCGGTCGAGGGGAGGTAAATCCCGTCGATCGGCCCCGGCCGTTCCGTGTACGGTTCTTGTGTCCCTGCCAAGTGGTTGGCGGGGCGGAACCCGAACCGGCGGGACATCCGGGCATACATGTATGTGGGGACACTGTCCTTCGATCTGCTCCTCGGCGACGTTCGCTCGCTGAAGGAGAAACGCTCCGTCGTCCGCCCGATCGTCGCCGAACTCATGCGCAAGTACGCGGTGAGTGCGGCGGAGACCGGGAACCAGGACCTCCATCGCAGGGCCGAGATCGGCCTGGCGCTGGTCTCCGGGGAGACGGGGCACCTCACCGACGTACTGGACCGGTGCGAGCGCCTGGTGGCCGCCCGTCCCGAGGTGGAGCTGCTCTCCGTTCGACGCAGGCTCCACGGCGACGAAGACTGATTGCACAGCAAGGCGAAGAAGGAGACGGAGCAGTGGCCGACAACGCGCGGGCGAAAAGGCTGGCGGACCTCATCCGAGAGGTGGTTGCCAAGAAGCTGCAGCGCGGGATCAAGGACCCGCGGCTCGGTACGCATGTGACCATCACGGACACCCGGGTCACGGGTGACCTGCGGGAGGCGACCGTCTTCTACACGGTCTACGGGGACGACGAGGACCGCGCGGCGGCCGCCGCCGGTCTGGAGAGCGCCAAGGGCGTCCTGCGTTCCGCGGTCGGCCAGGCCGCGGGCGTGAAGTTCACCCCGAGCCTCGCCTTCGTGGCGGACGCGCTGCCGGACAACGCCAAGGCCATCGAGGACCTCCTCGACAAGGCCCGGATGTCGGACGAGAAGGTGCGCGAGGTGTCCGCGGGCGCCGAGTTCGCCGGCGGGCCCGACCCGTACCGCAAGCCCGAGGACGAGTCCGACGACGAAACGGACGGCGACGCCCGAGCATGAGCAGCACCAGCAACAAGACGCCGGACGGACTTGTCATCGTCGACAAGCCGTCCGGCTTCACTTCGCATGACGTGGTCGCCAAGATGCGCGGGATCGCCAAGACCCGCCGTGTCGGCCACGCCGGCACCCTCGACCCCATGGCGACGGGCGTTCTCGTCCTCGGCGTGGAGCGGGCGACCAAGCTCCTCGGCCATCTCGCGCTGACGGAGAAGGAGTACCTGGGGACGATCCGGCTCGGCCAGAACACCCTCACGGACGACGCCGAGGGTGAGATCACCTCGTCGGCCGATGCTTCAGGGATCAAGCGGGACGCCATCGACGCGGGCATCGCCAAGCTCTCCGGCGACATCATGCAGGTGCCGTCGAAGGTCAGCGCCATCAAGATCGACGGCAAGCGGTCGTACGCGCGAGCGCGCGAGGGCGAGGATTTCGAGATCCCCGCCCGGCCGGTGAAGATCTCCGCCTTCACCGTGTACGACGTCAGGGACGCCGTCGCCGAGGACGGCACCCCCGTCCTCGACCTGGTCGTCTCCGTGGTCTGCTCGTCGGGGACCTACATCCGCGCCCTCGCCCGCGACCTCGGCGCGGACCTCGGGGTCGGCGGTCATCTGACGGCGCTGCGGCGCACCCGTGTCGGGCCCTACAAGCTGGACGCGGCGAAGACCATCGACCAGCTCCAGGAGGAGCTGACGGTGATGCCGGTGGCGGACGCGGCCACCGCCGCGTTCCCGCGCTGGGACGTGGACGAGCGGCGGGCGAAGCTGCTGCTCAACGGCGTGCGGATCGAGATGCCGGGGGAGTACGCCGGAGTCGGCGCCGTCGCGGTCTTCGATCCCGAGGGCAGGTTCCTGGTCCTGGCCGAGGAGCTGAAGGGCAAGGCCAAGAGCCTGGCCGTCTTCGCCTGAGCCTGAGCCTCCCGTACGCGGATCTCCGTCGTGGAGCGGCGGACAGCTGTGCGTCGCGCCGCTCCACGGCGAACCCCCCCCCACCAGAGATGTATCCACTCCGGCGTGCCGATTCACCCCATCAGGCAGGCGCTCGGAGTGAACCGAGGGAGCAGAAGGGGGCGCGTTCGCGACGCGTTCTGTCCCGCTGATCACCGCCGACCTACCGTCGGAAGGACGGGGCGTCGCGGGAGGTTCGGGCATGGCGGGACAGGGCGACCCGACGGGGCTCGACGGTGGCCTCGTGCGCATCTGCGATCTGGCCGGGCGCCCGCGGGGCATGGGGTTCGCCGCCGACGACCACGGCACGGTGATCACCAGCCATGAAGCGGTCGACGGCCTCGCGCGGCTCGTGCTGCACGCGGCGGGGGAGCGCGTGTGCGTGGTGAGCGCCGATGCCGTGGTGGCCCTCCCCGAGGCCGATCTGGCCCTCGTCCGTACAGAGGGGCTCGATCTGCGCCCGCTGCCCGTCACGGTCCGCGAGACCGTTCCCGTGGGCACCTATGTACGCATCGTCGCGCGCGGCCGGCGTGAGGCGCGGGTCCTGGGTCCGGCCCCCGTCACGTACACGGCGACGGACCGCTTTCACCTTCTCGACGCGGCGATGGAACTGGCGATCGGCACGGACGGCGCAGACGCGCTGCGGCTCGGCGGCGGGGCGGCCGGCGGCCCGGTCGTCGACGCCTCGTCCGGAGCCGTGCTCGCCGTCCTCGGCACCGCGCTGCACAGTGAGCACCGCGCGGCGGGGTTCGCCGTGCCGCTGCGGGAGGCTGCCGCCGCCGATCCGGGCGGGCCGCTCGCGGAGCTCCTGGCACGCAACGCGGCGACCGTTCCCGCGTACGGCCGCGATCTGAATCTGGCGGGCGCGCTGCACCTGGCGGCGACGTCCGTGGGCTCCGACGGCCCGCGCCCCGCCCTCCTCGAACCGGTCGAACGCCCCGACACGACACGGGAGTTGGCGGACTTCACCGCCGGGCCCGCGCAGGTGCTCGGTCTGGTCGGCGACCCCGGCACCGGCCGTACGACGGAGCTCGCCGCCCTCGCCGCATGCCGCGCGCGAGGCGCCGAACCGGCACCCACGCTGTGGCTGCGCGGCGCCGACCTCCAGGGCACGGACACGGGCGTGGGCGACGCGGTGGAGCGGGCGCTGGAGCGGGCTGGGCGGATTCTGGAGGCCGCGGAGGCCTCGGAGGCCTCGGCGGAGACCGCGGAGTGCTCGCTCGCCGAGGCGGACGACGGGCTCGGGGACATCTCCGCGGGGCGGGTCGCGCGGCTCGTGCGGGACGAGGGGCGGGCGTTGCTGCTGTTGCTCGACGGCCCCGAGGAGATGCCGCCGGTCCTGGCGCACCGCCTCGCCGAGTGGAGCGGGGGGACGGCCGAGTGGCTTCGGGAGACGGGCGCGCGGCTCGTGGTCGCCTGCCGCGCGGAGTACTGGGAGCAGGCCGGGGCGCACTTTCCCGAGGAGCTCGCCCCGGGGTGTGTGCACCTGGGGGATCTGCCCGAGCGGCAGGCGCGGATCGCCCGTGCGCGGTACGGCATCCCGGACGGCGCGCTCGCCCCGGCCGACGCGCGGCATCCCCTCGCCCTGCGGCTGCTGGCCGAGGTGCGGGCGGCGCTGCCGGACGAGCCACCGCCGGGCCGCCCCGACCGGGAGGAGATCTTCGAGGCCTATCTGGACGTGCTGTGCCTGCGGGTGGCGGTGCGGCTCGCCGCGGCGAACGGGCTGCGGGGCGCGGCTGTACGGCGCCTCGCGGCGAAGGTGTCCGGGCAGGTGCACGAGGCCGCGCGGCGGTGCCTGGGGCCGGGGCAGGGGGAGCTCGACCGGGCGTCGTTCGAGGGAGTGTTCCCGTGGGCGACGGGGTGGGCCTCCGCGGTGCTCACGGAGGGGCTGCTCGTCCCCGCGGGGGGCGGGTACCGGTTCGCACACGAGGAGCTCGCGGACTGGATCCAGGGGATGCACTTGGATGTGGACGGTGCTTTGTGGTCGCTGGTCTTCCGCCACCGCGAGCCGGTGCCGGAGGCTGCCCTGCCGGTACCTCGACACCGGATCGGTCCCGTGATCCAGGCCCTGTTGCTTCTGGGCCGCCAGCGGGGGCCTGCTGAACTGGGGGCTCGGCTAGGGGACTTGGCGAGGTTCGGGGAGCCTTGCTCATCGCCCGCCGAGTCGGCCCCCGGCATCAAGGGCTGTGCCCACCCTTCCCCAAGCTCTCGGCTCCTCTCGAGCAGGGGAGACCCCAATCGCCCAGCGGGACGATTGCCCACAGCGGCGGGGACGGCGGGGCGCCCGGAGGGCGAGGGTGCCGCCTCCGTTGTGGGCAGGCGTTCCGCAGGGCGGAACGGGTGGGCACAACCCCAACCGCGGGGTGCTGATGTGGCGGGGGATGCGGGCAACGCGCCCGCGCCGCCGGATGCCGAGACACGGGGCGACGCCCAGTGGTGGGCCAGCCACCTGGTGAGGGAGACCCTGTCGCGGGTGCCCGACGCGCGGCCCTACCGGTCGTTGCTCAAGCAGCTCGCGGAGCAGGCCCGCTTCCCGGCGGGCTTCTGGACGAATCTGCCCCTCTCCGATGCCGATCGGTTCGACCTGCTGCGGGAAGCAGTGATCACCGACCCCCCGCCAGGCCCCCCGCAGGGCAGCCGCTGCCTCGACGCGGTGGCCGAACTGCTGGCGGAAGACCCCGCGAAAACGCAGCCGCAACTCACCCGCTGGTTCACCGACGAGCGCCCCCTCGAAGCCACCCCGCACGCCACCGTCGCATCGGCCGCCCAGGCCCTCCTCCACACCCACCGGCACCGCGCCATCGACGACCTCACGGAGATCCTGGTCGACTGCGCCCACCCCCGCGCCGACGAACTGCTCGCCGCCCTCGCGGAGGAGGAGCCATCGGCCATCTGCCGAGCCGTCGACCGCTGGGTCCACGACCCGCGCCCCGCACGCCATGTCGCCGCCGTCGCCTACGGCCTGCGCGCCGCCCCGCACGCCACCACGGAGGCCGACCGCAGGCTCCTGCGGTACGCGGCCTTCGCCCTGCTCGCCCGAACCGCCGACGACTCCCTGCACGGCGCCGCCCTCGCCCTCCTCGTACGCGATCCGCAGACCCGCGCACGCCACCTGCCGCCCGCCCTGAAGCGCTTCACCGCCGGTGACCCGCAGCTGCCCGCGAGCGCGCTCGTCGCCGCCCTCGACACCCACCCGGAGCAGGTCATCGCCGCCTTCCGGACCCGGCTGTACGGCCCCGGCCCCGCGCCGGGCGACGTACTGCGCGCCCTGGCCGACGTGACCGCGCCCGTGCTCGCGCGGCGGGTGGCCGATCTCGTACGCGACGTGCTGGAACTCCGCCCCGACCTCGCGGGGCACGTGGCCGCCTACCTCGATCTGCGGTTCGAGCAGGGGCCCGGCGTCCGCGCCGTACTCCTCCCGCTGGTCAAGGGTCTCCTGCGGGACCGCCCGCCGCCGGTGCGCGCCGCGCTCGCCGCGGTCGTCGCCGCCCCGGGAACCGACGCCTCGCGTGCGCTGCGCACCGAACTCCTGGACGTGCTGCTCGCCCAGGAGCGGGAGCCCGAAGTCCTGGACGCCGTGCTCTGCGCCGTGGCGGGCGGCGGTGACGGGGAAGGTGACGGGGAAAGGGATGGGCAAGGTGACGGGGAAAGGGTTCGCGATCTTGTGCGTCGCACCGGCGCGTTGCTCGTCCGCACCCCGGAGGGCGCGACCTGCTTCGACCGGCGCCTGGTCGAGCTGGCCCGCTCCGTGCCGGGCTTCTCCACGCGGGTCGCCCGGTGGATCTGCGCGGCCCCGCAGGACTGGTCCGCCCTCGTCGGTCCCAGCTCGCGCCGCATGATCGAGAACCTCGCCGGAGTACGCGTTCCGGCGTGACCCCCGCCACCCCCTCCGATGCGATCCGGATCGCGCGGGCATGGCAGTCTTAGACCTGCGCATCGGCAATGGGACGTACACACACGTACACAGGTTCGGCGAGGAGCAAAGACAGTGCAGCGCTGGCGTGGCTTGGAGGACATCCCCCAGGACTGGGGGCGCAGCGTCGTCACCATCGGTTCCTACGACGGCGTGCACCGCGGGCACCAGCTGATCATCGGCCGCGCGGTGGAGCGCGCCCGTGAGCTCGGCGTTCCCGCCGTGGTCGTCACCTTCGACCCGCACCCCTCCGAGGTCGTGCGCCCCGGCAGCCACCCGCCGCTGCTCGCCCCGCACCACCGGCGCGCCGAACTCATGGCGGATCTCGGCGTGGACGCGCTCCTCATCCTGCCGTTCACCACGGAGTTCTCGAAGCTCTCGCCGGCCGACTTCGTCGTCAAGGTCCTCGTCGACAAGCTGCACGCGTGCGTGGTCGTCGAAGGCCCCAACTTCCGCTTCGGCCACAGGGCCGCGGGCAACGTCGCCTTCCTGACCGAGCTCGGCGCCACGTACGACTACGAAGTCGATGTCATCGACCTGTTCGTGAGCGGTGAGGCCGGGGGCGGCGAGCCCTTCTCCTCCACCCTCACCCGGCGCCTGGTCGCCGAGGGCGACGTGGAGGGCGCGGCGGAGATCCTCGGCCGCCCGCACCGCGTCGAGGGCGTCGTCGTACGGGGCGCGCAGCGCGGGCGTGAACTGGGCTTCCCCACCGCCAACGTGGAGACGCTGCCGCACACCGCCATCCCCGCCGACGGCGTCTACGCGGGGTGGCTGCACGCCCAGGGCGAGGCGATGCCTGCGGCGATCTCCGTCGGGACGAACCCGCAGTTCGACGGCACGGAGCGGACCGTGGAGGCGTACGCGATCGACCGCGTGGGGCTCGACCTGTACGGGCTGCACGTGGCCGTGGACTTCCTCGCCTTCGTGCGCGGGCAGGCGAAGTTCGACTCGATCGACTCGCTGCTCGTCGCCATCGCGGATGACGTGAAGAAGGCCCGGGAGCTCATCGAGGCCGCCGAGTAGGTCTCTGCCCCGCCCTCCGTGCTTACAGGAGGTGAGGGAGGGCGACGCTGTTGACGAGCGGCCCTTCGATGGTGACCCCTTCGGTGATCAGCGGCTCGACGTGCGGCAGCGGTGGGGGGTTCACCGGCGCGAGCCCGGCCGCCGGGACCGGTGCGGCGGTGGCGATGACGGACACGGCGAGGGCGGCGAGCAGGGTGACGGTCCAAGCGCGGCGATGACGCATGCGATATCTGCTTTCTTGCTTTCTTACGGTTCTTCGGACCGCGGTGCCCGACGACCCTTTCGTATGATCGTCGGTGACTTTCCGGTCGTTCGGGGGTTAGCCACGGCGAGTGGGACGCGACCGGCGGCCCGCACACGCACGGGCCAAGGAGGCTGCTGTGAACGGCAGTTGGGTGCAGAAGACATCCCGGTGGTTGCTGGTCGCGTCGATGGCGGCAGTGCCGTCCGCCCTGTGCTCCGGCGCGGCCCACGCGGACGAGACGCACGAGAACTCGCACAACGCCCCCAGGGTCGCGCTGATCAACACCGGGCAGATCGACGATCCGCTGGAGGACGTGCTCGAGCACACCCTCAACTTCGGTGACGGCTACAGGTGGGACTGACGCGCTGAACCGCTCGCGGCCGTACCGTACTTGCGCGGGCCCCGGGGTGGCCGCGCAAGTACGTGACGATGCAGGGCTGTTCAGGTCACGGGGTCACCGCGTCACGGGGCGAGGCACGCCGCGCCCGGCACCTCCGAGGGGACGCCGGGGCTCGCCGGATCGACGAGCGAGGTGACGTCGCCGGCCGACTGCGCCAGGCAGTCGACGGTTGTCACGGGGTCCGGGACGGCGCTTGCCGGCACGGCGAGTACCCCCAGAAGTGCGACGGCCCCGAGGATCACGGCGGCGGAACGGCGCATGGAAATCTCCTTCACGTCGGTGGAGTTGAGCTGTCACGATCTGTACGTGGATCGCAACGCTCAGTGACTCCCCAGAGATCACGCCCGATACGCCCCGTATCACCCGTACGTGAAAGAGGTAACGATCCGCCGCCGCGAGACTCGGGCTGCGGCGGGACTCAGACCCCGGACGCGCCGACGTTGACCGTCGCCCAGTGGCACGCCACCTGCGTCTCGCCGCCGCCGGACAGCACCGGAAGATCCTCCGTCCGGCAACGGTCCGCCACCCCCGCCGTCTCCGCCTCTCCCGAGGCGAGAATCTGGCAGCGCGCGTGGAAGCGGCAGCCGCCCGGGATGCGCGACGGGTCCGGCGGCTCGCCCGTGAGGACCACGGGATCACCCGGAGCCTCCGGGAGCACGGACAACAGTGCCTGTGTGTACGGATGCTGAGGGGACGTCAGGACCTCCTCCACCGTCCCCGTCTCGACGATCCGGCCCAGGTACATCACCGCGACGCGGTCGGCGATGTTCCACGCCAGACCCAGGTCGTGCGTCACCACCAGCGCGGACAGGCCGAGTTCGTCGCGGAGCCTGAGCAGCAGAGCGAGGATCTCGCCGCGTACGGAGGCGTCCAGCGAGGCCACCGGCTCGTCCGCGACGATCAGTTCGGGCTCGAGGACCAGCGCGCCCGCGATGACGACGCGCTGACGCTGGCCGCCCGACAGCTCGTGCGGATAGCGCAGGAAGAACCGCTCGGGCGGCCGGAGCCCCGCCCGTGACAGGGCGTCGGCGACCGCGGCCTGCTCGTCGCCCCCGTACCCGTGGATGCGCAGGCCCTCAGCCACGGCCTCGTACACGGTGTGGCGGGGATTCAGAGACCCGCTCGGGTCCTGGAGCACGAGCTGGACGCGCTTGCGGTACGCCTTCAGGGCGCGCCCCGAGTAGCCGAGCGGCTTGCCGCCGAAGGTCACCTTGCCGGACGTGGGCGCCACCAGGCCGAGCAGGGAACGGGCCAGGGTCGTCTTGCCGCAGCCCGACTCGCCGACCAGGGCCACGATCTCGCCCGGCTTGATGTCGAGGTCGACGCCGTCCACCGCCCGCGCGGGCGGCGCGCCACGGCGGCCGGGGAACGTGATGTGCAGGTCGCCCGCCGACAGCAGCGGATCAGCGGAGGTCAGGGGGGCGTCGGTGGTCATGCGTCGCTGCTCCTCGGTGCGTGATCTGTCGGTGCTCACGGCGTACGCTCCGCCGTCGCCGGCGGGGATGTCGGCTGCGCCGGAAGCTGCGCGCCCGCGTGCACGCACGCCGCGCGATGCCGGGGGCCCGCGTCCCGCAGCGCCTGGTCCTCCGTGGTGCAGACGTCGAGGGCGACCGGGCAGCGCGGATGGAACGTGCAGCCCGTGGGGAGCAGGGACGGGTCCGGCGGGTCGCCGGGCAGGCCGCGCGGCGCGAAGCGGGACGCCGTGTCGCCGATGCGGGGGAAGGCCGCGGAGAGGGCCTTCCCGTACGGGTGCTGCGCGTTCTCGTAGACCTCGGAGGCCGGGCCCTCCTCGACGACGCGGCCCGCGTACATCACCGCGAGCCGGTCGCAGGTGTCGGAGAGCACCGCGAGGTCATGACTGATCATGATCAGGCCCAGGTCCTGCTCGGACACCAACTGCTCGATGAGGCGCAGGATCTGAGCCTGGATCATCACGTCCAGGGCCGTCGTCGGCTCATCGGCGATGATCAGGCGCGGATCGCAGGCGAGCGCCATCGCGATCATCACGCGCTGGCGCTGCCCGCCCGACAGCTCGTGCGGATACGCGTCCGCGCGGGCGGCCGGAAGCCCCACCTGTTCGAGCAGCTCCCCGGCCTTCTTCTTCGCCCCCGCCTGGGTCGCCTTCTTGTGCAGCAGGATCGGCTCGGCGATCTGGTCGCCGATGCGGTGCACGGCGTTGAGCGAGTGCATCGCGCCCTGGAAGACGATCGACGCGCCCGCCCAGCGGACCGCCCGGACCTGACCCCACTTCATGGTGAGGACGTCCTCGCCGTCGAGCAGGACCTCACCGGTCACCTTCGTGCCGGCGGGCAGCAGCCGCAGCAGCGCGAGCGCCAGCGTGGACTTGCCGCAGCCGGACTCGCCCGCGACGCCGAGCTTCTGGCCCGCGTCGACCGAGAGGTTCACGCCGCGCACCGCGGCCGCCCCGGACGCGTACGTCACTTCGAGGTTTCTCACGTCGAGGAGGCGCTGTTCCGTCGTCACCTTTGTCTCCGTCACCTTGTTCGCGCTGTTCAACGGGAGACCCCCAGCCTGGGGTTGAGCACGGACTCCACGGCGCGTCCGCACAGCGTGAACGCGAGTGCCACGACGGCGATGGCGAGTCCGGGCGGAGCGAGGTACCACCAGTTGCCCGCGCTGACCGCGCCCGCCTCGCGCGCGTCCTGGAGCAGCCCGCCCCAGGAGACGACGGTCGGGTCGCCGAGGCCCAGGAAGGCGAGCGTGGCCTCGGTGAGGATGGCGTTCGAGATGACGAGCGTGGTCTGCGCGAGCACCAGCGGCATGACGTTGGGCAGGACGTGCCGGCCCATGACGTGACCGTGGCCGCCGCCGAGCGCCTGCGCGCGTTCGATGTACGGGCGTGACTCCACGGCCAGGGTCTGGGCGCGGACGAGCCGCGCGGTCGTCGGCCAGGTCGTCACGCCGATCGCCAGGATGATCGTCCAGATGGACTTGGACATCACCGAGGCGAGCGCGATGGCGAGCACCAGCGTCGGCATCACCAGGAACCAGTCGGTGACCCGCATGATGACGGTGGAGTACCAGCCCTTGAAGTGCCCCGCGGTGATGCCCACGACCGTGCCGATGGCCACCGAGAGCACGGCCGCGAGCAGCCCGACGGTGAGTGAGATCCGCGCGCCCCACACGAGCAGGCCGAGCAGATCGCGCCCGAACTGATCTGTCCCGAGGGGGAATTCGCCGCTCGGCGACTCCATCGGCTTGCCCGGCGCGTCGGTCACGCTCTGCGCGTCCGAGCCGACCAGGAGCGGCGCGAAGACGGCGACGAGCGCGATGACGACGAGCGCGGCAAGGCCGAAGAGACCCGCCCGGTGGGTGCGGTACTCGCGCCAGAATCGGGCCACGGAGTGCCGCCTGCGGGTCCAGGCGAGCGCCCGGGGGCTCTTCGCGACCGGGACCTCGGGGACTTCGGGGACCTTGGGCTCTGTTGCTTCGGTCGTCATCGGCCCACCCTCGGGTCGAGCAGCGGATAGATCACGTCGGCCAGGGTGTTCATCAGGATCACCGCGGCGGCGAAGACGAAGAACAGGCCCTGCACGAGGGGCAGGTCGGGCACGCTGAGCGCGGCGTAGAAGAGCCCGCCGAGTCCCGGCCAGGAGAAGACGGTCTCGACGAGGATCGCGCCCGCCACGACCGTGCCGAGGTTCACGAACATCAGCGTGACGGTGGGCAGCATCGCGTTCGGGACGGCATGACGACGGCGTACGAGATCGTCCCGCAGCCCCTTGGCGCGAGCGGTGGTCAGATAGTCGCTCCCCATCTCATCGAGCAGGGACGACCGCATGACGAGGAGCGTCTGTGCGTACCCCACCGCCACCAGGGTGATGACGGGGAGCACCATGTGGTGCGCGACATCGATGACGTACGCGATGCCCGTCTCGCCACCCGATTCGAGCCCGCCGGTCGGGAAGAGCCCGGGAATCGGACCGACCCCGACCGAGAAGGTGATGATGAGGAGCAGGCCCAGCCAGAAGGACGGCACGGAGTAGAGGGTGAGCGCGAGGCCGGTGTGGAAGCGGTCCCCGAGCCCGCCGTTGCGCCAGGCCGTGCGGGTGCCGAGCCAGATGCCGATGAGGGTGTAGAGCACGAACGCGGTGCCGGTGAGCAGGAGCGTCGCGGGCAGCGCCTCGGTGATCTTCTCCATCACCGGTGTGTGGAACTGGTAGGAGGTGCCGAAGTCGCCGGTGAGCGCGTTGCCGCAGTAGTCGAGGAACTGCGTCATGACCGGCTGGTCGAGGCCGAACTCCTTGCGCATCGCGTCCAGCTGTTCGGCCGATACGCGCTTTCCGCCCGTCATCTGCTTCACCGGGTCACCCGGGATGAGCCGGAACAGGAAGAAGCTGGTGACGAGGACGGCGAACAGCGAGACGGCGGCGCCGCCCAGCTTGCCCGCCACGTACTGGAGATAGGCGCGGGTGTTGCGAGCCCGGGGGCCGCGGGCCGACGGCCCGGCGAACGCCGGATCGTCGGTCGCCGCGGCGCCCTCGGTGTCGAGCAGTGCGGGATTGCTGTCAGCGGTCATGCGTTACTCGCGGTCCTCTGCGGTCGAACGGCGGCGCAGGGCGAACAGGACTCCACCGCCGACGAGCACCACCGCGGCGGCGGCGATACCGATGATGACACCGGTCGAGCTTCCATCCTTGGAGGAACTCTTCCCATCCGCGGGCACGGCGGACCACCAGCTCCAATATCCGTCCTGGCCGTAGATGTTGCCCGCGGCCGTCGGCATGGTGGTGATGGACTTGATCTGGTCGGTGCGGTAGGCCTCGACGGCGTTCGGGTACGCGAGGATGTTCATGTACCCGGAGTCGTAGAGCCAGGACTGCATCTCCTTGACGGTCTCCGCGCGCTTGTCCGGGTCGTACTCGGCAAGCTGCTTGTTGTAGAGCTCGTCGTACTTCTTGTCGCAGATGAAGTTGTCGGTGGAGGCGCTCTCCTTGGCCTTCACCGGGAGCGCGGCGCAGGAGTGGATGCCGAGTACGAAGTCCGGGTCGGGGTTGACCGACCAGCCGTCGAACGCGAGATCGTACTCACCGGCGTACCAGGGCACGGACACGTCATCGAGGCAGTTGACCTTGAGCCCAATGCCAAGATCACCCCACCACTCCTTCAGATACTTCCCGACAGCCTTGTCGTTCGGGTCGGTGGCGTGACAGAGGATGCGGAAGTCGAGCGGCTTCCCGTCCTTGCCGACGCGCTTGCCGTCGCCGTTCTTCTTGTAGCCCGCCTCGTCGAGGAGTTGGGCGGCCTTCTTGGGGTCGTACGACAGCTTCTGGTCGGCGGAGGGCTGCCAGGCGTACTCGGAGAAGCGCGGCGGGATATACCCCTCGCCCTCGACGGCCTGGCCCTGGAAGACCTTGTCGACGAGTGCCTCGCGGTCGACGGAACGGAACAGCGCCTGACGCACCTTCTTGTCCAGGAGCGCCGGGTGGCCGTCACCGAACTTCTTGCCGTCGCGGGTCTTGGCACCGGGGTTGGTGGCGATGGCGAAGAAGCGCCGCCCAGGCCCTTCATTCACCTTCACGTTCTCCGTGCCCTTGAGCTCGGCGGCCTGCGCGGGGGTGAGGGCGGGCTGCCCGGCGACGAAGGACACCTCGCCCTTCTTCAGCGCGGCGACGGCGGCGTCCTGGTCCTTGTACGTCTTGAAGACCACTTCGTCGAACTTGGGCGCGCCGCGCCAGAAGTCCTTGTTGGCCTTCAGCTTCACGTACTGGTCGGTCTTGTAGTCCGTGAGTTCGAACGGACCGTTGCCGACCACGGGGAAGGACTTGTCGTTGTTGAACTTGGAGACGTCGTCGACCTTCTCCCACACGTGCTTCGGGACGATCGGCACGTCGAGCGCGGCCATGGTGGCCTGCGGCTTCTTGAGCTCGATGACGAGCTTGGTGGGGCTCGGCGCGGTCACCTTCTTGAAGTTGGCGACGAAGCCGGAGTTGGCGGTGGCGGTGCCTTCCTTGGACATCACCTTGTTGAACGTCCAGGCGGCGTCCTCGGCGGTGGCCTTCTTGCCGTCCGACCACTTGGAGTCGCCCCGGATGGTGTACGTCCAGGTCAGCTTGTCGGCGGAGGGCTCCCACTTGGTGGCGAAGCCCGGGATCGCGTGGTTGTCCTTGGCGTCGTAGTTCGTCAGGTACTCGTACGTCAGGCGGTGGATGCTGGTGCTGAGCAGCCGCTGGGCGAGGAAGGGACTGAGCGAGTCGACGCTCTGGGCCACCGCGACGGTGAGGGTCTTCTTGCCGTCCGCTTTGGCCTCGGCCTGTTGGGGCGCCGGGTTGAGGGGAGAGGCAAGGCCGGCGGTCAGGGCGAGGGCTCCGGCTCCGGCTACCACAAGGAGACGGGGGCGTTTTGACGCCTTGGGGGGCACCTTGGGTGACGCCTTGGGGGGCGCCTTGGTGGTGCGGCGGGACCGTGTTCTGCCGTGCTGATCTTGTGTATCCATGGGTCGGTGACCTCGCGTCATCGCTCGCGCAGAGATGGCTAGTTGATCAAGGAACGCCAGCTGGTTGATGTGTGTGTCTACCAGCGCCAGTCTGCGTCAGTCAACGGCAGGTGAACCCCATGTGGCCTGCGGAAATAACGAGTTGACCCGTATTTCATCCGCATTGGTCAAGACCTGTGAAGCGTGGCTGGTCGGGGGGTGATGGTGGGGGGAGGGGCAGGTGGGGGAGCCGCGGCGAACCGGTGCGGTTGGCCGCGCGACGACTGCCTTCGCCGTCCTGCCGCGCCGCCAGTGCTGCGGCTGCCTTCGCCCTCCTGTCGCGCCGCCCGTGCTGCGGCTGTGGGTCGCTTGCTTGCCTTGGTCCCTCGCGCGTTCCCTCCTGTCGCGCCGCCGTGCTGCGGCTGTGGGTCGCCTGCCTGCCTTGGCCCCTCGCCCGCGCCCTCCTTCTGGCGCGTCGGCATGTGCTGCCTCCGTTGTCCGCATGCCCGCCCTGGTCCCTCGCCCGCCCCCTCCCTCCGTCGCATCGGCAGTACTGTCTCCGCTGTCCGCCTGCCCGTCCTGGTCCCTTCGGTGCTTGGGCAAGGCTGCGGGGTAATCGGGTGGGTGGGCGGGAAAGTCTGTTCGTCAGCGGAACTGCGGGGCGCCGGGGCAACGGGCTGGGCCCGCACCAGGGGTTGGTGCGGGCCCAGTTGAGATCGGCGGAGGCGAAGACTACTGCTGCGGCGCCTCCGGCGCGGGAGGCTGCGGGGGCTGATACGGAGCCCCGGGCTGGAACGGCTGCCCAGGCTGAACGGGCGGAGGCACCTGCCCCGGCTGAGGCTGCCCCTGAGGCGCAGGCGCAGGCGCAGGCGACTGGTACGGCTGCCCCGGCCCCGGCCCCGCAGGCGACTGCGGAGGCGCCGCGTTCTGCCACCCCTGCGGAGCCCCCGGCTGCTGCGGATAGGGCTGCCCGCCGGGCTGCGGCTGATGCGGCTGCGGCTGCGGCTGGGGAGCGTACGGCTGCTGAGGTGCCTGCCCAGGCTGAGGCGCCTGCCCCCCGTACGGCTGCTGCTGCCCGGGATACCCCCCCTGCCCCGGCAGGGGCGGAGCCACGACGGGCGGCGGATTCCCATCCGAAGTCCACAGCCCCTGCTGCTGCTGAGCCCGCACAAAGTCCTCCGCAACCATCGCGGAGAGATTGAAGTACGCCTCCCGCACCTTCGGCCGCATCATGTCGAGATCAACCTCGGCACCAGCAGCAAGATGCTCATCGAACGGAATGACGACAACGCCCCGGCATCGCGTCTCGAAGTGCGACACGATGTCGTCGACCTTGATCATCTTCCCGGTCTCACGCACCCCGGAGATGACAGTGATTGACCGCGAAACAAGGTCGGCGTACCCATGCGCGGACAACCAGTCCAAGGTCGTCGACGCACTACTGGCGCCATCCACAGACGGCGTAGAGATGATGATCAGCTGATCGGCAAGATCGAGAACACCCCGCATGGCGCTGTAGAGCAGCCCCGTACCGGAGTCGGTCAGGATGATCGGGTACTGCTTCCCGAGCACATCGATCGCACGCCGATAGTCCTCGTCGTTGAAGGTCGTCGAGACGGCCGGATCGACGTCATTGGCGATGATCTCGAGCCCGGACGCGGCCTGCGAGGTGAAGCGCCGGATGTCCATGTACGAGTTGAGGTACGGGATCGCCTGCACGAGGTCACGGATGGTGGCCCCGGTCTCGCGGCGTACGCGGCGCCCGAGCGTACCGGCGTCGGGGTTGGCGTCGATGGCAAGGATCTTGTCCTGCCGCTCGGTGGCGAGCGTAGAGCCGAGAGCGGTAGTGGTGGTGGTCTTCCCGACGCCACCCTTCAAACTGATGACGGCGATGCGATAGCAGGACAGCACCGGAGTCCGGATCAGCTCCAACTTCCGCTGCCGCTCGGCCTCTTCCTTCTTGCCGCCGAGCTTGAAGCGAGAACCACCGGTAGCGGGCCGACTGCTCTTGGCCTTCGGCTTGGTGTTGCGCAGCAGCCGGTCGGAGGACAGCTCGACGGCAGCGGTGTAACCGAGCGGCGCCCCTGGGTTGGTCCGCTCCCGCTGATCATGCTGCACGGCCTGCGGCCAGGCGGCACCGGTGCGGGGGTCGATGGGCGGCTGAGCCTGAGCCGGGGGCTGGGCCTGCGGCTGCGGTTGAGGCTGAGCGTGGGGCTGCTGCTCAGCCTGCGGCTGCACGGGAGCAGGCGGCTGCTGCTGCGGCTGCGGCATAGCCTGAGGCGTCGGCTGCTGCTGAGCAACAGCGGGAGGCAGCGGCTGCTGGGCCTGGGGCGCGGGCGGCTGGGGGAACCCATAACTGCCCTGCGGTGCAGGGGAGTTGGGGTTGACCGGCGCGGGCGCACCCTGCTGCGGGAACCCATAACCACTCGGCGGAACGGGAGCGCCACCCTGCTGCGGGAACCCGTACCCGGCGGGTGGAGCAGGAGCTTCGGGAGCGGGGGCCGGAGCCGGCGCGGGCGCGCCCTGCTGCGGGAACCCATACCCGGCGGGCGGAGCTGGCGCTGCGGGAGCCGGTGCCGGTGCAGGCGTCCCGGGAGCCGGAGCCGGAGCCGGGGCGGGAGCGGGCGCACCGGCCTGCGGGAACTCGTACCCACCGGGAGGAGCCGACGCGTCGGCAACCGGCGGAGTGGGCGCGACCGGTGAGGGAGCCACGGGCCCGGTGGGTGAGGGCCAAGCAGGCGGCGTGGTCTGCGGAGACTGCTGCTGTACGGGCGCAGGCGTGGGCTCAGCCTGCTGCGGCACGGGCTCGGCAGCTGGCGTCGGCTCCGCAGCCGGCGGAGCCGAGGCCTGGCCGGGCACGGGCCACTGCGGCGCCGAGGTAGGCGCGGCGGGCTGGAAGGCGGGCGGCAGCGGCGGAAGCCCACCGTTCGGCGCGGGCGGCGGAGTCCAGGAGGGCGGAACGGAGTCCTGCACCTCATCGACGGCCGCGGCAGGCACGGCGTCCTGAGGAGCGGCGTCCTGAGGAGCGGGTTCCTGCGGAGCGGCGTCCCGGATCTCGTCAGCGACATCACCAGAGTCGCCGGAGTCCTCGACGTCATCATCCGAATCAGCAGAGTCCGAATGAGCAGAGACAGAAACGCCCCCGTCCGACTCATCCGCGTCCACGGACTCCCCAACAGGCTCACCAGAAGGCGGCGCACCGTCACCGTGGCCGTCACCGAAGGAGAGTCCGGCTGCGGCCAGAAGAGACGACTCAGGCTGCTCATCACCGAGGCCAAGGTCAGCCTCATCCGACTCATCTGTGCCCGAGGGCTCCGAAGACCCCAAGGATTCCTCAGGCTCGGAGGGCTCTGAGGGCTCGGAGGGCTCTGAGGGCTCAGAGGGGGAACTGGAACCGGCGGCCCGCTCCTCGATCTCCCGCTTGAGGGCGGCAGAGGAGAACCGCATGGTGGCGCCACTCTCCAGATCGCCACTGCTATCGGCAACGGGCTCAACCACAGCGGAGGGCGTGGAAGCAGGTTCCACCTCAGCCTCAGCCTCGTCCTCAGCCGCAGGCCTAGGAACAACACCAGTCACATGCACGGAGGAGGCGACACCGGCAACGGCACCACTCCAGTCAGAGGCACCCGCACCCCCTGCAGGCGAACGACTCTCAGACTCGGCAGGAGCAGGATCCTCAGAGGGAACCGGCGCCGGAGCAACAGGCGCCGGAGCAACCGGCGCAGCCCAATCAGCCCGCGGCTGGAACCCGCCGCCCACAGGCAGCTTCGGCACAACGGCAGGCGGCCCGACAGGCGGAGACTGCGGAGCCGGAGGCTCAGGAGCAGCCGGAGGCTCAGGAGCAGCGGGAGGCTCAGGAGCAGCGGGAGGCTCCGCAGCAGCCGAAGGCGAAGAAACCGGCGGAGACGAAGGCGAGGAAGGTGACGAAGACGGCACAGGCGAAGCCGAAGGAGTCTCCCCCGCACTGCCGGACGCGTTCTGCGTGTACCAGGCAGGAGGGGCGTAGTCGATGGTGAACTCGCCCGTAGTCTCGGCAGCGGACTCCGCGTCGGACTGATCATCGACGGGTGAATCCCAGCCCCCGCGGATCTCGTCCCGATCGCTGTTCACAATGCCTCCTGGTGTGGTCGAGCACCCTCGTGCCGTGGTGGGGGGCGACCGTTCCTGTCGTCCGATCCGCCTTGGCTCTCCCCGTGATGGACGCGAACCACCCACTCGCGGGTTCTGGCGTCGCGCCCAGTCCCAGCCTAATCACCAAAACCACGAGCACGGCAGGGCAGCCCACCCCACGAATACTGTCCTCTCCGTCACGCTCCCCACGGGAGTGATCCACGTATCCAAAACCGTGACGGACAAATCAACCAACAAGCATCGAATGCCTGCTAATTCGCATGGTCAACCGACACCGACCCTCCGCTCAGTCCATCCTCCGCGCCGTACCCAACAATCCGGTCTCGGCGTCTGTGGGCTGCGTCATCACGTACTGCCGGTCACGATCGGCACACCACAACGTGACCCCGTCGGCAAGCGTCGGCAATGCCTCGACATCACCGCGCGGCAGCCCCACGGACCGCCCGATCTGAACCGCCTCATCCGGTGAGACCCGCTGCACGCCGACGAGCCGGGCCTGTCGAATCAGCCGGGGCGCGACCGGACTCAGATAGGGCAGCAGCGTCAGGACTGATTGCCAGGGCCCGGAGACCACCCGCCCCCGCGGCGGCCGCATCCCGCAGTCGCGCACCACGAGGACCGGACTTCCCGCCGACGCACCCTGCGGGGGAACGCGCCCCACTTCATGCACGGACATACCGCTCGGCCCGACGCCGAGGGCCGCTACGAGCTGCGCCCAGGCCGCTGCCCGACCGGTCTCCACGGCCACCCGCGCCCCCGTCGCGGCTGCCCGCAGCGCGATGACCTGCGCTGTCCACAACCCTCCGATGAGCAGCACGTCGTACGGAGTGGGCCGGTTGACGCCGAGTACCGAGGGCTGGCCCTGTGCGTCCACACCGATCACGACGCCATCGTCACCAATGGGCAACGCAAGCGCGTCCACCTGCTCGGCGGAGAGCGCGTGGCGACGATGCCGAGGCCCGAGCAGACCGAATCCACTGCGCAGCGCCGTGCGGAACGTGTTGCCCGGACCGGACGACGGCGGCGTGGCTGGCGTGGCTGGGGCAGTCGGATTCGTGACGGTCATCAGCGGGCACCTCCGAGCGGCAGAGTGGCGAGCATCCCGGGCACCTGCTCGCGATCGAGTCGGACCAACCCCGTACCGGCCTGCCGCGCCCCTTGCTCCAACGCCTGCCGAGCCGCTTCGAGTTCGGAGTCACTGCGTCCGGTCACCCGAACGTGCCCGCACAGCGACACTTCCTTCCGTTCCCCTTGGCGCAGGGTGAGGCTGAACGTCGTGGCCAGCGTAGGAACCGCGGTGAGCAGCGCGACGAGCTGCGGCAGCGACGGACCGCCCGCGTTCCCCAACTGTGGCCAGCGCCGGACCCAGTAGGTCGTATGACGGCGGTTGTCGCAGCGCCACGCGCGTGCGGATTCCTCCGTCCTGCGCTCCGGCAGCTCGGTCCGCCCGGCCTCCGCCGTGACGAGAGGATTGGCGCCCACCGAAGTGGCGATGGCGGCGGCCAACTGCTCCTCGGTCAGTGCTGTGGCACGGAAGCCGGCGCCCGTCAGCCGGCTTGCCAGCTGGTCCATGGCACGCACCACACACTTCTGGGCCCCTACGAGGCCGCCTCCGCGCGCCGCCACCGCCTCGGGGCAGAGCTCGGGATCGAGCTTCAGCGCAACCCATGTGATCCGTACGGCGGGTGCGCCGGTCTGAGCCTGAAGGGGCGCGTAGTTGCTGACGGCCACGGACTGCTGGGGGAGATGCAGTGCGGGTGCCGGCTGGGCGTGCTGCACGATCTGCGCCGACTCGAGCCGGATGCCGTCCACCTCCAGGGCATCCCGCACGAGCCCAACCGGCAGCGGCTGCCGCCCGCGCTCGGCCCGCAACGCGGTGGCATCCGACTCGACTTGGAGCACAGCGGTCACGAACGTCCCGTCACCGACCATCCCCACCTGTCGCCGGTCCCGGTCCGCGTAGGCATATGTGCGCAAGGCCGGGTCGCACTCGACGGCCGGGGCGAACGCAGGCTCCGTACCCGGCGGTATCGGGGCGCTCAGCGCTCGCCGTTTGCGTGCTCGCAACGCCTGCGCGGTACCGAGCCATTCGGGCCATGCGCGGCCACGACGGCGTACGACAGCGAGCAGCACCAGCACGGCTGCGACGACAACGGTCGGCACGACGGCCAGCGGATCGACCACCCATGCGGTCAGCAGAAGGGCCGCAGCGATTTCGATCAACACAAGCCGTTGCAAGCGAAACGACCCGAACTGCGCTGAGCGTGACCGGAGATGGAAGGCAACGGCACCTCGGCCAGACGCCGCGCCGCCACCAACGGGCTCTGCCTGCCCCGGGCTCCCGGACCCTGACGGCCCCCGAGCTCCGGTCCGCGCTGCGGAAGCCATCAGTCCAACCCCCCGTAAATCTCCCGAATCCCCCTGGTGGTCAAGGAACATGCACCCCAGGAGTGCCTGGGAACCTTACCCACCCCACACGCGCGATTACTCAACAGGCATAGTAGGGGCCGGGTCTGACAACGGAGGGTGGGGGTCGCGTGCCCCCGGCGCTGCACGGGGGAGAAGCAGACACTCATGGCATCACGGCGGGACGAACTCAACGCCTACACCTTCGCGAAGCGCCGCACGCTCGCCTCCTTCATCCAACCGTCACCATCGGGTTCGGAGGAGGGAGCGCCACGCCCGCTGCGCGGCGTGCTCCCCGGCATCATCGTGGGAGTGATCGTCCTCGCCGTCTTCGGCGCCTGGGGGATGTTCAAACCGGCGGCCAAACCCGGCTGGGACAAGCCGAACGAGCACGTGATCATCGCGAGCAAGTCCACGACGCGATACGTGGTCCTGAAGACGGACGGCAAGCGCCAACTCCACCCGGTCCTCAACATGGCTTCGGCGAAGCTCTTGCTGGACGCCGACAAGGGCGACGTCATCAACGTCGACGAATCGGTACTCGACAAGGGCAAGATCCCGCACGGCGCCACCATCGGCATTCCGTACGCTCCCGACCGCCTGCCCTCTGAGTCCGAGGCCGGCTCCCCCAAGCGATGGGCGGTGTGCGAGCGTCCGGGCGAAGGCGGCAGGGCGATCCAGAAGGCCGCGTTCATCCTGGCGGAGCGCGACCAGAACAAGACCGAGGGCAGCGAACGGCTCCGCGGCGGCGAGCTGTTGTACGTGGTCGGCCCTGACAAGGTCCGGTACGTGGTGGACGCTCACGGGATGGCGTACCGGATCGCGGAACGGGAACGGCTCGAACTCCTCCTGCGCACAATCGTCGATTCAGGCCGTCAACCGCAGCGGGTGTCCAAGGAGTGGCTGGACACGCTGCACTACGGCGACCCGATCTCCTACCCGAAGGTGGAGGGAACTCCCGGAGCGCCGGCCAATGTGGAGGGCCTCCAGGACCAACAGGCGAACAGGGTCGGCATGGTCCTCAAGGCGTCCGATGGGGCAGGGATGCAGCATTACGTCGTTGAGCGCGGACGGGTCGCCCCCGTCTCCGACTTCACCGCGAAACTGCTTCTCAGTAGCCGCGACCTGCTCTCTCTGCGCCAGGACGGCCATGCCCGCGACCTGAGCACCGGCGCTTTCACCCCTGACCGCGAGACATTCGACGCGTCATACAAGTGGCCGAGCCAGGCGCCGAAGGCCACCAACGAAGCCTCGGCCGACGCAGGCAGCCGTAATACCGTCTGCAATGTCCTGCGCAAGGTGGACGGCAATGACGGCGACACCACGCTCAGTACATGGGCGGGAACGGACTTCCCCGCAACGCTTCCCACGGGCTCGTCCAGCGCGTACGTGACGGCCGGGTCAGGCCTGCTCTACCGGCAGTTCACGGGCTCGGAGCCAAATGTGGGCGGCGTCTTCCTCGCTACGGACACGGGCCTGCGCTACGCGATGCAGTCCAACAGCGACAGCGCGACGGACGATGAGGGCATCGGCACCACGGCCAAGCAGCGCAAGCAGCAGCAGGCAGAGGCGCGACAGGCGCAGACCCGCCTGGGCTACGCGAATACGGACGTGACTCCGGTACCGGCCCCATGGTCCAAATTCCTCCCCACGGGCCCGCGTCTCTCGACCTCGGCGGCACGCCAGCCGCAGGGCTCCTAGGCCAGTGGGATGCCGACGATGACGTACGCATACGGGTGGCCGCGCGTGACAGCGGCCACGGCAGCAGCCCTGACAGTGATGACGACGGCGTTCGCCGCGTCTCCCGCGGCAGCCGCGGGAGCGGAGCAGTGCACGTTCCCGTCCAAAAAATACGAGGGTCGCCCCTGGGCACTGCAGCGCGTTCTCCTGGACGAGTTGTGGCGTCAGTCCACTGGAAAGGACGTACGGGTGGCGGTGATCGACACAGGGGTGGACGTCAAGAACCCTCAACTCAAGAGCGCGGTGGACGTGTCAAAGGGCCGCAACCTGCTCCCCAAGAACCTCAAGGACGACAACGGAGACAAGGTCAAGCGCGGCAAGGAGAACGGCACGACGGACGAGGTCGGCCACGGCACGCGCGTGGCGGGCATCATCGCGGCCCGCCCCGTCAAGGACACCGGCTTCGTGGGCCTGGCCCCCGACGCGACGCTGATCCCCATCCAGCAGAACGACGCGGAGGGCCACGGCACGGCAGAGACCCTCGCGGCAGCAATCGATTACGCGGTCTCCGCCGACGCGGACATCATCAACATCTCCCAGGACACGGCCAACGCCGTGAAGCCGACCCCGATCCTGAAACGGGCAGTGGACAGGGCGCTGGCGGATGAAAAGGTGATCGTGGCCTCCGCAGGCAACGACGGCCTGGGCGGCAACGTCAAGCGGACCTACCCGGCTTCCTACGAAGGCGTATTGGCGGTAGCGGCATCGGACCGCAACAACGAACGAGCCCCGTTCTCCCAGTCGGGCAAGTTCGTGGGCGTGGCAGCCCCGGGCGTAGACATGATCTCCACAGTCCCTCTCGGCGGCCACTGCTCGGACAACGGCACAAGCTTCTCGGCGCCGTACGTGGCAGGCGTGGCGGCCCTGATCAAGTCCAAGCACAGGAACTGGACGTCCCGCCAGATCACGGCCCAGATCAAACAGACAGCGGAACGCTCGGTAGCGGGCCACGACCGCCTGGTCGGCTGGGGGGTGGTGGACCCGGTCCGGGCTCTGACGGAGGACGAGCACCCGATCGAGACCCCAACAGCCGAAGAGGGCATCACCCGCGCGAAGGCCCCAACTCCCGCGGAACTCCACCTCGGTGAGACGTCAGAGGAGCGCACGGCGCGGATCGCTACGTACGTGGCTGTGGGGGCGGCGGTTGTGGTGGCGGGGCTTGCTGGGGTGGGGGTTGCTGTGCGGGATTCACGTGGCCGCAGCCGTAGGCGCGGGGAAGGCAGCTGACGGCGGCTCCCCGTGAGGGTCGATTCGTCGCGAAGGATCGCGGCTGGCACCTGCTGTGGCAGACGTAGTGAGGCACCAACTGGGCCATGGGACTTCCGGTCCGATGGCGGCCAAGGTTGTTTCGAGCATCGCTTCTGCCTGCTCGGCTGCCTCCTGCTTAGTGATGCCCGAGGCTTGCTTTCTCACGTCCAGTTGCCGGGACGTGCTCACCCTCACTGTTCGGCGTAGATGTCGGTCCCCTCCGGTGCTCGATAGCAGCGGGAGTCGACGTCGACTCCGATCATCTCCTTGAGATTCCCGGACCTTTCCCTCGCCCACTCAATGGAAATTGTGTGGTTGCTCTTGGCGTTCACTGCCACGATCTCTGGGTTACGGGCACGCGAGTTCGTCTCGCCATCCTTCGTGATCTTCCAGCCATTCTTTGGGAGTTGCTCGCGAATATTCTGCATGGCCTCTTCGAAGGTTCCCTTATGTAGATCATAGATTGACCATGGGTGATGGATTGTGTAGTACTCCTTCAGCCCGGGATCGACCGCCTCGCACACGTTCACTCCTGCGCCGGCCTCGGTGGTTTTCCCCTTGATCCCCATCCAATCAAGCAAGTTGCTGGAGATTTCATTTACTTCCTCTTTGGCGGGTTCGATTTTTCGCGTCTCCGCCTTGTAGCCAAGTTTGTCTTCGTTGGTTTGCATTGATGAGCACCCCGTCAGGATGAGCAAGGCCGATGCCATGCAGGAGAGAGCGTACATCTGGCGCGGATTTCTTGCCGTTGTCGAGCAGGTACTAGTCAAGATCCACACCCTTGTAATCGCCGACGATGACCCGTGCCTGATTTCTCAAACTCTTCGATCCGTCGCCACTCTTGTCCACGTCCCAGTAGCCGCTGTGGCTCGTCGCGTCGGTCTCCATGATATTGGCCCCGAATTCACGATCGGTAGGTACAGTCCGGTGATCGCCGAGACCGACGTTCTTTCCGCCCTCGGGTACTTGGTCACTGAGGAACGGAGCTCCCATGGCCCACATATGGCCGTCCTTGATGCCGAGGTCCGCGGAACGGTCAGCCTGCATGCCAGGGCTTCCGGCAACGACGACGTCATCCACTGGAAGGCCGCCGTCCAGCATGCCGCCGGACTTCGCGGCGTCCCCGATCACGGTACTTCCATAGCTGTGGCCGATAACGGTGGTGTGCCCGAAGTTGTTCGGCCCGGCCTCGCTCTGATGTGCAATGCGGTTTCCATCAAGGAAATCACGCAGTATGGGTCCGCCTTCTGCCGCGTATTTGTCGTTCGAGGCCTCGGGGATCAGATCGCCCTTGTCCGTGGGAAAAGCGGAACGAGGGGAATCGTAGTCGAACCATGTGATGGACGAGATCTGCTGGCCTGGAGCCTGCTTGGTGCTCTCCTTCCACAGGTTGTCACCGCGTGCGAGGTCGCCGCTGATGCCTTCCAAACTTGCCCCTGTGCCCGGCACGTAGACGGAGGTGTGGTCGGCGTTGTCCGGGTTGCCGCTGGCGAGAATCACCCTGCCGTCGCCCTTCCCTACTGGGTCGAACCCCAGCAGGTATGCCTCGGGAAGTCCGTTCTTTCCTGTGGCATCGAAGCGACTTTGAATAGCGTTCATTCCCTTCAGTCGCTGTTCGAGGAACGTCTGTCTGTCGCCGTACTGTTTGTTCCAGTCCAACCAGCTCTCGGACGCCGCGACCGGGCGGCCGACGGCATCGCGGGCGATGCGCTCGGGCTCTGGAGGAATGGAGTTCAGTTCCATTTGGTACTTCGCCCTTGCATCGGCGAGGACCGTCCGGTTGGCCTCGTCCCGCACATCGGCGGGCAGCCCATCAAGGGCGCCTACGGAGGCGGAGTGCATGGCGAGGTAGTCAGCACGCTGCTCGGCGGTGAGGTCCTTCCACCATTTCGCGTTGTCCTCCGCGTCGCCACCCTTGGGCGGGTCCTTGATGGTGTCGAGGTACCCATCGGCTCCCTTGCGAACCCCACCTGTGTCCTTGTGAACGTCAGCCCAGTCCTGGTTCGAGACGGTGAGGTCGTCGTCCGCCTTCAGTGCCCGCAGTTTCGGGGCCCACTTCTCGTCGACCTCGGTGGCTTCCTTGATGGCGGCGGCGATCCGGTCGGCGTACTCCTGCGCGCGGGCATAATTCGGGTTGGGGTCGAAGCTGGCCGCTTGACGGTTCAGCCCGGCTGCTGTCTCGTCGGTAGTGCCGTTCGCCGTGCCGCCCTTGGGGAGTTCGCCGTCTGTCTTCTTGCCCCCGGGTGGATAGCTGACCGATCCATCGGCGTTCACCGTGAACTTCTCGGTCTGCGCGCCATCGACCGCCGCGTCCAGCTTGCTCTTGGCGGCGGCCAGGTCGTAGGCGAAGCCGTTGAGTGCGGTGCTGATCAGGCCGCATTCAATCTGGGTGTAGTGGAAGTTTTTCGACAACTCACGCAGTTGCTTTAGGGCTGCCTTCGCGGTGGCACCCTCAAGGCTTTTCTGCATTCCGGCAGCGACCTGGTTTTCGATGCGTTCCTTGGCTGCATTGGCCATGTCGCTGGTCGCGCGGTACCCGTCCGCGGCGCCCTCGAACTCGGAGGGCTTGAGAGACTTGAGCGTCGCGTAGTCCATCCCTGTGGATCAACGTCCTTTGGTCTGGCCGCCGATGGCGGATGTGTCCTGGTGCTCGGTGGCCAACTTCGCGAGTTCGGCCTCGACTCCCTCGTCGGTCCTCCGCTGGAGACGGCCCATCTGAACCATCAACTTCTGTAGATCCTCGCACCGACCGCTCACGTCCTTCACGTAGCGCTCCCACGTGATATGGACATCCCGTTGGGCTGCGGCGCTGAGGCACCCGGAGCTCTTGTCGAGCCCGCCCTGTCCTTCCTCCAGCTTCGTCAGCGCCTTGCCGATGTTCTCCCGCAGAGAGCCGACACCCTCCCCGGCCTTGGCCCATGCGGCCTTACTGGACTTGAGGTTGCCCGAATCGTCGTTGCCCCAGCCTCCGCTGTTGCCCGGATCGGAATCCCCCTTGTCAGTCGGGGCCTCGTTGAGCTGCATCTGTTCGGAGTGGCGCTCGGCCGCACCGGCCTTGAGCTGCTCCCACTCGTCCCACCCCATGTAAGGGACTCCGTCCTTGGATTGCTCCATCAAGGCACTTCCGCGTAGCGACTGTTAGTGCCACGGGCTCATCTGAACTTCCGAGAGGGTAGCGATAGTTGTGGCTGCAGCAACTGAGTAGGTGTACTCAGATGGGTTGAGTAGGGGACGCGTCACTTCGTGAGGGCAGAGGTGGCAGTGTGTGAGGCGTGGCCAGTGGCAGGGCGCGGGGCTAGCTAGTTGGCTTGGGGGCTACAGATCCGGAAGTGACCAAGTACTGGCTGGTAGCGGTTTCCCTTGGAGGGGAAGTTGCCCCTCTTCGCGAAGTTTGGGCCCTGCAGTAGCCCTTACGGCTGGCCTGTTCTCAACCGCCGGGACACATAGATCGGTTGGTAGTCACAGTGAGTGTGACTAGAGTGACGCGGGCGCGATAAGTGACCACCTAGCCACCGCGATCGTGAAAACGGTCGGGCAGGGCAGGTAACGGGGAGGGTAAGCATCGTGCTTGCTACAGATGGGCGCGGGGGTGCCGCGCCGTCATCCGGCGCTGACCTCAAGCGCGGGCTGGAGGCGCTGAAGACCTTTCGTCGGCGCGTCAACACGCTGCTCACGGAGTTCGAGGGTTCGGCGGGCGGTTCGAGCGAGGTCGGGGGGTACAAGCTCACCCGGGGTTCCTTCAGCGGTGGGGGCAGTGCGTTTCCAGCGGCCGATGGCCTGTACTCGCAGTACAACCAGGTTCACGAGCGGCTGACCTCGCTCTCCAAGATGCTCGGAGACCAGATCGACGCCATGGGCATTGCGGTGCACGGCGCGGACGTCGGCTTCGACAATCTCGACGAGGACCTGAGGCAGCGTTTCTGGGCGATCCAGACCAGGGTTGACCGTGACGAGGCTGCCGCTCAGAGCGAGAAGGACGGCATGCCTGATTCGCCCCGTAGCAATGGCGACGCCGGCTCTGACTCCGGGTGGCGCTGATGAGCTTCGAAGGCCACCGCCTCAACGACATGATCGACTTGGTCGAACAGGCGAACCCCGCGGACCTGGAGAGCGCGGGCGAGGCCCTCAAGAAGGCCCGCAACGCGATTGCCGCGGCCGCTAAGGAGCTCGGCGAGCACATCGATCGAGTCGACTGGGAGGGAGCGGCTGGGGAGGCGTTCCGCAAGTGGGGCAAGAACCTCGTCAAGGACACGCATCTACTCTCCGACTTCGCCGACACCGCCAGTGTTCAGATCGCTTCGGCCGGCGCGGGGCTGGCGTCTGTCCGTAGTTCCATGCCGCCCAGGGATCAGCGCGCCGATCCGAAGATGGTTGAGGACATCCCCACCCCCAAGAGGGTCGACGGCAATGCGGAGTACGCCGCCGCGGCCAAGGCGGAGAAGCATCGCCAAGAGGCGATCAACCAGATGAATCGGTTGTCGTCGTTCTACCAGGTGTCGCAGCACTCGATGGCTGGGCAGGAGCCGCCTACGTTTTCGGCTATGCCGGATGTGGGGGTGCCGAAGGGGAAGACGGCATCCCTCCCCGGCGCGGAGCGGGGTGCGGCATCTTCCGCCATGACCGCAGGCGACGCCCAGGTCACGCCTGACCACTCTGCCAACACCGTGAAGGGAGGTGACCCGCATCCCGTCGAATCCACACCGCCCCGCACTGGCGGACCCGGCCCGATCGCCTCGCCGGACTCGATCGCCTTGCCGGATCGGCCTGTCAGCACGGAGATTGACAGCGTCGGGACTCTGCCGCCGCAGACCGCAAGTCCGGTACCCGCTGCGTCGCCTCCGACATCAGGTCCAACGGGTGGGCTCGGAGAGCCTGTTCCTCCCATTGCAAGCGGCCCCCGTCTCCCTGTGACCAGTGGACCCACTGCACGCACGTCAGTTCCTGGAGCAGGTCCGAGGACCTCACTACCGGCCCAAGGTCGAACAGGCACGACAGGCCCAGCGCGACCAACTGCAGGTCCGGGACCTTCGAGCCCGGTGGGGCGCACAGGTCCGATGGCCCAAGGGAGAACCGTCAGTGGTCCGACGGCTACCGGACAGCCGCCGGTAGGACGTGCCGTCACTGGGGGAACGCCACGTCCCGCCGTGCCGGGTCCTCGCCCTGGCCTCCCAGATACTGGTGCGGGGCGCGCCAACGGCCTCGTCGGTGGGCGGCCTGTTCCTGGCCCCGTGCAGGGTTCGTCGGGCTCCAGGTTGCCGCGTGGCCCGGTCATCGGAACCGAGGGCTCTGGTGGTTCAAGGGCAACGAATGGAGCCGGAGGCCAACGCGGAGTCGTTGGAGCAGCGCCTCACGGCACGGCTGGGAGCGGACAGACGTCTCGCCGGTTCACCAGTAGTCCCGATGGCGTGGTCGGTACTCCCAAGGAACGTACGTCTACCGCCGCAGGCCGTAGGAACGGATTCACCGCCGGGGGCTCAGGGCTGGTGCGTGGTCCCGCGGGCACACCACGACGCCCGGATGGCGACGAGGGCGAGGGCGTGCAGCGGCCCGACTATCTGGTCGAGGACGAGGAAACACATTTGCCAGGCAACCGGCGGCACGTGCCGCCGGTGATCGACTGATCGCGAGCAAGGACGTGCAGGGCATGAGGTCAGAAGCCGGTCGACGCGGCGGGTGGGTTGCGCCGTCTCCGGGCGGTGCGGGGAGACGCATCGCCACCATGGCCTCCGCACTTGTTGTGCTGGTCCTCGTGCCCCTAGGGCTTGCTCCGAGTGCGACGGCGGACGACATCCAGTCGAAGCTGTGGCACTTGGAGGCCATGGGCGCTGACGAACTCTGGGATGTCAGCACCGGCGAGGGCATCAAGGTCGCAGTTGTGGACACTGGTGTCTCGGAGACGCCGTCGCTCAAAGGCCGCGTACATCCGGGCACGGATGTGGCAGGAATGCCTGGTGGCTCGACAGATGACTACGACGGACATGGAACCACGATGGCGGAACTCATCGTGGGATCCGGACGAGGCGGGGGGATCAAGGGTTTGGCCCCCGGTGCCGAGGTCGTGTCCTTTCGAACCGGTCTGGGTGGCAAGTTCGAGAAGAAGGGAAGCCGAAGCGCCGAAGCAATTCGGGCCGCGGCCGACAGTGATGCCCGGATCATCAGTATGTCCTTCGGTTCTGACTTTGCGTACCCAGATGAGAAGGCAGCAGTGAAGTATGCCGCATCGAAGGGCAAGTTGATGTTCGCGGCCGTCGGCAACGATGGAGAGAAGAAGGACTTCATCGGGTATCCCGCCGCCTTTCCATCTGTCACTGGAGTCTCCGCCGCCGATGAGTCAGGAAAGGTCGCTAGGTTCTCTGAACGCGGCGACTACGTGGATCTGGCGGCGCCAGGTCGGGACCTCCCCCAGTGGTGCGATGAGGCATTTCGTTCGTACTGCGATGGCGAAGGCGGCACCAGCGTAGCCACAGCCATCGCCTCCGCCTCCGCCGCCCTGATCTGGTCCAAGCACCCCAACTGGACGGCCAACCAGGTCCTCAGAGTCCTCATCGACACCGCAGGCCGCGACTGGCCGAAGGACGATCCGAGCGTCTACCTCGGCTACGGACTTGTCCGGCCGGCTCCCAACTTGCTGGAGGGGAAGGGCGACCCGGGCCCCGCAGATGTTGACCCCCTCACCAATGAGAAGACGCCCGGTGCTGGTGCCGGTCCCGGCAATGAGGCTTCACCCTCTGCTTCCGCGCCGGCTTCATCGCAGCCCCCGAAGGGGGCGACGGGTGGCGGGGCCGCGGCGGCAGCTTCAAGCGCCAAGTCCAGTGAGAGAGACGGCCAGTTGTGGTTGATCCTCGGCTCCATCGCCGCAGCCGCAGTGATCGGCGCCAGCGCCTTCGCAGTGATGCGTGCTCGGCGCAGAGCCTGAACGCGACGCAGCATCACCCGACCCACACCAACAAAGGTTCAAGAAGGGAGCCCAGCCGTGGCTGACGGCCAGAAGTTGAACAATGAGCAAGTGGCGCTGCTGAAGAAAGAGATCGTGGGCAAGTACGAATCGGTCCAGCAGCAGCTCAAGCGGCTCCAGGGCACCCTCGACACGATGGAGGTGAACTGGCGGGGTGTCGGAGCTCATGCATTCGACAAGAAGCAGACCGAGCTCAACGAGCGCATGCAGGTGATCGGGAGGATCCTGGTGGATTTTCTGGACGGCATCAGTGGCAACGAGAAGCTCACGGAAGGCCTTGAGGACCAGGTCCGGTCGACGATGGACAGCATCGACGTGCAGTACGGCGGCAAGCAGTCGGCTATCAACAGCTACTGAAGCACTGCGGTCTCTGGGGAACGAATCCTCCACAACCACTGAGAGACGGGGTAGGCATGGCAAACGTTCACTATGGTGAAATGGCGGTCAAATATGGTGGCCTTGACGCCATCACGACCGAACTCGGCAACCAGGCGAAGCAGTTGGAGGCCGATCTCGCTGATATCAAGCGGGCGGTGACGAAGGTGGCCGAGGGCTGGGAGGGCAAGGCCCACGAGGCGTACGTCCTGCAGCAGCAGGAGTGGGACAAGAACGTCGAGGCCATTCACCGGGCTCTCGTCGAGATCGGCCAAAAGGTCGGCCAGGCCGGCGGTGACTACCGGGGCGGTGACCTGAAGGGCGCCAGCTACTTCCAGTGAGTATCAGCGTCACGCAACATCGGGGTGGACACACGCGGGAGGTGTCCACCCCTGCTTGTTGAATGGTGGGCGGGGCGGAAGGATGGTTGGGCCTACACCGCCCCTGCCCCGCCATTCCGCGGCGCAGGCTCCAGGTCGAACTCCCCGTCCCTCGCCCCGAGTACGAACGCCCGCCACTCTGCCTCGGTGTACCGCAGCACGGTCTCCGGCTCGACGGACGACCGCATGGCCACGGCGCCCGCGGGGAGGTACGCGATCTCGACGCGCTCTTCGTGCGCCTCGGTGCCCGGTGCGCTGTGCCACTCGACGCTGAGATGTCCAGGGCGTAGAGCTCGTCCTTCTCCCGCTCCTTGCGCGCCTTGGTGTCCTGCTCCGACTCCTGGTCCTCTGCCTTGGCCATGATGAAGCAGCCCCTTCCTGACGTGCCAACGAACGGTGGACTCAGCCTACTTGGAGTCCTTCGGTGTCCGCTCGGCAATGGCCTGGCTTGTACGTCGCGCGAGGGCCCTCGTATCTATCCAGTCGAACATCGGGCTGCGTTCCAGGCGCAGATTAACTAGGATGACGCTGATTCAAGAGCTTCGAGAATCCTGGATAGATCTTCTCTTGCTGCTGCGCAGAATTCTTGGTCCTCTTCCGTGATGTAGACCATAGCCTCATTGAATTTACTTCCATCGGGGCCGGCCTGCTGAATGAGGCGAGTAGGTGCAATCATCCAATTTCTTGTTGCCTTGAATGTCCATTCAAGGCTGTTTGGCGCCTCTCGGGTGATCGTCTCGAAAATTTCCTTGAGGCTGTCGCGAGGCTCCTCGAAGCGCCAAGCAATAAAGGATACTTGAAGGTATCCATACGTGGGGTGCCGTTCGACAGGGGATCTGAGCCAGACCACCGAGCCGAATTTGTTCAGTACCCGCTTTATCTTTTCGCGCCGCGTATTGTCGACCATTGTCCTGCCTCCTCGCCTTAGCGACGTCCCCAAGGTGGGGGTATCTGGTAATCTCCGTTGTGTCTGATCACTTTCTCGCCGTCGTTCATGTGTCGGAGTGCCCTCTCGTAGTCTCCCAGAGGGACTGGCGTGCTGCTGAGTGTTGGGTCGTAGGCGTAGCGGCCGTCGGTGTAAACGTCGTGGAAAGTGTAGTCCTCTACTGCCCTTCCGCCCTGCTCTGGAATCTTGATGTCATTTCCGGAATGGGTCATGTAATGCACGATCCTCCCTTCGTTGTCGGCCCGGTTTGATATGAATGAAGCGATATCAGAGCAATCAATTTCCGATCCTTGAGGTGCCGCCCTCATGGCGTCTGTAAGGTTTCCGCTCGGAGGGTGAGCAGGGTTAGGGGCGCGGAAGTCGAACGGGTCGCGCCCGGAAGGGCATACTTCGGGCGCGAGCCCCAGAGGGTCGACCGAAGCTGTGGGGTTATGAACGTAGGAATTCGGGTTGGGTGCAGGGGCAAGACCAAGAGGGTCAGGCGTGGAGTAGCGCCCGATTTCGGGATCGTAATGCCGGAAGTAGTTGTAATGCAGCCCCGTCTCCGGGTCGAAGTACTGCCCCGGAAAACGAAGCGGCGTATAAGCCGTGCTCCCCGCATTCCACGCCGTCGTACCCCACAGCGTGCTGCGTGTCCGCCACGCGATCTCGCCCTGCTCGTCGACTAGTTCGCTCGGTGTGCCGATCAGGTCGGTGACGATGGCGAAGAAGCGGGAATCGATCTCCTGCTGTGGTGTAGCGGCCGCAGTGATGCGTTCGGTCTGCGCCACGGGGTGCAGGCCCTGGTGGTCCCACGTAAGAGTGACTGGATGCTGCAACCCTTCGCCGCTAGTGGTCTGTTCGCAGAGCGTCGTGTCATCCCAAGTGAAGTCGACCCGCTCGACGACTGTCTCGTCGTCGGCCGCCAGACGCAGCTTGGCCGTGCGGCGGCCCAGTGGGTCGTACGTGTAGCGCCAGCGAGTGCCGTCAGGAGTGATCACCGACGTCAGCCGGTCCTCCGCATCCCACGAGTAGCGCCACGTATCCGGCTTCCGGGAGAGGCGCGTCTTCTGGCGCATGACGATGCGGCCAAGAGCATCGTGCTCGTAGCGCACACCACCAGCGCGCGTGATCCGCGTGCCTTCGTACGCGCGCCGCCCCGTCGCTTCCTGCCCAGGATGACCGGCAGGCCAGGACGCCTCGGTCTGGTTGCCCGCCGCGTCATAGGCGTACGTCTCCGTCCAGTTCGCCGCGTGGACCGCCGTGACACGGCCCGCCGCGTCCAGGTCGAAGCTACGGTTGCCGGAGAGCTGGTCGTCGATGGCGATGAGGTTGCCGTCGGCGCGGTAGGTGTAGGCGCGGTTCTGGATAGATCGGCCGCCCGTAGCGGTGACTGATTGGTCTGTGAGGCGACCCAGCTCGTCGAAGGTCTGGCCCATGGAAATGGACTCGCCTATGTGACGGGCGAGTTCGCGGCCTGCCGCGTCGTAGGCGAAGTCGATGGTGCGGCCCGACGCGATCAGTTGGGTGCGGCGTCCTGCCTCGTCGTACGCCCACGCGCTGGTGGCCCCCGACGGCGTGGTGCGCGTGGCGGGGCGGCCCAGTTCGTCGTATGTGTATGTGATCTTGCGGTCGTTGACCGTTTCGGATCTGAGCCGGCCGTAGCGGTCGCGCAGCAGCACGAGAGTGGTGTCCGGGCTTGTGGCCTGCGCGAGTTGGTCAGTCAGGTCGTAGGCGAATTCAGTGACCCGGCCGTCGGCGTCCTTGCAGGTGACCTGGCCGAGAGCGTTCCGCTCGAAGGAAACCGTCTGACCGATGGCGTTCGTGCGCGAGGCCAGCTGCCCGGCGCTGTCGTACGCGTACGACAGCGCCCGGTCGTCGAAGTCCGTTTCCGATATGAGACGGCCGGCCGGGTCGTATGCGTAATTCCACGTCAGGCCCTGGGGGTTGGCTACCTCGGTGAGGCGCAGTTCGTGGTCATGGGCGAACTCGTAACGCACCCCGTCCGGGCCCGTGCGGGCCGACAGCACGTCGAAGTGGGTGTACTCGTAGCGGGAGACGCCACCCATCGCGTCGGTGTGAGTGGTGCAGTTGCCCTCACCGTCGTACGCCCAGGACTCGACCGCCCCGTCGGGTCCCGTGCGCCGGGCCAGCTGTCCCTCGACAGTCCATTCCAGTCGCGTCGTGGCGCCCATCGCGTCCGTGATCGTGACAGGCCTTCCGAAGGCGTCACGCTTGTAGCGGGTCACTGAGCCGAGCGGATCGGCGATCTCGACAGGGAGCCCCGCCGGGTCGCACCGAACCGTCGTCACATTGCCGAGCGGGTCCGTGACCGCGGTGAGACGGCCCCCTTCGTCGTACGTGAAGCGCGTCGTTTGGCCCGAAGGGCTGGTCACCGTCGTGCGGTTGCCGCGTTCGTCGTAGGACTGCCGCCAGATCGTTCCGTCAGGATTCACCACCTTCAAGGGCAGCCCGAGTTCGTTGTACTCGGAACTCGCCTCACGTCCGTCCGGGCGTACTGCTGTGAGCAGGTTGCCTGCCGAGTCATAGCTGAGAGACGTGGTGCGGCCCAATGGGTCGGTGCGGGAGAGCAGGCGGTTGTAGTGGTCGCGCTCGTAGCGGGTGACCGCGCCGAGCGGGTCGATGTCGGCGACCACCTGCCAGGCGTCATTGATCAGGAAGCGTCGGGTGTGGCCCTCGCCGGTGGTGGTCGTCGTGACCCTGAGCCCGGTTTCGGGGTCCGTCGTGTCATAGGTGAGGCGCAGGCTCATATGGCCTTCCGAGCCGCCCTCGGCAACGCACCTGTCCTGATCGTCGTACGCGTAGGTGTAGCTGCGGTCGTTCGTGTCCGTCCACGAGGTGACCCGGCCCAAGCCGTCGTACGCGAAACGGAGCGGCAGACCAGAGGAGTTGAGGACCTCGGTGAGGTGACCGTCGGCGTACTGGTAGCGGATCAGCTCCTGGTCCCTGCCATCAGCGGCCGCGCCGGCCAGGTACAGAGCCGTTACGCGGTCGCCCTCGGTGGTGAGCTTCAGGTGGTAACCGCCGCTGTGCACCAAGGACCGGGGTGCGCCTTCGGCGTCGTATTCGAACGTCAACCAGTTGCCGTTGCGGTCGTCGATCTGCTCCAGGACCGCCAGGCCCTCGCTCCGGTCGGTGAAATGCCACTTCCGCAGGGTGGCCGGATCTGTGATCGTGTAGCCGCCTTCCTCGCGGTCCAGCGGCCACTGCGGGCCGTGGCTCGGGAGAGTCGGCAGGCCGGGCGCGGGGTGCGGGTAGGCGAGCAGGAGGCCGTCCTCGGTGACGAAGACGACGCCCTCGACGTCGATTTCGAGGCGTTGGTCGATCGTCGAAGACCAGGACGGGCCGAACCAATGCCCAAGCCGGTAGCCGGACTCCACTCTGCGCTTGAAGAGCAGAGGCAGGGCGCCGGGCAGTGCCACGTCCGTCTGGGGCAGGTACATCTTGCCGGTCGCGAGGTCGATCGGGTCCGTTCCCCGGCTCTCCACGCCCTCTCGCCGAGAGGGCCCCGCGGGGTCTTCGCCGACAGCCTCGCGTGCCCCCCGCCGTGCGCCCGACTCCGCTGCCTCTCGTGCGGCGCCCTTCACCCCTTGTGCGGCTGCGGCCCGGGCCGCTCCGCTCGCGAAACCGGCTCCCTTGGTCCCGGCCAGCTCCGGCAGCATCCGGCCCCAGAATTCGGAGGGGTCCTTCTTGAAGCTGTCGTACGCGTCTTTCGCCGCACGGTCGGGGTGCGTCGCCGTGGACGCGAGCCCGGCCAGGGTCAGGTTCACGTTCTGCACATAGGCGGCGGGGTGCGTGATGTTGTACGGGTCGATCGGGCTCAGACCGCGTACGAAATTGATCAGCCCTCCTGTTCCCTTCAACGCTCCGCCCATGACGTGCTGAAGTTCCGTGTTCTGCGACTTGAGGCCGTCGAAGGAATTTGACTGAAGCCGGTCCAGCGGCGGCGGTTCGGCCGGAGCGTGTGCCAGGGCCGCCTTGACCGTGCTCTCCGCCGACTGGCCCGCCTCGTTGCGCTGACGACGGGCGTCGGCGAGGATCTCGCGGGCCAGTTCGAGGTCGGCCTTGCCCGGGTCCTTGAACGGCTCCGGCCGTGCACCCGGATCCTTGTCGGCCTTGAGCGCGGCGTTGTAGGCATCGACCCGCTTGTTGTACGCCTCCACGGCTGACTCAGAGGCTTGCCGGCTCTTCTTGTACAGGTCGATCGCGTCCTGCGCCCGGCCCTGTGCCCACTTGACCGTGTCCGCGTACTTCTCCAGGGCTTCACCGGCACTTCCGCAGGCGTCCGCCGCGTGCAGCCACTTGACCGGGTGCACGGTGAACTTCTCGCGGAAAGTCTTGGCCGCCTCGCCCTTCCAGTGCGAGGAGTCCAGCCTGCGCATGCCCTGGCCGACCTTGTCGAAGGCCTTGTGGAAGTCCTTCAGATGCTTCGCGCTCTGCCGGATCGTTCCGGGGTTGCCGTGGATGAGTTCATCGGCCTGCTCGGTCTCGCCGAGCTGCCGTTCGTCGACCTCCGCGCCCAGGGAGGACGCGACGCTGCCACCGACGTCCTGGACGAAGTCCGCGGCACCGTCCGCGCCGATGTGGTCGAGACCGTCGGCCAGCTTGTCGGAGCCCCATTCGACGCCTTCACCGACCACCTTCTTGGTCGTGTCCCAGCCGTCCTCCAGCTTTCCCAGACCGGAGTTGACGACATCACCGAGACCACCTATGCCCATCAGCCCGTGTCCCCGCCCCGCTGAGTCTGCTGCTGTGCGTCAGCACGGGCACGCTCCTCGGGCGAAGGGCCGAAGCCCTCGTCCAGCAGGGCCTCGTACTGCTCGTCGCTCATTCCGGCGGCTCGCTGAGCGCTGTCCGGGCCGAACATGTCCGAGGTCAGTACATCCCGGCCGGCGTCCTTGTAGCCCTGCTCGATGTTCTCCCCCGCCTTGTCGAAGGATTCCTTGCTGTAGTCCGGGTTGGCGAGGGCGTGGTTATCGGCCAGCTCACCCCAACTCATCCGGGTGACCTCGTCCTCGGTCGCGTACGGATTGCCGCCCAGCGAGTTCGACAAGACCTTGAACGACCCGCCCACGTACTGCTCGGTCTCGTACATCGTCCCCGCCGTGAGACCCACTCCCTGCGCGAAGTCGTTCCCTGCCGCGACCAGGGAGCGCACCCCCCATTCCCAGCGCTCACAGAACGAATCGAACGCAGACGTGAGCCCGCCATGGCCCAGCTCAAGGCCCGTCAGGGCGATCTCCTGAAAACCGCGACCGGCACTGGCCGCACCGATCGGACCGAGCTCCTTGAGCTCTTCCAGAGTCAGGTTGATCCCCTGGGCGATCAGGTTCAGGCCGCCTGTTGCCAGATCGGACTGGTCGTCACTCACTTTCCACTCTCCCCGTATTCATCCGCGTACTCGTCCGCGTCGACCGCGACCGCGGCAGGGACGACCCCCAGCACCGGCGGAAGCAGCACCTCGTCCCCTTCGCTTCCTACGTCCATGGCCACACCGCAGGGAACGCCGGCCACCGGCACGACCCCGTCCAGCAGCCGGGCGCCGAGCAGGCGTTGGTACTCCCACTCGCGAGCACCGTCCCCGCGCATGACCGCGAACCGGGCCAGCGCTGTCTCGTCCGAGAAGGCGTAGATCCATCGGACGCCGTTGAAATCCGCGATGAGCGGGCATGCGTCCTCACCGAGCGGAAGCAGCACGGCAGTGCGCCGGAACTCACCGAGCAGAG
Organism: Streptomyces sp. BA2; assembly: GCF_009769735.1. NCBI lineage: Bacteria > Bacillati > Actinomycetota > Actinomycetes > Kitasatosporales > Streptomycetaceae > Streptomyces > Streptomyces sp. BA2. The sequence goes on from NZ_WSRO01000002.1 coordinate 6,724,214, forward strand.
CGGCGAACTCCCGGCGTATTCGGAGGCTGTCGTCCCGCGCATCGGGCACGACAGCCGCAGGCACGGTCATGTCGGCCAGATCCGCGAGGCGGGACCGTCGACCGTGCCCCGGCCGACTTCCTTCCCCGTTGTCGTCGATCATGGTTGGAATCCTCGTACGGTCTGGATCTGGCGGTGGAACTCAGAACTCCCCAGCCACCAACCCCGTCTGCACCAACGGCTTCCCCCGCCGTCGTGAAACGAAGGTCCCTCGCCCCGCCGGCATCGGCCGCGGCCGCACCCCGCCCAGGATGTCGCCCTCGCCCGGATCCCCGGCGAGCACCACACCCTGCGCGCCAAGCTCCTTCATCCGCTGCATGAAGGGTTCGTACGACGCCCGTCCCGCGCCCGCCGTCGACCGCGCGATGATGAAGCGGACGCCCACATCACGGGCGAAGGGAAGCAGCTCGGTGAGCTGGCCCAGCGGGTTGCCGCTCGACGTGGACACCAGGTCGTAGTCGTCGACGATCACGTACACCGTCGGTCCTCGCCACCAGCTGCGTTCGCGGAGTTGCCGGGCGGTGACCTCGGCCGTCGGCGTGCGGCGGTTCATCAGGTCGGCCAGGGCCGTCATGTGGTGGTCCATGGCGTTGGACATGGGGATGTACTCCGCCAGGTGCGAGGCCGGGGTCACGTCGAGGAGGGAGCGGCGGTTGTCGACCACGAAGATTTTGCATTCGTCGCCGCTGTAGCGCTCGGTGAGGCGGGTGATCAGCAGGCGAAGCAGGTTCGACTTGCCCGACTCGCTCTCGCCGAAGACGAAGAAGAACGGGTCCTGTTCGAAGTCCACGAAGACCGGTTCGAGGTTGGTCTCGTCGAGAGCGAAGGACACACCACGGTTCGGGAAGACGTTGCCCGGCGGGAGCTGGTCGGAGGGGAGCTCCCTCGGCAGGAGGCGGACCTTCGGTGCACCCGGCTCCGTCCAGTGGCGGGACACCTCGGCGGTCAGGGTGGCCGTGGCATCCGCGAGGTCCGTGTCGGACGACAGACCGTCGATGCGCGGGACCGCCGCCATGAAGTGCTGCTTCTGAGGGGACTGGCCCCGGCCTGGCACCCCTGCCGGGACATTGGCGGCGACCTTGCGGTCGAACTCGGAGTCCATGGTGTCGCCGAGGCGCAGTTCGAGGCGGTTCATGAGGTGGTCCTTGAGATTCGCGCGGACCTCCATCGACCTCGATGCCGAAAGGACCAGGTGGACTCCGTAACCGAGGCCGCGCGCCGCGATGTCCAGGACCGCGGGCTCCAAGCCCTCGTAATCCGAGCGGAAGTTGCCCCATCCGTCGATGATCAGGAAGACGTCGCCCCACGGCTGGTCGGCGACCGAGATGTCACCGCGGGCCCTTCGCGCCCGGAAGTCCGCGATCGACGCGATGCCGGACGTACGGAAGTACTCCTCGCGGCGCGTCATCACGCCGTACACCTCGGCGACCGTGCGCCGCACCCGCTCGGGGTCGAGGCGTGAGGCGACCCCGCCGACGTGCGGGAGGTCGGCGACGGCCGCCATGCCACCGCCGCCGAAGTCCAGGCCGTAGAGCTGCACTTCACGCGGAGTGTGCGTGAGGGCGAAGGACGCCATCAGGGAGCGCAGCAAGGTCGACTTGCCGGACTGCGGGCCACCGACGATCTGCATGTGGCCCGCCGCGCCCGAGAAGTCGCACCACAGTGCGTCACGACGCTGCTCGTAGGGCTTGTCGACCAGGCCGAGGGGGATGACGAGCCGCCCCGCTCCCTCGTAGCCGGGTTGCGTGAGCCCACGCCCCGGTACGGCCGTGAGCCCCGGAAGCAGCGCGTCCAGGGACGGTGGACTCTCCAGGGGCGGCAGCCACACCTGATGGGCCGCCGGGCCCTGCGCCTCCAGGCGGCGCACGATGACGTCCAGGACGGTGTCGGCCAGCGCGTCGTCCGGGTCCGCCGGTGACGGCGTACGCGGCTCCGGCACCGCTGGCGCGGAATAGCGAACAGGAACCTCGGCCGCCGTGAAGAGCACCGGACGGCGGTCCACCGGCCGCGGCCCGCCCAGCGCCGCGGCCTGCTGCGAACCCGAGCGGTAGACCCCGGAGACATACGCCGCCTTGAAGCGCACCATCTCGTCCGTGCCGTACTTCAGGTAGCCGGAGCCGGGCACGTTCGGCAGCTGGTACGCGTCCGGGACCCCGAGCGCCGCGCGCGACTCGGCAGCGGAGAACGTCCGCAGACCGACGCGGTACGAAAGGTAGGTCTCCAGGCCGCGAAGCCGACCCTCCTCCAGGCGCTGCGAGGCCAGCAGCAGATGCACGCCGAGTGAGCGGCCGATGCGGCCGATCTGCACGAACATCTCGATGAAGTCCGGTTTGGAGGTCAGGAGTTCGCTGAACTCGTCGATGACGAGGACCAGAGAAGGGATCGGCTGGAGCGGGGCCCCTGCCGCGCGCGCCTTCTCGTAGTCGTGGATGTTGGCGTAGTTGCCCGAGTCGCGCAGCAGTTCCTGGCGCCGGTTGAGCTCGCCGCGGATGGAGTCGCCCATGCGGTCGACGAGCGTCAGGTCGTCCGCCAGGTTGGTGATCACGGCGGCGACGTGCGGCATCTGCGCCATCCCGGCGAAGGTCGCACCGCCCTTGAAGTCGGCAAGAACGAAGTTCAGGCTCTCGGAGGAGTGGGTGACCGCGAGGCCGAGCACCAGAGTGCGCAGCAGCTCCGACTTGCCGGAACCGGTGGCTCCCACGCACAGACCGTGCGGGCCCATGCCCTCCTGCGCGGCCTCCTTGAGGTCCAGCATCACGGGGCGGCCGTCCTCGCCGACGCCGATCGGCACGCGCAACCGCTCGGCCTGCGCGCGCGGGCGCCACGTCCGGGCCGTGTCGACCGAGTTCGCGTCGCCCAGGCTCAGCAGATCCGTGAACTCGAGGTTGGCGAGGAGCGGTTCGTCGTCGTCCCCGCCCGATGCCACCCGCAGCGGGGCCAGCTGCCGGGCCAGCGCCTCGGCAGCCTCGTAGGAGAGGAGGTCGGGCGTGCCCTCGTACACCAGGCCGTGTCCGGATTCGATGCGCAGCGACCTCGGCTGCACGACGAGGGAAAGCCCACCCCGCCCGCCCGTCAGTTCTCCCGGCACGACCTCCAGGACCGTCACTCCCTGCAGCCCCTCAGGGGAGGCCAGGACCGACATGGGAGGCAGTGACAGGCCATCGAGTACGACGACGATGTGTGGCTCGTCCGGCACATGAGACCCACCCGGGTGGAAACGGGGGCGGCCCTGCAGCCGGGCGGAGAGCATCGCCTCGAGCTCCACCGGGTCGCCGGTGATCAGACGGCGGCTGCCCGCACCGTCCGCGCTGCCCTGCGTCTGGCAGTGCGGGAGCCACTTGGACCACTCCCACTCCGGAGCGGCCGCGCGCCCCGCCGCGACCGCGACGACCAGGTCCTGCGGGGAGTGCAGCGACGCGAGAGAGCCGGTCAGCGCACGAGCCGCTGCCCGCACCGTGCCGGGGTCACCGCTGACCGTCACGTGGTAGAAGGCCCGCAGGGAGACCGCCATCGGCAGGTCCTCCAGCGTGCTGTGGGCGGCGAGGAAGCGCTGCATCGCCCCCGCGGTGAGCGGCTCCAGTTCGTCCACCGCGGCGGTCTGCGGCGGAACGAGTGGCGTGGCGAGCGACTGCGGACCGAGCCCGACGCGCACCTGCCCGAAGTCCTCGTCCCCCGTGCGGCGTTCCCAGATCCGGCTGCCCTCGGCGACCAGCGCCCACAGTTGTTCGGGGGAGGGGTGGAGGTAGTACTGCGCGTCACGCTGTGCCCTCGCGGCATCCAGCGCCTGGCGCCGGGTCTGCTTCAGGTACCGGAGGTAGTCGCGCCGCATGTCGGCCAACTGGCCCTGCGTCCCGCGCCGGTAGCGGATCAGCATCGCGACGGACATGGCCACCGTCGAGGCGACCATCACCATGCCCATGATCTTCATGAACGGATGCGAACTGGGCATGAAGAAGAACACCACGGACCCGCCCATGCCCAGCATGGGAAGGAGTTGCATCATCGCGCCCTCCTGCTGCCCACGCGGCAGTTCGGGCGGCGGCTGCAGCACGATTTCTTCGGTGGGCACCTGAGACGGCAGAGCCCGAGGTGGGCGCTTCACGACGATGTGGCTCACTACGCACCAATTCCCCTACAGGGCCGAGGTGTTCCGTCCGCCGCCCCGTTTCAGGCGGACGCAGGCCGCTGTGTGATCCTACTGATACGGGTGGTGACCGGTCGGCGGTAGGGTGCCGCTGTGCGCGTGAGCACCTGCTAATCCGGCCGTAGAGCCGCCTGTCCAACTGGCCGATGTATCGGTGCATTTAGCCGTATGTGGTGAGGGTCGCCACCAAGAACCAGCCAGCTGGGTCAGATCGCGCCGCGATGCACCACGCGAATGCGGCACAGTCGGCGGAGACGCCGCGCACGCAGCACCAGCTGCCGCGCACGCGGCACCAGCACCAGCACCACTGATGACATCGCCATCAGGACCACAGCATGGAGGGGGAGCAGCAAGGTGAGCATGACGGCCTCCGCGACGGCTACCGGATCGGGACGGTCCGGCCAGGGAACACCTCCGGGACCCGCCTCCGGAACCGGCGCGGGATTCGGCTTCTGCCGCGTCACCATCGTCGCGCCCGACAGCCGGATCGACGTGGCGCTGCCCGATGACATCCCGGTCGCCGACATCTACCCGGAGATCCTGCGCCTCTCCCGGCAGAGCCCCGCCGAAGGCGCCCCTGTCGGCTACCACCTCGTACGCCGTGACGGCGCCGTGCTGGACAGCGCCCGATCCTTCGCGGCGCAGCGCATCCTCGACGGCGAGCTCCTCACCCTGCGTCCGTTCTCCGAGTCGTTGCCGCCGGCCGTCTTCGACGACGTGTCCGAGGCCGTCGCCTCCGCGGTGACGCGCGATCGCACGCTGTGGGACGGCGACTCGACGCGCGTGGCAGGACTCATCGGCGGCGCCGTGCTGCCGGCCCTCATCGCCTTCGTGGCCTGGACCGCAGAGCCCCGCCACGACATGAACGGCCTGCCGGGCATCCTCGCCGCCGTCGCGGGTCTGCTGCTGCTCACGCTCGCCTGCGTGCGTGCGCGGATCTACGACGACCGGGCCTCGGCCATCGCTCTCGGCCTCGGCGCTCTGCCGAACGTGGCCGTGGCCGGCTCCGGTCTGCTGCCCCTCACCGAGGGGCAGGGCATCGGCAGGCTCCAGTTCCTGCTCGCCTGCACGGCCGTACTCATCGCCTCGGTGATCCTCGCCCTGGTGTCGCCGCGCGGGGACGGCCCGTTCGTGGCCTTCGTCTTCGCCTCCGCCGTCGGCCTGCTCACCGTGTTCATCGCGACGCTCAGCAGCCTGGAACCGGTCGAGACCGCGGCGCTCTGCGCCCCGCTGGCCGTAGGTGCCCTCGCGTTCCTGCCGGGTCTGTCCATGCGGTTCGCCCGTATCCCCATCGGCTTCGAGTCCCCGCACGCCGCACGCAACGAGTACGGCGCTGAGCCAGAGCCGCAGCAGCCTGTCGACGCCGAGCGCATCGCCGCCCAGGCCCGCCGCGGCCACGAACTGCTCGTCGGCCTGGTGGGTGGCTGCGCCTTGGTGTCCGTCGGTGGGGCCGCGGTGCTCGGCTTCTCCGACGATGTCTGGGGGCAGCTGCTTGCCCTCGCTACCGGCATCGCGATGCTGATGCGCGCCCAGCTCTTCCGTTACACGGCTCAGGTCGCCTCGACGCTGGCCGCGGGCCTGGCGGGACTCGTGCTGCTCGGGCTCGGCTTCTGCCTCAACCCGCCGCACGCACTGATGCGCGATGCCCTGCTCGGCGACAGTTCGGCCCTCAACGTACGAACGCTGTGGCTGATCGCGGCGATCGCGGCCGCCTCCGCACTGGTCACTGCCGTAGGTCTCATCACGTCACGCCGAGGAGTCACCCCCTTTTGGGGCCGCTTCACTGAAATCGCGGAAGGCTTCGTCCTGCTGACGTTGGTCCCGCTGACCCTGGCCGTCTTCGACGTGTATGCCTCAGCACGAGCTCTGACCAGCTGACAGCTGCGCTCTACGCGTCAGCCCGCGTCCCGGCTGACCTCGCCCGCTGCCGGCTCCAGATCGAACTCCCCGTCCCGGGCTCCGAGCACGAAGGCCCGCCACTCCGCCTCGGTGTACCGCAGCACTGTCTCGGGCTCGATGGACGACCGCATGGCTACGGCGCCGTCCGGCAGGTACGCGATCTCGACCCGCTCCTCGTGTGCCTCGGCGCCCGGTGCGCTGTGCCACTCCACGCCGGAGATGTCGAGAGCGTAGAGCTCGTTCTTCTCGCGCTCTTTGCGAGCCTGGACGTCCTCGTGCTGTGCCTCGGCCATGGCGCGACGGCCCCTTCCACCTGTGCGAACCAACCGTGGGCTCAGAGTACTTGGCAGGCCGGAAGGTACGCAGCGCAATGGCCTCGTCACCTGGGGTTCCGGTCGCAGGTCCCCCAATCCTGAACGGAGGGTGGCGAAAGCGCGGAGATAAGGTGACGCGCGCATCGCGCGGAACCTGAACCAGTGGGCATTTGCGGTGAGTTCACCCGTAACTTCGCGCGAAGCGACGCCCCTTCGAACCAGAAAGGCCCCGCCACGTGAGTCACGGCCCGCCCCATTCCCCCTTTACTCAGTCCGTCCTGAGCGCGGAGAGGGAGAACAAGAAGCGTCGCGCGAGGGTGCTGGCCGTTCTGCTGGCAGTGGTTCTCTGTGTGGGCAGCGGTGTCGTCTGGGCGGTGACCGACGGCGAGCAGCCACAGCCGAAGAAGCCGACCGCCGTGCGGCAGGCACCGGACGACATCCGGGACACCGTCGAGGAGTCCCCCCGGAGCCCCGAGGCCGATCTCGCCGTCGACTACAACGAAAAAGAGTTCAAGAAGAGGTTCGGGCGCGAGACCGTTCACGCGCCCGGCGCGTGGGCGACGGAGAAGAACTTCGTCCGGGGGACCGGCAGCACGCTCAAGGGCTTCAAGTTCGGCACGTCCAAGGAGGACTGGTCCACCGAGCTGACCGGCCCGATATGCGACACCACCCGCCACGTCACCGCCGACGGACGCACGGCTGTCCTCCTCCAGGAGAAGGGTGACAAGCCCAAGCCCAAGGGCAAGGACGAGAAGAGCAAGAAGAAGAGCAAGAAGGACAAGGGGAAGAGATCCAAGGACAAGAGCCGCAAAGCCGAGGACCCCGACAAGTTCCTCTGTACCCAGCTGGCCTTCTTCGACTTGAACACCGGCGAGAAGCTCTGGCAGGTGAAGCTGCCCGACGCCGAGGAAGCGTTCGCGCCGCACGCCAACGTGACCATGACGCGTGGCACGGTCGCCGTGGCCTGGAGCCAGGGCTCGGTCGCGTACGACATGAAGCACGGGCGGCAACTGTGGACGAGCGCGGCCTCTGCGGAGTGCCGGGACCTCGGCTTCGCGGGCGGGCGCGACCTCCTTGCCCTCGTCCGGTGCGGGGACACCGAGGAGCCCCGGTTCAAGGTGCAGAAGGTGCGGCCCCGGACGGCTGAGCCGGAGTGGACCTACAAGGTGGCGCGCGGGGTCGAGCGCGTCTACTTGGTCTCGTCCGACCCCGCGGTGCTTGCCGTCTCGACCGCGGGTACCGCCGTGACGGACTTGATCACTCTCGATGACCGAGGCGACTACCGGGCCACGATCGACATGCCGGAAGGCCGCTTCGTCGACAATTGCCACAAGCCGCTCTTCGGGACCGTGGAAACGTGTGACGCGATCGCGGTCGGGCGGGACCAGCTGTTCCTGGCGGCCTCCAAGGGGACGCCCGCGGACAACTGGATCGCCTCGTACGACCTCGGCACCGGGAAGACCGTCAAGAAGTTCGACTCCAAGCCGGACCGTCCGATGTACCCCTTGCGGGTGAGCGGCGGCAGGCTGCTCGCTTTCCGGCCGAGCGACGACGGTGTCTCACCGGCCGCCGTGGTGAGCCTTGACCCGCGTACGGGCAAGGAGGCCCCGTATCTGCTCTTCGGCATGCCGGACCGCATCGGGATGGAGAATCCGGAGGAGAACGAGATCATCATCGAGCACGGCCGGGTCTTCTTCGCCCCCCGGGAGCTGTCCGCGGAGGACAGTGGACCCTGGAAGGGCACGGCCTTCAGCGCGCTGGGAGTCGAAGGCGCATGAAGCGCAGAGCCTGAAGCAGTGCGGGGCCTGAAGCGGTGCGGGGCCTGAAGCAGCGCAGGCCCCGAAGGGGCGCGGGCTCAGAAGCATAGGGGTGGGGAACGGCGCGGCAGGGGCCTCAGGGGGACTGGACAGGAGCCCTGTCGGCTGTCCACGACCCGACTGGTACCCTGTGTAACGGCCGTATGTGTACGCGCCCCCGGACCCCCAAGGTCGACACCTCGACCAAGGACCTGAGGGCAGCGCCCAGCGGACCTCGCCTTCCGAGTTGTGGAAGCTCCCCTGCGATGTAGACCAGGGGCACTCGGTGGCCACGAAAAGACTACGAGGAGTAAGCGTGTCGCTCGACGCCGCTACGAAGAAGCAGATCATGACCGAGTTCGGCCAGAAGGAGGGCGACACCGGCTCCCCCGAGGTCCAGGTCGCCATGCTCTCGCGCCGCATCTCGGACCTGACCGAGCACCTGAAGACCCACAAGCACGACCACCACTCCCGTCGTGGTCTGCTGATCCTGGTCGGTCAGCGTCGCCGTCTGCTGCAGTACCTGGCCAAGAAGGACATCAAGCGCTTCCGTGCGCTGGTGGACCGTCTGGGCATCCGTCGCGGTGCGGCGGGCGCCAAGTAAGACATCGTGAAGGGAGCGGTTCCCACGCAAGAGGGGGCCGCTCCCTTTGCTGTACGTGCGCGTTGTCACCGACGCTTTGTAGTCTGGTGACATAAGCACGTCCCCGCGGGTAGGGATCACCATGGTCCAGCACCCGGGGGACACCCAGCAGGACCTCACGAAGGAGAGGCGCACCAGCCGCCGCCGATCTTCGGTAGTGGCTTCCGGGCGAAACCCCCGGGAGCTTCGATCGAAGACCGGCCCGCACACACGGCGCGTTTCTCCACACAGTCCCTGTCCACGAAGGACGCATGGGGCGCCGCTCCCGGGCCACACGGGCCCAGGGGCGAGAAGACGAAACGTAGACACGTAGGAGAACAGTGGAGAACGAGACCCACTACGCCGAGGCTGTTATCGACAACGGCACGTTCGGCACCCGCACCATCCGCTTCGAGACGGGCCGCCTGGCCAAGCAGGCCGCAGGCTCCGCCGTCGCGTACCTGGACGACGACACCATGGTGCTGTCGGCCACCTCCGCTTCCAAGCGGCCCAAGGACCAGCTCGACTTCTTCCCCCTCACGGTGGACGTCGAGGAGCGGCAGTACGCCGCCGGCAAGATCCCCGGATCGTTCTTCCGCCGTGAAGGCCGTCCCTCCGAGGACGCGATCCTGACCTGCCGCCTGATCGACCGCCCGCTGCGTCCTTCTTTCAAGAAGGGCCTGCGTAACGAGATCCAGATCGTCGAGACGATCATGGCGCTCAACCCCGACCACCTGTACGACGTGGTCGCGATCAACGCCGCCTCCTGCTCCACGCAGCTGGCCGGCCTGCCCTTCTCGGGCCCGATCGGCGGCACGCGCGTGGCGCTCATCAAGGGCCAGTGGGTCGCCTTCCCGACGCACACCGAGCTCGAGGACGCCGTCTTCGACATGGTCGTCGCTGGTCGCGTCCTCGAGGACGGCGACGTCGCGATCATGATGGTCGAGGCCGAGGCCACCGAGAAGACCATCCAGCTCGTCAAGGACGGCGCGGAGGCCCCCACGGAGGAGGTCGTCGCCGCCGGTCTCGAGGCCGCGAAGCCCTTCATCAAGGCGCTCTGCAAGGCCCAGTCGGACCTCGCCGCCAAGGCCGCCAAGCCCACCGGCGAGTTCCCGGTCTTCCTGGACTACCAGGACGACGTCCTGGAGGCCCTGACCGCCGCCGTGAAGTCGGAGCTCTCCCAGGCGCTGACCATCGCCGGCAAGCAGGAGCGCGAGACCGAGCTCGACCGCATCAAGGAGATCGCCTCCGAGAAGCTGCTCCCGCAGTTCGAGGGCCGCGAGAAGGAGATCTCCGGTGCGTACCGCGCGCTGACCAAGAAGCTGGTCCGCGAGCGCGTCATCAAGGACAAGGTCCGCATCGACGGCCGTGGCCTCACGGACATCCGTACGCTCGCCGCCGAGGTCGAGGCCATCCCGCGCGTGCACGGCTCGGCGCTGTTCGAGCGTGGCGAGACCCAGATCCTGGGCGTCACCACCCTCAACATGCTCCGCATGGAGCAGCAGCTCGACACCCTTTCCCCGGTGACGCGCAAGCGCTACATGCACAACTACAACTTCCCGCCGTACTCGGTCGGCGAGACCGGCCGCGTCGGTTCGCCGAAGCGCCGCGAGATCGGCCACGGCGCGCTCGCCGAGCGCGCGATCGTGCCCGTGCTCCCGTCGCGCGAGGACTTCCCGTACGCGATCCGTCAGGTCTCCGAGGCCCTCGGTTCGAACGGCTCGACGTCCATGGGCTCGGTCTGTGCCTCGACGATGTCGCTGCTGAACGCCGGTGTGCCGCTGAAGGCCGCCGTCGCCGGTATCGCCATGGGTCTGATCTCCGAGGAGATCGACGGCGACACGCACTACGTCGCCCTCACCGACATCCTCGGTGCCGAGGACGCGTTCGGTGACATGGACTTCAAGGTCGCCGGTACGAAGCAGTTCGTGACCGCGCTCCAGCTCGACACCAAGCTCGACGGCATCCCCGCCTCGGTCCTGGCCGCCGCGCTGAAGCAGGCCCGTGACGCGCGTCTGCACATCCTCGACGTGATGAACGAGGCGATCGACGTTCCGGACGAGATGTCCCCGAACGCTCCGCGCATCATCACCGTCAAGATCCCGGTGGACAAGATCGGTGAGGTCATCGGCCCGAAGGGCAAGATGATCAACCAGATCCAGGAGGACACCGGCGCCGACATCACGATCGAGGACGACGGCACCATCTACATCGGTGCCGCTCAGGGCTCGCAGGCCGAGGCCGCCCGCGCCACGATCAACGGCATCGCCAACCCGACCATGCCGGAGGTCGGCGAGCGCTACCTGGGCACCGTCGTGAAGACGACGACCTTCGGCGCGTTCGTCTCGCTCATGCCGGGCAAGGACGGTCTGCTGCACATCTCGCAGATCCGCAAGCTCGCCGGCGGCAAGCGCGTGGAGAACGTCGAGGACGTTGTCGGCGTGGGCCAGAAGGTCCAGGTCGAGATCGCCGAGATCGACTCCCGCGGCAAGCTCTCCCTCATCCCCGTCATCGAGGGCGAAGAGGGCGACGAAACGAAGGACGACACCGACAAGTGACGTCGCGTAGCACCACGACGACGGCCCGCCCCTCTTCGGAGGGGCGGGCCGTCGCCCGTACCCAAACCCTCCTCCAGGGCAAGGACGGCATCGGCACGGTCCGCCGTACGACGCTGCCGGGCGGCCTCCGCGTCGTCACCGAGACCCTGCCTTCCGTACGCTCGGCGACCTTCGGGATCTGGGCGAACGTCGGATCCCGCGACGAGACGCCGTCCCTGAACGGCGCCACGCACTACTTGGAACACCTGCTCTTCAAGGGCACCAAGAAGCGCAGCGCCCTCGACATCTCGGCCGCGCTCGACGCGGTCGGCGGCGAGATGAACGCCTTCACGGCGAAGGAGTACACGTGCTACTACGCACGCGTGCTCGACACCGACCTGCCGCTGGCCATCGACGTCGTCTGCGACATGCTGACGGGCTCCCTGATCCTCCAGGAGGACGTCGACGCCGAGCGCGGCGTCATCCTCGAAGAGATCGCGATGACCGAGGACGACCCGGGCGACTGCGTGCACGACCTGTTCGCGCACACGATGCTCGGCGACACCCCCCTCGGCCGCCCCGTCCTCGGCACCGAGGAGACGGTCAACGCCCTCACCGCCGAGCGGATCCGCCGCTTCTACAAGAAGCACTACGACCCGACCCACCTGGTGGTCGCGGCCGCGGGCAACGTCGACCACAACAAGGTCGTACGTCAGGTCCGTGCCGCCTTCGAGAAGGCCGGCGCCCTCCACCGCACCGACGCGACGCCGGTCATCCCGCGCCAGGGCTCCCGCGCCCTGCGCACGGCGGGCCGCGTCGAGGTCATCAACCGCAAGACCGAGCAGGCCCACGTCATCCTCGGCATGCCGGGCCTGGCCCGCACGGACGAGCGCCGCTGGGCCATGGGCGTCCTGAACACCGCCCTCGGCGGCGGCATGTCATCGCGCCTCTTCCAGGAGGTCAGGGAGAAGCGCGGCCTGGCCTACAGCGTGTACTCGTACACATCGGGCTTCGCCGACACCGGCCTCTTCGGCGTGTACGCGGGCTGCCGCCCGAGCCAGGTGCACGACGTACTGAAGATCTGCCGCGACGAGCTCGACCAGGTCGCGCAGAACGGCCTGAGCGACGACGAGATCGGCCGCGCGATCGGCCAGCTCGCGGGCTCCACCGTGCTCGGCCTCGAGGACACGGGCGCGCTGATGAACCGTATCGGCAAGAGCGAGCTGTGCTGGGGCGAGCAGATGTCGGTCGACGACATGCTGGCCAAGATCTCGGCGGTCACCCCGGACGAGGTCCGCGAGGTCGCCCGCGAGGTCCTCGGCCACCGTCCGTCGCTGTCGGCCATCGGCCCGCTCAAGGACAAGCAGGCCGCACGCCTGCACGAAGCGGTCTCCTAAGCCCTCAGCGGTCTCCTAACTCCCTTAAGGAATCAGGCACATGAGCAAGCTGCGCGTGGCGGTCATCGGAGCCAAGGGCCGGATCGGCTCCGAGGCCGTCCGAGCCGTCGAAGCCGCCGACGACCTGGAACTGGTCGCCGCGCTTGGCCGGGGCGACTCGCTGGACACGCTGGTGGAGACCGGCGCCCAGGTCGCGGTCGAACTGACCAACCCCGACTCGGTGATGGGCAATCTCGACTTCTGCGTACGGCACGGCATCCACGCCGTGGTCGGTACGACGGGCTGGACCGACGACCGCGTCGCGCAGCTGGAGACCGCCCTGGCCGCATCGCCGGAGACGGGCGTCCTGATCGCCCCGAACTTCTCCATCGGCGCGGTCCTCACCATGAAGTTCGCGCAGATCGCGGCGCCGTACTTCGAGTCCGTCGAGGTCGTCGAGCTGCACCACCCGAACAAGGCCGACGCCCCCAGCGGCACCGCCACGCGCACCGCCCAGCTCATCGCCGAGGCCCGTCGGGATGCGGGCAGCGCCCCGCAGCCGGACGCCACCTCGACCGCGCTTGACGGTGCACGCGGCGCGGACGTCGACGGCGTTCCGGTGCACTCCGTGCGGCTGCGCGGCCTCCTGGCCCACCAGGAGGTGCTGCTCGGCGGCGAGGGCGAGACCCTCACGGTCCGGCACGACTCGCTGCACCACAGCAGCTTCATGCCGGGCATCCTGCTCGGCGTACGCCGTGTGGTGAGCACTCCGGGCCTGACGTTCGGCCTGGAACACTTCCTGGACCTGAACTGACGGACCGGCTGACCCTCATGCGAGCAAAGATCACTTACGCCGTCACGGCTGCCGTCCTGGTCGTCTACTTCGTCCTGGTCGGCAGCCGCGGCGTGCTCCTGATAAAGCACGGCACCGCGCTCACCGTCACCTTCGGTGTCGCGGTGCTCATCCTGCCGTTCATCGGTGTCTGGTTCCTCTGGAAGAACACCCAGTTCGTCCAGCGCGCCAACCGCCTCGCCGCCGAGCTGGAAGCCGAAGGCGGCCTGCCCGTCGACGAGTTGAAGCGCACCCCCGGCGGTCGCATCGACCGTGACTCGGCCGACGAGGTCTTCGCCAGGCGCAAGGCCGAGACCGAGGACTCGCCGGACGACTGGCGCTGCTGGTTCCGCCTCGCCGTCGCCTATCACGATGCCCGGGACACCCCGCGCGCGCGAAAGGCGATGCAGCGCGCGATCGCGCTGCACGCGGGCAGGCCTGTGAACGCCTGACGTCTGCGATCAGGCGGTGCGCCGGTACTCGTCGGCCCACACCTCGATGGAGTCGGCCGCCCGGTTGAAGGCCTCGTACCGGGCCAGGAAGTCGGCGTTGCGGTCGGTGAGCAACGGCTGCTGCCCCTCGGCCCGCTGATCCCGCCGTACGAGGACGAGTGCCTGCCCCTGCACCGTGCGGGGCAGCCCGAGCCACCGCACGGGCTGCTGCGTCGTACGCACCGTCACGACCTGCGCCCACGGCACGGTCTGCGTCGTCAGGAAGGCCACACGACGCAGGCCGTGCGCGCTCACCCAGGTGCCCATCCGCAGCAGCCGCAGCGCGCTCACGATGACGACCACCGCGAGGCCCGCGCAGACCGCGGCACCCGCGAGTGAGTCCGCGAACGCGATGACCACGGCGGCGACGAGGACGTACGAGGCGAGCAGGAGAAGCAGCGCTGCCGCCCCCACCCGCCACGGCCCTGGCCGGTAGGGCCGCCGCCAGTGGTCGCGGTCGTCGAACGGCAGAGCGGCGTCGTCCGCCGACTCGTCAAAGGCGCGGTCCGCCGTCAGGAAGGGCAGGGGCACGACTGAATCCTCACTCAATCCACGCACGGGCTGTGCCCGGTGAGGCTACCGAGCCCTGCTCCGGCCTACCACCCTTGGGGGGCCATGGGGGTGCCCCCACGCCTTTAGGGCAGTGGGGGAGAGTCAGCGACCGTCCGAGGCCTCGGACTGCTGATTCTGTGCGGGTGACTGATCGGGAGACAGGGCGGGCATGCCGAACAGCAGGGAACCCGCGAGTCCGGCGACCACGACCAGGCCGACCAGGGTTCGGCCCACGACCTGAGCGGCCGACGCACGCTCTCGGGGTGGGGGAGTGACGTTGCTGCGGAACTTGTCGGCTTCGGCGATGAAGGCGAACGGGACGGGCTCGCGCCGACGGAACATGGGGTGCGTTTCTCCTCACGCGACTCGAACTTAACTCTGTTGTCCAGTCAGACGCTCGAAACGGCCAATTGGTGCCCGGTTTCGCCAAATTCGCCGAAGATTGTCGTGGCGAGCCGCCGAACGGCCGATTGTCAGTGCCGGGCCATAGAGTGGGCGCCGCCCGAGTGATGCACATGGAAGGACCCCGCCAGTGAGCGAGACCCCCACCGAAGAGCTCAAGCCCAGCTTCCGCAGCGAGGTCACCGTCGAGTTGGTGAAGCACGCCGCGACCGACTCCGACGTCCTGTGGGCCGCCCGTGTCTCCACTGCCGGGGAGCAGTCCCTGGAAGAGCTCCAGAAGGACCCCGAGCGCTCCAAGGGCCTGATCAACTACCTGATGCGGGACCGCCACGGCAGCCCCTTCGAGCACAACTCGATGACGTTCTTCATCAGTGCCCCGATCTTCGTCTTCCGCGAGTTCATGCGGCACCGCGTGGGCTGGTCGTACAACGAAGAGTCGGGCCGCTACAGGGAGCTCCAGCCGACGTTCTACGTCCCGGACGAGGCCCGCAAGCTGGTCCAGGAAGGCCGCCCCGGGAAGTACGTCTTCGTGGAGGGCACCCAGGCCCAGCAGGAGCTCACGGGCCGCGTCATGGAGGACTCCTACCGCCAGGCGTACGAGGCCTATCAGGAGATGCTCGCCGCCGGCGTCGCCCGCGAAGTCGCCCGCGCGGTCCTGCCGGTAGGCCTCTTCTCGTCGATGTACGCGACGTGCAACGCCCGTTCGCTGATGCACTTCCTCGGCCTGCGTACGCAGCACGAGCTCGCCAAGGTCCCGTCCTTCCCGCAGCGGGAGATCGAGATGGTCGGCGAGAAGATGGAGGAGCAGTGGGCCAAGCTCATGCCCCTCACGCACGCCGCGTTCAACGCCAACGGACGTGTGGCTCCGTAAGGCACTGATGTACGGGTGGGCTGAGTGAGGTGTCCGTATTGCGGCATTTCGAGAAGTTCATCTAGCCTGATCAAACGGACCCGGCACTGCTTGAACCCCCGAGCAGGCAGTGCCGGGCTCCTCACTTGTCAGGTCCGCACACATCCCCCGAGGGGGGACCACGCGCTGAGCAGCGAGTAGCGTGTTACCCATGGCTCCGACCTCCACTCCGCAGACCCCCTTCGGGAGGGTCCTCACCGCCATGGTCACGCCCTTTACGGCGGACGGCGCACTCGACCTCGACGGCGCGCAGCGGCTCGCCGCCCACCTGGTGGACGCAGGCAATGACGGCCTCGTCATCAACGGCACCACCGGCGAGTCCCCGACCACCAGCAACGCGGAGAAAGCCGAGCTCGTACGAGCCGTAGTAGAAGCGGTCGGAGACCGCGCCCACGTGGTCGCAGGCGTCGGCACGAACGACACCCGCCACAGCATCGAGCTCGCCCGCGACGCCGAGCGGGTCGGCGCCGACGGCCTTCTGACCGTCACGCCGTACTACAACAAGCCCCCGCAAGAGGGTCTGCTCCGGCACTTCACGGCGATCGCCGACAGCACCGAGCTTCCCGTCATGCTCTACGACATCCCCGGCCGCAGTGGCGTACCGATCAACACCGAAACGATCGTCCGCCTCGCCGAGCACCCGCGCATCGTCGCCAACAAGGACGCCAAGGGCGACCTCGGCCGCGCCAGCTGGGCCATCGCCCGCTCCGGCCTCGCCTGGTACTCCGGCGACGACATGCTGAACCTCCCGCTGCTCTCCGTCGGCGCCTGCGGCTTCGTCTCCGTCGTCAGCCACGTGGTCACGCCGGAGCTGCGCGCGATGATCGACGCGTACACCACGGGTGACGTACAGAAGGCCACAGAGATCCACCAGAAGCTGCTCCCGGTCTTCACCGGCATGTTCCGTACGCAGGGTGTGATCACCACGAAGGCGGCGCTCACCCTGCAGGGTCGCCCCGCGGGACCGCTGCGGCTGCCCCTGGTCGAGTTGTCGCCTGACGAGACGGCCCAGCTCAAGATCGATCTCGCCGCCGGCGGGGTACAGATCTAACCCCAGACTTCACAACTGAATACGCGAAACACCGCAGGACATCGTCCTGCACACACAAACAACTGCTACTGCACGAACGTCATGCGCGCCACGTGCCCCGGAGGTACGTGGCGCGTGTGGTGAGGAGAGTCTTTTGAGTCATCCGCATCCTGAACTCGGCGCCCCGCCGAAGCTCCCGAAGGGCGGCCTGCGGGTCACCCCGCTGGGCGGCCTCGGTGAGATCGGCCGCAACATGACCGTCTTCGAGTACAACGGTCGCCTGCTGATCGTCGACTGCGGAGTGCTCTTCCCCGAGGAGGAGCAGCCCGGAATCGACCTGATCCTGCCGGACTTCACGTCCATCAGGGACCGCCTCGACGACATCGACGGCATCGTGCTCACGCACGGCCACGAGGACCACATCGGCGGTGTCCCGTATCTCCTCCGCGAGAAGCCGGACATCCCGCTGATCGGCTCCAAGCTGACCCTCGCGCTCATCGAGGCGAAGCTCCAGGAGCACCGCATCCGGCCGTACACGCTCGAGGTCGCCGAAGGTGACCGCGAGCGCCTCGGCCCGTTCGACTGCGAGTTCATCGCGGTCAACCACTCCATCCCGGACGCCCTGGCCGTCGCCGTCCGCACCCCCGCGGGCATGGTGGTCGCCACCGGCGACTTCAAGATGGACCAGCTGCCGATGGACGGCCGCCTCACCGACCTGCACGCGTTCGCGCGGCTGAGCGAGGAGGGCATCGACCTCCTTCTCTCCGACTCGACGAACGCCGAGGTCCCTGGCTTCGTCCCGCCGGAGCGCGACATCTCGAACGTGATCCGGGGCGTCTTCGCCGGCGCCCAGAAGCGGATCATCGTCGCGAGCTTCGCCAGCCACGTCCACCGCATCCAGCAGATCCTGGACGCCGCCCACGAGTACGGCCGCAGGGTCGCCTTCGTCGGCCGCTCGATGGTCCGCAACATGGGCATCGCGAGGGACCTGGGCTACCTGAAGGTCCCGCCGGGCCTGGTGGTGGACGTCAAGACGCTCGACGACCTCCCGGACAGCCAGGTAGTGCTCGTCTGCACGGGCTCGCAGGGTGAACCGATGGCCGCCCTCTCCCGGATGGCCAACCGCGACCACCAGATCCGCATCGTCCAGGGCGACACGGTGATCCTGGCGTCGTCGCTCATCCCCGGCAACGAGAACGCGGTCTACCGCGTGATCAACGGCCTGACCCGCTGGGGAGCGAACGTCGTCCACAAGGGCAACGCGAAGGTGCACGTATCAGGCCACGCGTCGGCCGGCGAGCTCCTGTACTTCTACAACATCTGCAAGCCCAAGAACCTGATGC